>CAIRTN010000327.1 GCA_903881515.1 uncultured Rhodospirillales bacterium | reverse complement strand
CGACCCGCAGAGACCCGACATCAGCTTCACCCGTTGGGTGTTCCATCCTCGCGATTCCTCATCGCCCACAACACACTGATATTCATGCCAGATTCGGCCCTCCTGTACAAGGAAATCCGCACTCATCCGGGAAATCCGGGCTTAAGTTCCTTAATATATGCTTGAACCCTTGCTAACGCATCCGCCCGAGCCTCCAGATTTCCGCCCACATGAACGCTAAGATCCGCATTCTGGCTCGACGGAATATTATGCATCAGCCGCACCGGTCCCGGCGCGTCGAAGTCATGATAAGCGCCGGGATAGCTGTGCTGGCGGATCAGCGGCGAGGCCATCATCGTCACCGCATCGCGACAGGGAATGAACGGCGTCCAGTCATCGGCCTCGCCATGCAGCATCAATAGAGGCCCGGCCGGAGCATAGGAGCGCGTCCGCAGTACCGCGCAGCCGGGATAGAACGCAACGAAGCCGCGGAACAGCCCTCTGGGTAGATCTGGTGCAGTTCGCGCTGCGGCAAGCGTGGTGCTCGCGCCGTCAGACCAGCCGAGCAGCACGACACCGGAGGCGATACCCGGCTGGGCCGACAACCATTGCGCCGCCGCGATCGCGTCCAGCCGGCGCAGCCCGTTGGAGGACGCCACACGATGCCGCTCGCGGCACTGCGAGCCCAGGCCGCGCGAGCCGAAGCTATCGGGGAACAACACCGGATGCCCGGCGGCCAGCAACGCCTCGCGCCATTGCGTATCGCGCGCCGGAAACGGCCCTCCGCAGCCATGCAGCGCGACCACCGCTACGGCGGTGCCAACGCCCGCCGGGCGAAAGAATTCAGCCTTGAGGGTAATTCCATTGGGTCCGGGAATGGCGACCGGTTCCGCCCGTGCCACGCCGGTCAGCAGCAGCAGAACCAGCAATAAGCGGCGCATCTCAGCCTCCGAACGGCAGATCGATACCGATCGTATCCAGCAGCAGCAGGGAGTTCAACGCCAGCACCACCAGCGCCGCGCCCCAGGCAGCGGCCTGCAAACCAAGCCCGCTGGCGAAATCGCCCATCAGGTCCCGCCGCCGCGTCAGCAACAGCAGCGCGATCATCGGCACCGGCAAGGCAAGGCTGAGCACCACCTGGCTGGCGATCAGGCTATCAGTGGCATTATAGCCAAGCGCCACGACGACAAACGACGGCGCCATGGTGATCAACCGGCGCAGCCACAGCGGAATCCGGAACGCCACGAAATCCTGCATGATCCCCTGCCCCGCCATGGTGCCCACCACCGAGGAGGAGAATCCGGACGCCAGCAGCGAGATCATGAACACCGAGGCCGCGCCCGCGCCGAGCAGCGGCACCAGCGTATGATACGCCGTCTCGATCTCGGCGACCTCCTGATGCCCGGTGTTGAACGCGCTGGCGGCCATGCAGACCATCGCCATGTTGATCAACCCGGCGATGCTGAGCGCAAGCAACACCTCCCGGTTGGACCAGCGCAGCACAAGCCGCTTTTCGCTGTCATCAACCGCCGGCATGCGGTCCTTGGTCAACGCCGAGTGCAGGTAGATCGCGTGCGGCATCACGGTGGCGCCGATGATCCCCACGGCCAGCATCACCGCGCCACTATCGGCCAGATGCGGCACCAGCGTGCCGCGCACCGCCTGCCCCCAGTCCGGCGGCGCGAACAGCAACTCGGCGATATAGGCCAGCCCGATCACGCCGACGAAGCTGGCAATGGCGATTTCCATCGGCCGGAACCCGCGCTGCTGCAGCGTCAGGATGGCGTAGGTGCCGATCGCGGTGAGCAGCAGCCCCCAGATCAACGGCACGCCGAGCAACAGCGACAGCCCGATGCTGGCGCCCAGAAACTCGGCCAGATCGGTCGCCATCGCGGCAATTTCCGAGACGATCCACATCGCCCACACCACCGGGCGCGGAAAATGCTTCCGGCAGCCTTCGGCCAGACTCATGCCAGTGACGATGCCGAATTTCGCCGACAATGCCTGGAACAGCATCGCCATCAGGTTCGCCGCCAGCACCACCCAAAGCAGGCCGTAACCGTATTTCGCCCCGGCCTGGATGTTGGTGGCGAAATTTCCGGGGTCCATATAGGCGACCGAGGCGATCACCGCCGGGCCAGCGAAGGGCAGAAACGCGCGCAATCCCCTGCGTTCGCCCGCCAATGCAGCGAGGCCGGCCTGAACGGTCCGTGCGGTCATGCCGCCGGGTGGAAGCTTGGGATCGTTCAGCGTTGCCTCGCTCATGCCGCCATGCCTGCCGGGTCCCCTGGGTGCTAAGGCTTCAAGATGTAGCCTTGGGTACACTTTCCATCATAGGATTTATGATCGCAAGCGTCGTTTTCAAGTTTTCACGAAAATGTCGCGGTTGAATCCGCTGGTCGCTTCCGCCAAGGTCCGCCCACATCACACCAGGAGTCGGGCGTGCCCCGGACCCGCCTCTCCCCCCCCCCGACCGAACTGCCCGCTGAGCCCACCCAGGCGCGCCGGTTCGGCAAGGCGCGCACCGCGCAATCCACCGCCCTGCTGGAGGATTATGCCGAGCTGATCGCCGACCTGATCGCCGCCGGCGGCGAGGCGCGGCCGACCGACATCGCGCGGCGCCTCGGCGTGTCGCACGCGACCGCCATCAAGACCATCGCCCGGCTGAAGCGCGAGGGGCTGGCGACCTCGAAGCCCTATCGCGGCGTGTTCCTGACCGAACTCGGCCAGGCCCTCGCTGCCCGCGTCAAGGCGCGGCATCTGCTGGTGGTACGCGTGCTGGAGGCGATCGGCGTGCCGGTGGAAGCCGCCGAACAGGACGCCGAAGGCATCGAGCATCACGTCTCCGACATCACGCTGTCGGCCTTCGCCGCCTTTCTGCGCGGGCGCGGCGAATGAAACTGAGCCGCCGCGCCGTGCTGGCCACGGCGGCCGGGCTGCCGTTTGCCGCACGCGCCGCCGCGCCGCCGTTCGAGCGGCTGGTGGTGGTCCTGCGCGAGAACCACAGCTTCGATAACTACTTCGCCGGCTTCCCCGGCGCCGACGGGCAGAGCGGCGATCCCCCCTGCCCCGACCATGTCCCCGATCCGCCGCATAACCGCGCCGCGGCCCTCGCCGGCCCGGTGGTGCGCCGCAAGGCCGACCAGTCGCTGCCCGGCTACTGCCGCTACAGCGAAGACAGGCTGCCCAGCTACTGGGCCTGGGCGCGGGAATTCACCCTGTGCGACCGCTATTTCGCCGAACTGCTCGCCCCCTCGGTGCCGAACTATTTCGCCCTGATGGGCGCCGAGGCGCCGGAACTGGACAATCCGTCCGGCCGGCTGGAAGGCCGGTTCGACATCCCCAGCGTGCTCGACCGGCTGAACGCCGGCGGCGTGTCATGGCGCAACTATAATGGCGGCATTGCCCTGGTCTCTATGTTCCGCGCCGCGATGGCGCCGGGGCGCCTGGCACCGGTGGAGCAGTTCATCGCCGACGCCGCTTCCGGCACCTTGCCGGCGGTGTCATGGGTGACATCCTCGCTCGCCGACAGCGAGCACCCGCCCTACAGCGTGGCGCGCGGCGAGGCCTGGACCGCGCGGCTGGTCGACGCGCTGCGCGCCTCGCCGCTCTGGCCGACCACCGCCGTGGTGATCGTCTGGGACGAATGGGGCGGCTTCAACGACCATGTCGTCCCGCCGCATGCCGGGCTGGCCAGCGACGGCCCGGTGCGGCTGGGTTTTCGGGTGCCCTGCCTCGTAATGGGCGGACGGGCCCGGCGCGGCTACGTGTCGCACCGTCAGTACTCGCACGCCTCTGTGGTGGCGACGATCTGCCGCCGCTTCGCATTGCGCGCCGTGGGCGATGCGGACCGCGCGGCGAACGACCTGCTGGACTGTTTTGCATAAACCAAAACGTGACGTTGAGCCGGCATCGTTTCGCTTATATCGTTTCGCGGCAATTCGGGAGGCAGCGATGGGCGAAGGCAATGCCGGTGAACAGGGCCATGGCGGCGCGGCACAGCAGCGGGTGTCCAGCAGCCTCGATCTCAGGCTCGACCAGTTCCTGCGCGACCTCGACGACCGCGACGCAACGGACCCAGCGCCTTTGGTGATCGTCGCCACCGGCGATTCCTGGTTCAACTATCCGCTCACCGGCAACATCCCGTTCGGCACCACCGACACCATCGCCGAACTGCGTGACCAGCTGGCCGACGGCACGGTGATGCTCAACCTCGCCGTCGCCGGCGACCCCACCACCGAGGTGCTGGGGGTGACCAAGCGCAACCGGCTGATCCGGGCGCTGACCCAGCAGAAGGCGCCGGTCGATGCCATCCTGTTCTCCGGCGGCGGCGACGATTTCGCCGGCGACCTGTTCCGCTTCTGGCTGGCCGAGGGCAGCCCCGACATGGCGCCGGAGCAGGCGCTGAGCCCGGTTTTCGACAATATCCTGGCGATCGTCGCCTACGGCTATCGCGACCTCATCGCGCTGCGCGACGCGGTGGTGCCGAATGCCAAGATCTTCGTGCACGGCTACGATTATGCCTGGCCGACCGGCAAGGGCGTGGACTGGGCCGGGCTTGGGCCGTGGCTGTATCCCTCGCTGCACGACCGCGGCTGGATGACCGACACCTCGCCCGCACAACTCACCCGCGGCCGCGCCATCGTGCGCATGATGCTCGACCGCTTCGGCACAGTGTTGGACGGCCTTGCCTCTGACACTGTCAAAGTGGTGCCGACCAAAGGCGTGCTGGGCGACAATCCCGACGCCTGGGCCAACGAACTGCATCCAAACCCGGCCGGCTTCCGCGCCGTGGCCGCCCGTTTCGCAGCCGCGCTGGCCGGAGAATTCTCCGACCGGCGCGTCCGCGCGCCCGGGAGCTAGACCACGCCCTTCGCCCGCAGCGCGGCGAACTCTTCCTCGGAATAGCCCAGCAGGTCCATCACCACCTCCTCGGTGTGCTGGCCCAGCACCGGCGGGGCAAAGCGGTAATCCGCCGGCGTGGCCGACAGCCGCACCGGGTTGGCGATCACCTTCACCGTCTCGCCCGAGGCGTGCTGCATCTCCACCAGCATGCCGCGTGCCTGCACATGCGGGTCGGCGAACACCTCTGACAGCTTGTTGATCGGGCCGCAGCCGATCTTCAGCGCCTCCAGCTTCTCCACCCAGGCCAGCGTGGTCTGCGACTGCATCACCGGGGTCAGCGTGTCGGTCACCAGCTGGCGGTTGGTGACGCGCGCCGCGTTGGTGGCGAAGCGTTCATCGCTCAGCAGATGCCGCAGCCCGGTGTTCTCGCAGAACCGTTTGAACGTCGGGTCGTTGCCGACCGACAGCACGATATGGCCGTCCTGGGTCGGGAACACCTGATACGGCACGATGTTCGGGTGCTGATTGCCCAGCCGCGGCGGGTTCTCGCCGGTGGCCAGATAATTCATCCCCTGGTTGGCGAGCCAGGCGACATGGGTGTCGAGCATGCCGATATCGATCTGCTGGCCCTGCCCGGTGCGCTCGCGATGACGCAGCGCCGCCAGGATGCCGATGCAGCCATACAGCCCGGCGAACAGGTCAGCCACCGGCACGCCCACTTTCTGCGGCAGGCCGTCGGGCTCGCCGGTCAGGCTCATCACCCCGCCCATCGCCTGGATCAGGCTGTCATAGCCCGGGCGCGGCGCGTAGGGCCCGGTCTGGCCGAAACCGGTGATCGAGCAATAGATCAGCGAAGGGAAATCGGCCTTCAGCTCGTCATAGCCCAGGCCGTATTTCGCCAGCGCGCCGACCTTGAAGTTCTCCACCAGGATGTCGCAATCCTCCAGCATGCGCCGAATGATCGCCTGGCCCTCAGGCACCGCGATGTCGACGGTTACCGAGCGCTTGTTGCGGTTCACGCCGACGAAATAGGCGCTTTCCGAGGTGCCCGGCATCGTCGGCGGCGCGAAGCCGCGGGTGTCGTCGCCGGCGCCGGGACGCTCGATCTTGATCACCTCGGCGCCCAGATCGCCCAGCATCTGGGTGCAGGTCGGCCCGGCCAGCACGCGCGTGAGGTCCAGCACGCGCAGCCCCTTCAACGGGCCCGTGGCTTCACGCCAAGCGCTGGCGGTCGCTTGATCCTTTGACGTTGGCATGGCCGCATTTACCCCAGGTTGCGTTTTCGACAGCGTCGATTGAGCAAGGCTTATATGCCCGACGTCTCAAAAACAACACCCTAGGGCAGTGGTTCAGCGCTTCGCGTCGATCAGCCGCTGATAGATATTCAGGTAATCCGCGGCCATCCGATGGTTGGTGAAACGTTCCTCGAAGCGGCGGCGCACACCGGCGCGGTCGATCTCGCCCAGCCGGCGGGTGGCGGCGATCGCCTCCTCCATGCTGTCGACGATGAAGCCCGTGACGCCGTCGTCGATCACCTCGGGCACACTGCCGCGGCGGAACGCGATCACCGGCGTGCCGCAGGCCATCGCCTCGATCATCACCAGGCCAAACGGCTCCTCCCAGTCGATCGGCACCAGCAGCGCCTTGGCATTGCCGAGGAAGGCGGATTTCTGCGCGTCGTTGATTTCGCCGATATAATCGACATGCGGCAGCTTGAAGAGGTGCTCAATCTCGTTGGCGAAATACTCGGCGTCCGCCCGGTCGACCTTGGCGGCGATCTTCAGCGTGGTGCCGGTGGCGCCCGCGATCTCGATGGCGCGATCTACCCGCTTCTCCGGCGAGATGCGGCCGAGGAAAGCGAAATAATCATTGGTGCCGCCGTCGGGCAGCGGGCGCAGCAGGTCGGCCGGCATACCGTGATAGACGGTGCCGGCCCAGCCGATCTCCTGGATCGGCTTGCGCTGGTTGTCGGAGATCGACACCACCGGCACGGTGGGGAAGCGCTTGTAGACCTCGTGGAACTCATGCAGGTCGAGCCGGCCATGCAGCGTGGTCACGAACGGCACCCCGAGACGGGTGAACACCGAGTTCGGCCAGTAGTCGATATGGAAATGCAACACGTCGAAATCATGCGCGCGCTGCGCCACATGCTCGATCAGCAGCGCGTAGGTCGCCACCCAGTCGGCGATCGGCGACAGCCGCAGCGCCTGCGGCCACACCGCGTCGAGCTTCGCCGAGGTCTCGCTGTCGCCCGAGGCGAACAGCGTGACGTCGTGGCCCATCTCCACCAGCGCCTCGGTCACCCAATGCACAACGCGCTCGGTCCCGCCATAGAGCTTGGGGGGCACGGCTTCGAACAGCGGGGCAATCTGGGCGATACGCATGGTCGTTCCTTCTCGGTGCAGTAAGTTCAGCTTCTGACGGCCGATGATGGCGAATTGGCGGCGAGACGGCGGTAGATTGTGACGTAATCATCGGCCATCCGCCGCGAGGTCCAGCGCTGCTCGAAGCGCGCGCGGATGCCGGGCCGGCTCAGGTCGGACAGCCGGGCGCAGGCGGCGATCGCCTCGTCGGTATCCTCGACGATGAAGCCGGTCAGCCCGTGCTCGATCACCTCCGGCACACTGCCGCGCCGGCGCGCAATCACTGGGCAGCCGCAGGCCATCGCCTCGATCATCACCAGCCCAAACGGCTCCGGCCAGTCGATCGGGAACAGCAGGGCCGCGGCATTGGACAGGAATTCCGACTTCTGGCTGTCATCGATCTCGCCGACATACTCCACCGCATCGCTGCCCAGCAGCGGGGCGACGACCTGCTGATAGTACGGCAGATCCTCCTCGCCGATCTTGGCAGCGACCTTCAGCTTCATGCCGCAGGCCCTCGCGATCGCAATCGCCGGCTCGATGCCCTTTTCGGGGGAAATCCGGCCGAGGAAGGCGAAATACCCGCCGGTCCCATCCCCCGCCGGGCGCAGGATATCGGCCGGCATGCCATGCAGCACGGTGCCGGCCCAACCCAGATCGGGCATCGGCCGGCGTTGGCTGTCGGAGATAGACACCAGCGGCACTTGCGGGAACAGGTTGTAGATGCCGGGAATCCAGCCCTGGTCCATCCGGCCGTGCAGCGTTGTCAGGAACGGCACGCCCAGGCGGGTGAACACCGAGAACGGGTGAAAATCGATGTGGAAATGCAGCACATCGAAATCATGTGCCCGCCGCGCGACCTGCTCGATCATCGCGGCATAGGGCGCGTTGTTGTATTCGAAGTTGCGCGCGAAGCGCTCGGCGTGATCGCGCATCGGCGCCAGCTTCGCCGAGGTCTGGCTTTCGGCGGTGGCGAACAGGGTCACGTCGTGGCCCATGGCCACCAGCGCCTCGGTCAGCCAGTGCACCACACGCTCGGTGCCGCCGTATTTGCGCGGCGGCACGGCTTCGAACAGCGGGGCGATCTGGGCAATACGGAGCGGCGTTTCCATAAAGCACTGCGTAACACGATGGTTTGGCCTGGAAAACGCCGTAATGCTGAGTGAAATTGCGTGGCAGCCAATTCCTGCCTGCGCGGAGCGCCTGCCCGTGATCCCTTCTGCCGCCATTACCCGCTACCGGGGCCATCCTCTGGCCTTCCTCGGTTCCTACGTGCGCCGCCACGCGCTGGGGCATTCCGTCGTGCTCGCCTCGGTGGTGGTCGCGGTGTTCTGCTCGGTGTTCACCCAATGGGGGCTGAAGCGGCTGATCGACGTGATCTCGCACGGGCCGCAGGGGGCGGCCGATGCGGTATGGATGGCGTTTGCCGTGCTGTGCGCGCTGATCACGGCCGATAATTTCACCTGGCGCATCGGCGGCTGGGTGGCGGCCCACGTGTTCGTGCGGGTGACCGGCGATCTGCGCAGCGATCTGTTCCTGCATCTGGCCGGCCACGCGCCGAGCTACTTTGCCGATCGGATGCCGGGCACGCTGTCCAGCCGGATCACGGCGACCTCCAACGCAGTGTTCCAGACCGAGAACACCGCCTCGTGGAACGTGCTGCCGCCCTGCCTTGCGGTATGCGTCGCCATCGGGCTGATCGCCTCGGTCAATCCGGTGATGGCGGCAAGCCTCGCGGGCGTGGCGCTGTCGATGGCGCTGGTGATCTTCTGGCTCGCCGGGCGCGGCACGCCGATCCATCGCGACTATGCCGGCAAAGCGGCCGGGGTCGATGGCGCGCTGGTCGATGTGATCTCCAACATGCATGTGGTGCGCGCCTTCGGCGCCACCTGGCGCGAGCACAAGCGGATCGACGCGGAAATCGCGGTCGAGATGGGCGCCCGGCGCCGCAGCCTGCTCTATCTGGAAAAACTGCGGCTGTTGCATGCGCTGATGACGGTGCTGATCACCGCGGGGCTGCTGGCCTGGGCGGTGATGATGTGGCTGGCCGGGCAGGCAACGCCGGGCGATGTGGTGCTGATCTGTTCGCTGGGGTTCACCATTCTGCACGGCACGCGCGATCTTGCGGTGGCGCTGGTGGATCTGACGCAGCACGTCGCGCGGCTGGACGAGGCGCTGGATGCGCTGCTGATCCCCCACGAGTTGCCGGACGCGGTCGATGCTACCGCGCTGGTTTCCGGCCCCGGCCGAGTGGATTTCGACCATGTCCGCTTCGGCTATCCCGGCCGGGCGAAAACCCTCGACGATCTGACGCTGCACATCCAGCCCGGCCAGCGTGTCGGGCTGGTGGGGGCGTCGGGCGCTGGGAAGTCGACCGTGCTCAGCCTGTTGCAGCGGTTCTATGACGTGGATGGCGGCGAGATCCTGATCGACGGGCAGGATATCCGCAAAGTGACGCAGGACAGCCTGCGCACCGGGATGGCGATCGTGCCGCAGGATATTTCGCTGTTCAACCGCACCGCGCTGGAGAATATCCGCTACGCGCGGCCGGATGCCTCGGAGGCCGATGTGATCCGGGCCGCCGAGATGGCGAATTGCCGGGACTTCATCGAGAAGCTGCCCGACGGGTTCCACACCATGGTCGGCAATCGCGGCACCCGCCTGTCCGGCGGGCAGCGACAGCGGCTGGCGATCGCGCGGGCGATCCTGAAAGACGCGCCGATCCTGCTGCTGGACGAGGCGACCAGCGCGCTGGACAGCGAGAGCGAGCAGTTGATCCAGACGGCACTCGACAAGCTGATGCAGGGCCGCACCGTGATCGCGGTGGCGCACCGGCTTTCGACCCTGCGCAATTTCGACCGGATCATCGTGCTCGACCACGGCCACATCGCCGATGACGGGCCGCCGGATGTGCTGTCGCAGCGCGACGGGCCATACCGCGAACTGCTGAAGAAGCAGATGATGGAGCCGGCCGCCGAACCGGTCTTATGAACGGGTCTGCGGCAGTTTCCAGCCCAGCATGCGCGAGGCGACCAGGGTACGCAGAACCTGAGCCGTGCCGCCGGCGATGGTGAACATCCGCACGTCGCGGGCCATCCGCTCCAGCGGCAAATCCTTCGAATAGCCGCGCGCACCGAACAGTTGCAGCGCATCATTGACGATCTTCACCGCGGCTTCCGAGGCGAAGATCTTCGCCTGGGCGGCCAGCATCGGATCGGGGAACGCGCTGCCGCCCGGCCCGCGCGAGCGGGCAGCAGCGTGCAGCATCAGGCGGGCGGCGGTCAGTTGCGTCTGCATATCGGCCAGCATCCATTGCAGCCCCTGGAACTCACCGATCGGCCGGCCGAACTGCTCGCGCTGTTTCACCCAGGCGAGCGCGTGTTCAAGCGCACCGGCCGCGACCCCCATCGCCACGGTGCCGGCGCCAACCCGCTGGCTGTTATAGGCATTGATCAGGTCGGCGAAACGCCTGCCATCCAGCGCCATTTCGGCGGGCACTTCCAGATCGCGCAGTTCCAGCCTGCCCTCCGGCATGCCGCACAGGCCAAGCGTCGGCTCGCGATACGCCAGCGTCAGCCCTTCGGCCGGGCGGACGGTGAGGAACCCCATGATGCCAAGGTCGCGGCCGGCCGCGTCGAAAGCGTGGGCGAAGATCAGATGCAGCTTGGAAACACCGGCGCCGGTGATCCAGTGCTTGGTGCCATTCAGAACCCAGCGGTCGCCGCGGCGATCGGCGCGCGTGGTCATGGCGGTCGCATCCGAGCCAGCCTCGGGCTCAGTGATGCAGATCGCCGGCTTGTCGCCCGCCAGCACCAGGCCAGCGGCGAGGTGCTTCTGTGCCGCGGTACCGTATGCCATCACCGCCGAAATCGCCCCCATATTGGCCTCGACCACAATGCGGGCAGTCACCGTGCAGGCCTTGGCCATCTCCTCGATCACCAGCACCGTATCGAGGTAGCTGCGGCCCTGCCCGCCCTGGTCCTCGGGGATGGTCATACCCATGAAACCGGCTTCGACGAGGGCGGCGACGATGTCGTGCGGGTATTCGCGGGAGGTGTCGATGGCAGCGGCGCGGGGGCGGACGATGCGGTCGGCGAAGTCGCGGGCGCGTTGTTGCAGGTCGCGTTCGGCGTTGCTGAGGTCCATCTTGTGTTTCCTAACGCAGGCGGCGTAGCAGAATGCGGACGGCGCCGAGGTTGCGGGCGTGTGGGTGGGTGACCGCGAGGATCATCGGGCGCAGATCCGCCGCGTTCAGCCATTCCGGCAGTTCGCGGCGCAGCACGCCACCCGCCTCCCCTGCCCCGCGGCCGGTGATCACTTCGACGCAGCGGATGTGTTCGGCCTGGGCGTGATGCAGGAAGCTGCGCAGGGCGTGATGCGCGCGCTCGGCGGTGCGGCCGTGCAGGTCGAGCGTGCGTTCCGGCTGCATCTTGCCGCCGCGCAAGCGTTGCCAGGTCGCCTTGTCCAGTCCACCTGGGGCCTGACCGACGGCGACCGGGCGGGCGGGCGCTTTTCTCGCCGGTGGCGGCGGCGTGACCGGCTGTGGCCCGGGTTCCGGCACGGCGGCAGGCGCCGGCGGCGGCTTGCGGCCGTCGAGACGGGTGACGACCTGGGCAAAGGCCGCCCAGATCGAGCGGTCTTCGTCAGTCAGCGTACCTCGGCGGCGGCGGGGCTTGGGAATCATTGCACCGCATCATGCCCGCTTCCCCTGCGTCAGACCACGGGGTCGCGGGGTTCGTTGTCAGGCATCGGCACGTCGACATCCAGCAACGGGGCATATTGCTGGGCGCCAAAAATATCGGAATCGCCAGGGCTGCCGCTGGGCCGCAGCCGCGCGATGGTAAACTTGATCGCATAGGCCGGGTCGAACTCGACGAAATCCGTCAGCCGCGATTCAGGCAGGCCGTAAAGCGCCAGCACCGCCTCCCGGCTCAAAGCGCCGCTGCGGCGCACGGCGTCATAGGTCGAGCGGTCGCGGAAGATGATGTCGAAGGTGATGCGGTCGACGCCGGCGTTCTTGCTGCGGATGGTCTTGGCGAGTTCGTGCAGTTTGCGGAGCTGCATGTCAGCCTCCGATCTCGATCAGGTGGGTCGGAAACAACTCCATCGGATCATCCACGCCGACCGTGTGGTTGACGCTCCAGCGATAGGCCGCACTGGCGGGCAGCACCTCATCGAGCACAAAAGCCACCGACCCGGCAGTACCCTTCACCTCAGGCAGCCGCGCATAGAACATCTGCCGCGTGCCGGTGATGCAAACCTCCTCCGCCATCTCCTTCGTCGGCGCCACGCCCTGCACCACGATGCAAAGCTCATGCGCCGGGGTTTTCACCGGCTCCAGCGGTCCCATCACACCATCACGGCCATAGACTGTGTAATGCAGTTCGTAGCCGGTCTCCCCGAAGCGCTCGCGCACCTGCTGCCGCGCCCAGCCGATCACCGCGTCGATATGCTTGATCGTATAGGGGTCGCGCACCGCGGCCATGCCAACGTAGCGCTCCCCGATCTTGGCCGCCCCTTCCAGCTTCACCCGCACCCGGTCGATCGGCACAAAGGTCGGCCCGGTGACGCGAGTGGTCTTCTCCGAGATCTGTTCGTAGTGGCAGTGGCTCATGTCGAGCATGCCGCCGGCGACAAATTCGTAGTTCGGGTTAGACCGCTCATACATCGCGTGCCCCGCCACCGAAGCGACGGTGCAGCGCTGGTTCGGATGCATCGCGGTGACGTGCACGCCGCCATCGATGATCTCGCCCAGCACGGTTTCCTTGCCGCCATAGGGCTCGGCGCAGAATGAGGCGCACTCCAGCACCTTGCCCAGATAATACGACAGCGCCTCCGTGTGGCCGCGATGCAGCGCGGCCGCGGCGAAGATCGCCGAATCGCTGCTGCGCCCGCCGATGATCACGTCGGCGCCCTGCTCCAGCAGCCGGCGGAACGGATGCACGCCGGCCATGGCGACAATCCGGCTGGTGGCGTCCAACTCGGCTTCGCTCAGCGCCTCGCGGCCTTCCAGCCCGGTGATCGGGTCCCCGCCACGGATCTTGGCGCGGAGGTATTCGCGATCGACCTCGGAATAGAAATACCCCAGGCGGAACGGGGCCAGCTTGTGCTTGGCCGCGATCTCGCGGATCAGCCCGACATAGAGATCGACCCGGCTGTTGGTGCCGGTATCCCCCGCCGAGCCGATGATCATCGGCACTCCCCGGGCGCGCGCGGCCAGCAGCATGGCTTCAAGGTCGTGCGTCTGCCAGGCAAGCGGGCTGGTGCAGGTGTCAGACCCGATCGGGCCCGGCCCGACATCGTCGCTGCCGCTGTCGGCGGCGATGAAATCAGGGCCGGTGGCGACGCCGATGGCAAAACTCTCCGGCTTCAGCGGTGCGAAGCCGAGATGGCCATTGGGGCAAATGATCCGTGCGGTCTGCATCCGGTCCTCGTTTTTCTACGGTCCTGCCACCGTGACTTGCATCCCCCGTGCCACCGGACAAGCCAGCCCGCCCGCACAAAAAACCCCGTCTCCGCCCGCTCGCCCACGATCAAAAGTTTTTTGGGTCCCTTTTTTCCAAAAAAGGGACTGCTTGCTCTGCGCACAACCCGCGCACCGCCGCGTGAAATCAACGCATCCCCAGCTTGATCATCTGATGCCGCAGGGCATGACGCGAAATCCCCAGCAGGTCCGCGGCCTGCCCCAGCCCGCCGCCGCTCTTGGCCAGCGCGTCGCGGATCAACCCCTGCTGAAACGCCTCGGTCGCCGCATCGAACCCCGCGGGCAACGCCGCGCGAGGCGCCTCCTCGGCGGCGTCGCGCAGAATGCGGGCCGGCAGATGGCGCACCATGATGCAAGGATCGTCTTCAAGGATGAAGATGCGCTCGATCAGGTTCTCCAGCTCACGAACATTGCCGGGCCAGGGGTAGCGGCGGAAAATGGCGCGCACCTCGGGGTCGAAACCCGCGATCGTCCGTTCGTAGCGGGCGGAGAAATGCCGCATGAAATGCTCGGCCAGGATGAACACGTCATCGCCGCGTTCGCGCAACGCCGGAATGTTGATGGCGACAACCTGCAGCCGGTAATACAAATCCTCGCGGAACTTCCCCGCCTTCACCTCCGACAGCAGAATCTGGTTGGTGGAGGCGACAAACCGCACATCGACATGGATCGGCTTCACATCGCCCACCCGGCGAAACGTCGACGTGTCCAGCAACGTCAGCAGCTTGGCCTGCAACACCGGCGACATCTCGCGGATCTCGTCGAGAAACACAGTACCCTTGTCCGCCGCCTCCACCAGGCCGATCTTCTTGCTCAACGCGCCGGTGAACGACCCACGCTCATGGCCGAACAACTCGGTCTCCAGCAAATTCTCCGGAATTGCCGCGCAGTTCACGTCCATGAAAATGCGCTGCGCCCGCGCGGATTGCTGGTGCAGCATGCGCGCGACCAGGCCCTTGCCGGTGCCGGTCTCGCCATAAAGCAAAACCGTCCGCGCCGGGCTGCGCGCCACCCGCGCGATCAGCCGGCGCGTTTCAACGATCGAGGGATGCTCACCGACCAGCCCGGTTTCGTATGCCATGCCCCGGTTCTTACGCGGTGGAAAACAGAAGGCAAGGCCAGCACGGCGCTTCACAGCCCGCCCCGACCGTCACCTGGCGCACTCCGCCTTAATTCGTTCCGGTTTCCGTGCGGAAACCGCAGCAAGAAAGTGAAAAAACCACAGAGACACAGACGACACAGAGAAGAAAACAGCGAGAAAAATTCCCTGCCTCCCTTCCCTTCCTACCTCTGTGTCCTCTGTGCCTCTGTGGTCATTCTTTTTTCCTCTTCGCGCCGGTCCTCGCAACCAAACAACCAAGCCCAGCGAAGTTCAAAGAATGAAAGTTTTTTGCTTCTTTTTTTTCAAAAAAGAGCTTCTTTTTTATAAAAAAGAAGCAAAAAATTTCATTCCTTCGCTTGCTTCAGCCGCGCGCTCAATTTTCCGCATCCGCCTCCCGCAACCGTCCCGCCTCCACCACCCAATTGCGCGTCGCCATCGCCGCCACAAACGCCCTGTCGTGCGAAACCAGCACGCAGGTCGCGCCATGCGTCACGATCTCCGCCTCCAGCCGCTCCTGCCCGGCGATGTCCACATGGTTGGTCGGCTCATCCATCAGGTAGAAATTCGGCTGCGCCAGCCGCAGCGCCAGCAGCCCCAGCCGCGCCTTCTGCCCCGGTGACAGCGTCCCGATCGCCCGCCCCTGCGCCTGCACATCGAACCCCGCGCTGGCCAACAGGCTGACGCTGCGCTGATCGCCCAGCCCGAACGTCCCGGCGATGAACTGATGCGCCGTCTCCGCCGCCGGCAACTGCGACATCTGCTGATCCACATAACCCAGCACCAAAGTCGGGCTCGCGGTGATCCCCGCCACCCCCTCGCCCAACGCCTGCCGCAGCACGCGGACGAACTGCGACTTGCCCACCCCGTTCGCCCCGGTCAGCACGATGCGGTCGCCCTGGAAGATCTTCAGCTTCCCCGCGGCGAACAGCCGCACCCCATCCGGCGCCGACACCACAACATCGTCGATCGACAGCAGCACCTTGGCGTGGGTGCCGCGGTTCGACAGCCTGATCTCCCCCGCCCGCACCCGCTCCGCCGGCTTCAGCGCCTCCTCGATCGCCTCCGCCCGCTCGGTCAGATACTTGGCCTTCTTCAGCAGCAGGTCGCTGCCGCTGTTGATCCCCACATTCTTCAACTGCCCGGCATTCTTCCGCAGCCGCGCCGCCTCCTTGGCCTCCTTCGCCAATTTGGCCTCCGCCGCCGCATCGTCCTCGGCCAGCAAGTCCCGCGCCCGGCTGAACGGATGCGCATATCCCCGGCAGACATCGGTGCGCAGGAACAGCGTCCGCGTCGTGCAATTATCCAGAAACGCCCGGTCATGGCTGGCGATCACCATCGCCACGCCCTCGGTCTGATAGCGGATCCAATCCTCCAGCACCGCCATCCGCTCCAGATCCAGATGGTTGGTCGGCTCATCCAGCAACAGCACATCCGGATCACCGATCCAGGCCCTGGCAATCAGCGCCAGCCGCTGCCACCCGCCCGACAGCGCCCGCAGCGCGCGGCCCCGCATCGCGTCGGGCGTGTCGAACATGTCCAGCACCAGGCCGACCTTCCACCCATTCGCCTCCCGGTCCTCAGGCGCCAGCGCCCGCCGTACCGCTTCGGCCAGCGTCAGATCCAGCAGCGCCCCCGGCACATCCTGCTCCACAAACCCCACCCGCAGGCCGCGCCGCCGCGTGATCTCCCCCGTCGTCGCCTCCGCCTGCCCGGCAATGCACCGCAACAGCGTCGACTTCCCCGCCCCATTGCCCGCAATCAGCCCAACCCGATCCCCCGCCTCAACGGCAAGGTCGAGATCGCGAAACAGCACCCGCGGCGAAGCCACGCCGAGCGCGCGAATATTCATCAAACTCATGGTGTTCTCTCAAAGCCTAAAGGTCATGCCAATCGGGCAAGCCGCACCAGACCACATCCCGGCGTCAGGCCCGCCCCGCAACGCGCTGTCACGGGGCTGAACAAGGTCCTCGGCGAAACATCGGCCACAGCATCGCGCGGCTCCTTGAGAGAGGGAGCAGAATACCCAAGACAGCGAAGATAAAACAAGCAGTCCCTTTTTTGTAAAAAAGGGACCCAAAAAAACTTCATCAATTCAACACTCTACACCGTAGGGTGGGGTGCCCTACCGCACCCCACCACTTCTCCACCCCAAAGAACGTT
>CAIRTN010000326.1 GCA_903881515.1 uncultured Rhodospirillales bacterium | reverse complement strand
TTGATCTCCGTGCTGCAGATCCAGAAGGACACGATGTTCATCGTCCTCGGCATGATCATCCTGGTCGCCGCCTTCAACGTGATCTCGTCGCTGATCATGCTGGTGAAGGACAAACGCCGCGATATCGCCGTGCTGCGCACCCTGGGCGCTTCCTCGGGCGCCATCCTGCGCATCTTCATCCTGTGCGGCGCTTTCGACGGCGTCCCCGGCACCGTCCTCGGCCCCCCCATCGGCGTGCTGATCTGCCGCAACATCGTCGCCATCCAGCACTTCATCGAAGACACCACCGGCGGCCGCGTCTTCGACAGCTCGGTGTTCATGCTCTCCAGCCTGCCCGACACCGTAGACTGGCCCGACGTCGCCCGCGTCGTCGCCCTCGGCCTGATCCTCTCCCTGCTGGCCACCATCTACCCAAGCTGGCGCGCCGCCCGCACCGACCCGGTGGAGGTGCTGCGTAATGAATAGCCCTCTCGAACTCCGCGGCGTCGTACGCACTTACAAAACCGGCGCCGGCGCGCTCCCCGTCCTGCGCGGCGTCAACCTCACGCTGCAAGCCGGCCAGATCACCGCCCTCGTCGCCCCCTCCGGCACCGGCAAATCCACCCTGCTGCATCTCGCCGGCCTGCTCGAAATGCCCGACGCCGGACAGGTCCTGATCGCCGGCCGAGACGCCGGCACCCTGCCCGATGCCGCCCGCACTGCGATCCGCCGCGACTCCATCGGCTTCGTCTATCAGTTCCACCACCTGCTGCCCGAATTCACCGCGATCGAGAACGTCATGCTGCCCCAGATGATCGCCGGCCGAACAAAACCCCAGGCCACCGCCCGCGCCACCGCGCTGCTGGACGGCTTCGGCCTCGCCGATCGTCACGACCACGTCCCCGGCAAACTCTCCGGCGGCGAACAGCAACGCGTCGCCATTGCCCGCGCCTTGGCCAACGCCCCCGCCCTGCTGCTCGCCGACGAACCCACCGGCAACCTCGACGTCGCCACCGCGGCCGCCGTGTTCGACGAACTCCTGCACACCGTCCGCCAACACAACGTCGCCGCCCTGATCGCCACCCACAACCCCGACCTCGCCGCCCGCATGGACCGCATCGTCACGCTGCGCGACGGCCTTGTGGTCCCTGCCTGATGGCGCACGCCGATTTCGTCCATCTGCGCGTCCATTCCAGCTATTCGCTCAGCGAAGGCGCCATCAAGGCCGACAAGATCGCCGCCCTCGCCGCCGAGGCCCGCATGCCCGCGGTCGGCATCGCCGACAGCGGCAATTTGTTCGGCGCCCTCGAATTCTCCCAGGCCTGCACGTACAAGGGCGTGCAACCCATCGTCGGCTGCCAGATCGGCCTGCTCCGGCCGGACAACCCGCGTCTCGCGCCCGACCCCATCGTCCTGATCGCCCAGACCCCGGCCGGCTACGCCAACCTGCAACGCCTGTCTTCGATCGGCTATCTGGAAACCGAACCCGGCCTGAAGCCGCAGATCCCGCTCGCCCGCATCGCCGAGCACGCCGAAGGCCTGTTCCTGATCACCGGCGGCACACTCGGCCCGATCAACCGCCTGCTCGCCGAAGGCCACAAGGACGCCGCCGAACGCCTGCTCGCCCAGCTCGCCGAAGCCTTCCCCGATCGCCTCGCCATCGAGCTGCACCGCCACGGCCTGCCGGTGGAAAAAGCCATCGAACCCGGCCTGATCATGCTCGCCGACGCCGCCGGCCTGCCTCTGGTCGCCAGCAACGAAGCCTTCTTCGCCAAACCCTCGATGCACGAGGCGCATGACGCCCTACTCTGCATCGCCGAAGGCCGCGTGCTCTCCGAGCCCGACCGCCGCCGCGTCAGCGCCGAAAACTGGTTCAAGCCCGCCAGCGTCATGCGCGCTCTGTTCGCCGACCTGCCGGAAGCCTGCGACAACACGCTCGCCATCGCGCGCACCTGCGCGGTGATGGCCGAAACCCGCAAGCCGCTGCTGCCGGTCTGCCCCAAGGTCCGCGAGGGCGCCACCGAAGAACAGACCGTTCGCGCCATGGCCGCCGAGGGCCTGGAACGCCGGATGAACGACATCGGCGCCGACGCCGAGAAGCGAAAGGTCTATCAGGACCGGCTGCAATTCGAGCTCGACGTGATCGCCAAGATGGGCTTCCCCGGCTACTTCCTGATCGTGGCCGACTTCATCCAGTGGGCGAAGGCGCAGGGCATCCCCGTCGGCCCCGGCCGCGGCTCCGGCGCCGGCTCGGTCGTCGCCTGGGCGCTGACCATCACCGATCTCGACCCGCTGCGCTTCAACCTGCTGTTCGAACGCTTCCTGAACCCTGAACGCGTTTCGATGCCCGACTTCGACATCGATTTCTGCCAGGACCGCCGCGACGAGGTGATCGACTACGTCCGCCGCGAATATGGCGGCGAGCGCGTGGCGCAGATCATCACCTTCGGCAAGCTGCAGGCCCGCGCCGCGGTGCGTGACGTCGGCCGCGTACTCGGCCTGCCCTATGGCCAGGTCAACAAGGTCGCCGAGCTGATCCCGAACAATCCGGCCAAGCCCGTCACTCTCGCACAAGCCGTCGAGGGTGAGCCGAAGCTGCAGGAGCTCCGCGATTCCGACGAGGCGATCAAGCGCCTGCTGGAAGTCGCCCTGCAACTCGAAGGCCTCTACCGCCACGCCTCCACCCACGCCGCCGGCGTGGTCATCGGCGACCGCCCGCTGACCGAGCTGGTGCCGATCTACCGCGACCCGAAATCCGACTTCCTGGTCACCCAGTACTCGATGAAATACGTCGAGCAGGCCGGCCTGGTGAAGTTCGACTTCCTCGGCCTGACCACGCTGACCATCCTGCAACGCGGCGTGCGCTACCTGAAAAAGGAAGGCATCCGCGTCGACATCGATCACCTGCCGCTCGACGACAAGCCGACCTACGACATGCTCGCCCGTGGCGACGCCGGCGGGGTGTTCCAGTTCGAAGGCCAGGGCATGCGCGACGTGCTGCGGCAGATGCGCCCCGACCGCTTCGAAGACCTGATCGCCGCCGTCGCCCTCTACCGCCCCGGCCCGATGGCCAACATTCCCGCCTATTGCCAGCGCAAGCACGGCGAATCCTGGGAAGCCCCGCATCCGGAGATCCACGACGTCCTGGCCGAGACCTACGGCATCATGGTCTACCAGGAACAGGTGATGCAGATCGCCCAGGTCATGGCCGGCTACTCGCTGGGGGGCGCCGACCTGCTGCGCCGTGCCATGGGGAAGAAGATTCGGGCCGAGATGGACGCCCAGCGCAAAACATTCGTCGATGGCGCCACCGGCCGCGGCATCCCGCCCGCCAAGGCCGAAGAGGTGTTCGACCTCATGGCCAAGTTCGCCGATTATGGCTTCAACAAATCCCACGCCGCCGCCTACGCGCTCGTCGCCTATCAGACCGCCTGGATGAAAGCCAATCACCCCGAGGCGTTCCTGGCCGCCTGCATGTCGCTGGCAGTGAACAACACCGACAAGCTCGCCGCCCTGAAACAGGAAGCGAGCCGGATGGGCATCCGCATCCTGCCGCCCGACATCAACCGCTCCGGCGCCGATTTCACCCTGGAACGCCAGGACGGCAAGCTGTGCATCCGCTACGCTCTGTCGGCGGTGAAAAAGGTCGGCGTCGCCGCCATGCAGGCGCTGGAGAAGGCGCGCGGCTACAGCCCCTTCGCCGACGTGGCCGATCTCGCCGCCCGGGTCGATCCGAAACAGATCAACCGTATGCAGCTGGAAAACCTGGCCCGCGCCGGTGCCTTCGACAATCTCGACCCCAACCGCGCCCGCGTCTTCGCCGGCGCCGAGACCATCCTGCGCCGCGCCCAGGCCAATGCCGAGGAAAGCCAGTCCGGCCAGATCGGCTTGTTCGCCGGCGGCAACGCCCCCGAAGAACTCCGCATGCCCGACACGCCGGACTGGCCCGGCATCGAGCGCCTGGGCTTCGAATCCGAAGCGATCGGCTTTCACCTCACTGCCCATCCGCTCGACGCCTATGCCAGCACGCTGCGCCGGCTCAACGTCGTCAGCTCCACCCAACTTGAAGCCCGCGCCCAGGCCGGCCCCGCCCGCGTCAAGCTCGCGGGCTCGGTGGTCGGCACCAAGGAGCGCATCACCCGCACCGGCAGCCGCATGGCTTGGATCCGCCTGTCCGACGCCGGCGGCTCCTACGAAGTCACCTTCTTCAGCGAAAGCCTCGGCCGCCACCGCGACATCCTCACCGCCGGCAGCGCCGTGCTGGTCACCGCCGATCTGCGCCTGGAAGGCGAAACCCTGCGCCTGACTGCGGTCGACGCCGCCCCGCTCGACGAAGCCGCCCGCCAGGCCGGCGCCACCATGCGCATCTGGCTGCGCGAAACCGCCGCCGTGCCGCATATCCAGGCGCTGCTGAGCCGCGAAGGGCAGGGCAGGGGCCGCGTCATCCTGGTCCCCCGGCTGGGCGACACCCAGGACGTGGAAATCCCGCTCCCCGGCGGCTTCAACGTCTCCCCCCGGCTGGCGCAGGCAATGAAAGCGATGCCGGGGATCGAGCGGGTCGAGGAAGCCTGAAAGGGAAGGCCAAGGGCGCTGCCCTTGGAACCCGCCAAAGGCCGAGGGCCTTTGGAAACCCATTCATAAGATGTGCTGGGGGGGACCGGTTGGCTCGGTGTTGGGCGTGGAGCTGCGGAGCCATAAAGTTTTTTGGGCTTCGCCGCTGCAAGTACATTGATGTTCTTGGCGATGGATGTGGGGTCAAGGGGACTGAGTCCCCTTGCGGG
>CAIRTN010000325.1 GCA_903881515.1 uncultured Rhodospirillales bacterium | reverse complement strand
TCGCAAGGGGCGGACGCTGACCGACCGGATGCTGTTCGCGGCTGTGGTTTTGTTGGCCGTGGTGTGGATCGCGCCGATCGTATGGGTGGTGGGGCTGTCGTTCAAGCCGAACGAGGTGCTGATGCGCACCACCGGCGGCATTGTGTTGCCGCCGTTCACCCTGAAGAACTATGCCGACATCCTGGCTGCGAGTTCGGTGTTCGCCTGGATGCTGAACAGCGCCATCGTCGCGGTGGGGCAGACGGTGCTGACGCTGGTGGTCGCCTCGCTGGCCGGGTACGGATTTGCGCGGACCAATTTTCCGGGGCGCGGGGCGTTGTTCCTGGTGGTGCTGGCCGCGCTGGCGGTGCCGGAGCAGGCGATCATCGTGCCGTTGCACACCATGGTGGCGGCGGTCGATCTGCATAACTCCTACGCGGCACTGATCGCGCCGCGGCTGGCGTTTCCGTTCGGGGTGCTGCTGATGACGCAGTATTTCCGGGCGATCTCGCCGGAGATCGAGGAGGCCGCGCTGTTGGACAAGGCGTCGCGGCTGAAGATCTTCTGGCGCATCGTGCTGCCGCTGTCGGTGCCGGCGCAGGTGACGCTGGGGATCTATACGTTCCTGCATGCGTGGAACGAGTATTTCTGGCCGCTGGTCTCGGCCACGAAGCCGGAGATGTACACGCTGACGGTTGGCCTGGCCTCGATGCAGACCAATTTCGCGCAGACCGAGGGCATCGGCTTTCTGATGGCGCAGGCGGTGTTTGCTGGCCTGCCGGTGCTGATCCTGTATCTGTTTTTCCAGCGGCACATCGTTTCGGCGGTGGCTGGTGGCGGCTCGAAGTGAAACCAAGAAAAAACGAGGAAACAATGCTGAGACGTACACTGCTTCCATTGGCCGGTGCTGCACTGGCCGCCCTGCTGTCCGGCCCGGTGGCCGCGCAGCCGAAGACCGAGATCACTTTCGCCCGCTTCTTCGGGGCCTGCGAGGGCGATTACGGCACGTCGCAGGACATCGCCAAGGCGCGCGGCGAATGCGGGGTGATGACCACCCTGGTCAATCTGTTCAACGCCACGAACAAGGACAATATCGTGGTGAAGCCGCAGATCATCGAGTGGGGGCCGTATTACCAGCAGCTCAACGCCCGCATCGCGGCGAAGGACATCCCGACCATCGCGGTGATGCACACCTCGCAGATCGGCGACTACACCCGCTATGTCGAGGAGCTCGACGGCGTGCTGAAGGAAGCCGGCATCGATGCCGGCGACATGACGCCGAATGCGCGCGCCGGGGTCACCGTGGGCGGCAAGATCTACGCAATGCCGTGGGACACGCATTCCTGGCTGTGGCACATCAATCTCGGCCTGTTCAAGAAGGCCGGGCTATTGGATGCGTCGGGCCAGCCGATCATGCCGAAGAGCGTCGATGAGATGCTGGCGCAGGCCAAGGCGATGAAGGAGAAGACGGGCAAGCCGTACATCGTCATCGCCACCTCCGGCCCCGGTGACTTCGCCAATGCGGCGCGCGGCTACTACTCGTGGCTGTACGACCAGAACGGCAGCATCTTCCCGAACGGCTTCGAGAAGGCGGACTTCAAGACTGCGGCTTCGCTGAATGCGATCCGTCCGTTCGAGCTGCTGACCAAAGGCGACTATCTGACCAAGGGGCTCGACGGCTCCGGCGGGTTGGGCGGGTTCCTCAACGGCATCGGCGCAATCTACATGACTGGCACCTGGCGCATCGACGACTTCCTTGCCTCGGAAGCCAAGCCGGGCAGCCCGCTGTCGGAAGGCTATGCGGCGCGGGTGTTCCCGAACCTGTTCGGCACCAAGTCAGTGTGGACGGACAACCATAGCTGGGTGCTGCCGAAGGGCGGCACGACGCCGGCCAACCGCAAGGCCGCGCTGACGTTCATGAAGTTCCTGTGGGACCACAACTTCGACTGGGCGCGCGGTGGCGGGCATCTGCCGTCGCGGCAGTCGCTGATGGCGGAGTATGCCAAGCTGCCGCAGCGCGCCAACGTGGTCGACATCCCGACCTTCGGCAAGGCGCTGCCGCATGACGTGCGCCGGCAGTTCGGCTTCCAGAACATGATCGGCGAAGAGATCGCCAACATCATCAACGCCGGCAAGACCACCGAACAGGCCGCCGACGCGATGCAGGAGCGCAGCGTCGCTCTGCTGCGCGGTCGCTGATCGACTGCCGCGCCCGGTTCGCCGGGCGCGGCGCCCCTTCCCTCCCGGAGATTTCCCATGCGTACCGCGAACGTGTTGCTGGATCGCGACTTCACCATCGGCCAGACCGATAAGCGCCTGTTCGGCGCGTTCATCGAACATCTCGGGCGCTGCGTGTACGGCGGCATCTACGAGCCCGGGCACCCGACCGCCGATGCGAAGGGCTTCCGGCAGGACGTGATGGCGCTGGTGCGTGAACTGGCGCCGACGATCATGCGCTATCCCGGCGGCAATTTTGTCTCAGGCTACAACTGGGAAGATGGCGTCGGCCCGGTGGAAGACCGGCCGGCGCGGCTGGATTACGCCTGGTTCTCCACCGAGCCGAATACGTTTGGCACCAACGAATTCATCGACTGGTGCAAGGCCTCGGGGATCGAGCCGATGCTGGCGGTGAACCTGGGCACGCGCGGGCCGCAGGATGCGGGGTATTTCATCGAATACTGCAACCATCCCGGCGGCACGCATTTCTCCGATCTTCGCCGCGAGCATGGCTGGGAAGAGCCGCACGGGGTGAAGTTCTGGTGCCTGGGCAACGAGATGGACGGCCCGTGGCAGACCTGTGCGCGCACCGCCGATGAATACGGACGGGTGGCGCAGGAGGCAGCGAAGATCATGCGCTGGGTCGATAAGTCGATCGAACTGGCGGCGTGCGGGTCTTCGGGGCGGAAGATGCCGACCTTCGGCTTCTGGGAAGACCGGGTGCTGGAGCACACCTTCAACGAGGTGGAATGGATCAGCCTGCACACCTATCTGAACAACTATGCCAAGGACACGCCGGCATTCCTGGCCAGCCCCGATCTGATGGATAATTTCATCGAGGAGGTGGTGGCGATCGCAGACGCGGTGGCGGCGCGCAAACGGTCAAGCAAGAGGATCATGCTGAGTTTCGACGAGTGGAACGTTTGGTACCGCACGCGCCGGCCGCGCGAGGCGCGGATCAAGCCGGGCTGGCCGGTGGCGCCGCCGATCCTGGAAGAGATCTACAACATGCAGGACGCGCTGGCGTTCGGCGGTGCGGTGATCTCGCTGCTGAACCATGCCGATCGCGTGCGGTGTGCATGTCTGGCGCAGTTGGTGAACGTGATCGCGCCGATCATGACCGAGACCGGCGGGCCGGCCTGGCGGCAGACGATCTTCTATCCGTTCGCGCATTTCGCCAATTTCGGTCACGGCGAAGTGCTGCGCACCCGGGTGATCTGCGACAGCTACGAGGCGGATTACTTCGATCCCGCAGGACCCGATGACGAGTACCGCACCAAGGTGACCGGCGTGCAGTACCTCAAGCTGTCGGCGGTGCATGACGGTGAGGGCGGGTTGACCCTGTTCGCGCTGAACCGCGACCTGGAAGGGCCGATGCAGATGGACGTGGAGGCGCGTAGTTTCGGCGGCTTCGTGCTGGAGACGGCAACGACGATGCATGACGCGGACCTCGATGCCGTCAACAGCAAGGAGGCGCCGGAACGGATCGCACCACGGGCGCTGGATGGCGTGACGGTGGCGGGCAGCAGGATTTCGGCGGTGCTGCCGGCGGCGTCGTGGACGGTGATCCGGCTGAAAGCGGCCTGACGGGGCTACGATAGCGGGCGGATTTGTGCTTCCTTGCGGCCAACAACCGCAAGGGAGCACGTCCGTGATTAGCAGGGTTTTGCGCTGGGCCGCCGTGGCGGCGGTCTGCCTGGGGATCGTGCCGGCCTGGGCACAGACGGACGCGGGGCTGTACGAGGCGGCGAAGAAGGAGGGCACCGTCGTCTGGTACGTCGGCGGGCCGCTGGAAGGGATGAATGCGATCGCCGGGCAGTTTCAGAAGGAATTCCCAGGGGTCAAGATCGAGACCATGCGGCTGGTCGGCATCGCGCAGTATCAGCGCTTCATGGACGAGACCGGGGCAAAGAAATACATCGCCGATCTGCTGCAGAACACCGATTACCCCAGCATCTCGCAATTGGCCGAGGATGGGCATATCGCGGCGTGGAAAGTGCCGACCTTCGATCGCATCCCGCCGCAGTTCCGGCTGAAGGAATTCGCCTACGCCCAGTACGCCTCGACCAACGGCATCGTCTACAACGTCAACAAGGTGACGCCGGACGAGGTCAAGCTGCTGGAGAGCGACTGGGCCGCGATCTTGGACCCGCGGTTCAAGGGCCGGTTCTCCGCCTCGCCGATGAAATGCGGCGTGTGCTACGCGCCGGTGCACATGTTCATGGACCCGAAATTCAAGGACCGCTACGGCGCGGCCTTCATCGACAAGATCGCCGCGCAGAAGCCGGCATCGTATTCGGAAGTGCTGGTGACGATCGACAGGGTGATCGCCGGAGAACAGGATTTCACCATTTCCGGCTGGGAGGCGGCGGCGGCGGTGAAGCTGCTGGACGGCGCGCCGATCCGTTGGGTGTTCCCCAAGCCGACGCCGGAGTTCGGTAATTCCTGGCTGGGGATCTCGAAATACGCGCCGCATCCGAACGCGACGCGGCTTTTCATGAACTGGCTGATGGGCGATGCCGGGCAGATAGCGATGGAGAAGCTTTATGGCTCCAAGGGCACGCTGTCGGGCGTGCCGGAGCAGCGGCCCTATGTGAACGATGCCTGGTACCACGCGCCGGTCGAATACTACGCGGTGGACTGGAAGCGTTGGGACGAGAACTATCACAAGGACATGGATCTCTGGGCCGCCGCGTTGAAGCGCGCGAAGTGATCCGCAGGCTTGCCTGGCTGACGATGGCGGCGTGCGTAGTGTTCGTCGCCATCGTGCCGCTGGTCTATGTGATCGATGCGCAGTTTTACCGCGAGACGCGGGTGGGCCTGGCGAACGATCGCAGCCTGGTTGCGTTTGTCGATGTGTTCAGCTCGGCCGAGTATCTCGGCTTTCTGGCCAATGCGCTGGTGCTGGCCGGGGTGGTAACCGTGCTGTCGCTGTTGATCGGCGTGGGGTGGGCGCTGGTGATCGGGCGGACGGATATGCGGGGCAAGCGGACATGGGACACGCTGATCACGCTGCCGCTGTACCTGTCGCCGTTTACCGGGCTGATGGCCTGGATCGCGCTGGGTTCGGAGAAGACCGGGTTCGTCAATGTGGTGCTGATGGCGGTGCTGCGGCCGTTCGTGGCTCAGCCGCAGCCGGTTTTCAACATCTGGAGCTATGCCGGTGTCGTCTATGTGATGACGCTGTTTTTCTGCCCGCTGGTCTACCTGTTCACCGTCGGCAGCCTGCGCGGGATGAACACCGCGCTGGAAGAGGCGGCGCGCACCAGCGGGGCGAGCCCGTTGACCGTGGTGTTGAAGATCACCCTGCCATTGTGCATGCCTGCGATCTTCGCCTCCGGCCTGTTGGTGTTCATCCTGGGCGCTGAGCTTTACACGATCCCGGGCATCATCGGTTCGACCGCGGGCTTCACCACCTTGCCCTGGCGGATCTTTCAGGATTCTACCGCCGTGCCGGTGCATCGCGCCCATGCCGCGGCGGGCGGGACGATGCTGTTGCTGATTACCGTGGTCGGCGTTTGGTTGCAGGGGCGCCTGACCCGGGTCGGCGAGCGGTTTGTCACTGTCGGCGGCAAGGGGTTCAACGGGCGGCCCTTGTCGCTTGGCGCCTGGCGCGTGGTCGCGTGGCTGGCGCTGG
Organism: uncultured Rhodospirillales bacterium; assembly: GCA_903881515.1. GTDB lineage: Bacteria > Pseudomonadota > Alphaproteobacteria > Acetobacterales > Acetobacteraceae > CAIRTN01. The sequence continues at coordinate 2,413 of CAIRTN010000325.1, read as the reverse complement.
CGGGCTATGTGGTGGCTGCCGATTTGCTGCCGTTCGGCGCGCTGCTGGTGTCGTCGGTGATGAAATACTCCGCCGGGGTGATCACCGCCGAGGTGTTGACCAGCAAGCATTACGCGATGTTCTTCACCACGCAGAACATGCTGGGGGCACTTTGGAACACGATATTCCTGGCCGTGCTGAGCGGCGCGGTCTGCGTCGTGGTCGGGTTCCTGATCAGCTATTCCGAATTGCGCCGGCCGGGATGGGCGACCAAGGGGTTGGCGTTCCTGGCCGTGCTGCCGGTGGCGGTGCCGGGGCTGGTATATGGGCTGGGATTGCTGTGGACCTTCCTGCGCACACCGCTCTACGGCACGGTGTGGATCCTGCTGCTGGCCTATGTGGCGAAGTTCCTGCCCTATGGCGTGATTGTCAGCCGTACGGGATTGATGCAGTTGCATCCTGAGCTTTCCGAAAGCGCCAGGATGTCCGGCGCCAGCGCGGGGCGGACCATGCTGTCAATCTCCATGCCGCTGCTGAAGCCGACGCTGATGGCGATTCTGTTCTTCGTCATGCTGATGAGCATCAAGGAATTGTCGGCCTCGGTGCTGCTGTATTCGCAGGATAGCGAGGTGCTGTCGGTGCTGACCTGGCACTACATGGATAATGGCGACTACCAGTTCGCCGCCGCGATCGGTTTCGTGCAGACGCTGATCATGATGGGCGTGGTGTTCCTGGCCCAGGCGATCTTCCGGGTCCGGCTGGACCGGGCCTTCGGACGGGAGACGCCGGCATGAGCCATGTGGTGCTGGAACGGCTGGAGAAATCCTATGGCGGCGTCACCGCGGTTGGCGGTATCGACCTGTCGATCGGCGAGGGTGAGTTCCTGGTGCTGTTGGGCCCGAGCGGCTGCGGCAAGACCACGACGCTGCGCTGCATTGCCGGCCTGGAGGAGATCACCGGCGGACGCATCCTGATCGACGGCAAGCCGGTATCAACCGCGACGATGACCACGCCGCCCGAGCAGCGGCAGATGGGCATGGTGTTCCAGTCCTACGCGGTCTGGCCGCACATGACGGTGTTCGAGAACATCGCCTTCGGGTTGAAACTGCAAAAGCTGAGCAAGGCTGAGATTTCGGCGCGGGTTGGCCGGGCGCTCGGTCTGGTGGGGCTCGGCGCGTTGGCGGGCCGCGCGATCCACCAGATGAGCGGCGGGCAACAGCAGCGGGTGGCGCTCGCCCGTGCGGTGGCGCTCGAGCCCCGGGTGCTGCTGTTCGACGAACCGCTCAGCAACCTCGATGCCCAGTTGCGCGAATACATGCGCTTCGAGTTGCGGCAGTTGCAGCAGCGGCTGGGCATCACCGCCGTCTATGTCACGCATGATCAGCAGGAAGCGATGGTGGTCGCTGACCGTGTGGCGTTGATGAACAAGGGCCGCATCGAACAGGTCGGCACGCCGAAGCAGATTTACCGGCATCCGGCCTCGCTGTTTGCCGCCACCTTCATCGGGCTGGCCAACAGCATCGCGGCCACGGTGGTTGGCGACGGAGTGATTGCACTGGCCGACGGCGTGCAGTTTCACACCGAACAGCGCGGCTTCAGTATCGGGCAGGTGGTCAGGATGATCGTGCGGCCCGAGCATGTGCGGCTCGCCACGGAGGCGACGTTGAACGCCTATCCCGTCGTGGTGCGCGATAGCGCCTTCCTGGGCAACATCACCGATGTGACGGTGATGCTGGGCGCAACTGCGCTGCGGGCACAGCCGAGCCCGGCGTTCGATTTCGAGCCCGGCGCGCCGACGACGCTGTCGATCGCGCCTGATGCCATCACCTTGATTGCGGAGTAGCCGGATGTTCGTCTTACGAACCTCATTGACCTCGCCCTTCGGGCGCAAAGTGCGCATGGCAGCAGAGGTGCTGGGCGTGATGGGCGATATCAGCATCGCCGTCGCCGATACGCTTGACCCCGCCGACACGCTGCGGGTGCAGAACCCGCTGGGCAAGATGCCGTGCCTGCTGCTGGAGGATGGCACGGCGATCTATGATTCTGGGGTGATCATTGAGTTCCTGCAGGAACATGCCGGCTCGGAGGCGCTACTGCCGGGCGCGGGGGTGGAGCGCTACCAGACGCTGACCCTGGCCCGGCTTGCGGACGGCATCGCCGAGGCCGCGATCCTGATCGTCTATGAAGGCCGGTTCCGCGAGGCGGAACAGCGCTCGCAGCGTTGGGTCGACCATCAGAGCGGCAAGATCGCCCGGGCACTGGCGGCGTTCGAGCGCGCGCCGCCGCCGGTCGCCAGCCTCGGGCTGGTGCAGATCGGGCTGGTCTGTGCGCTGGGCTCTCTCGACGGGCGGCAGCCGGTGGCGTGGCGGGCGGAGCACCCACGGCTGGTCGCCTGGCTGGAAGAACTGACCGCACGGCACCCGGCGATCACTGC
>CAIRTN010000324.1 GCA_903881515.1 uncultured Rhodospirillales bacterium | reverse complement strand
GCGCGCAATGCGTTGTCGATGGGGTTGATGGCGGCTTTGCAGGAGGCGCTGGACGCGATTGCCGCGGATGCTTCGGTGCGGGTGGTGGTGATCGGGGGGGCGGGGCCGGCGTTTTGTGCGGGGCATGATCTGCGCGAGGTGAGGGCGAACCCTGGGCGGGAGAATTATGCGGCGCTGTTCGGGGCGTGTTCGCGGCTGATGCTGTCGATCGTGCGGCTGAGCAAGCCGGTGATTGCGCGGGTGCATGGGGTGGCGACGGCGGCGGGGTGTCAGCTGGTGGCGAGTTGCGACCTGGCGGTGGCGGGCGAGGGGGCGAGGTTTGCGACGCCGGGGGTGAATATCGGGTTGTTCTGTTCGACGCCGATGGTGGCGCTGAGCCGGGCGGTGGGGCGGAAGGCTGCGATGGAGATGCTGTTGACCGGGGAGATGGTGGGGGCGGCGCGGGCGCTGGAGCTTGGGCTGGTCAATCGGGTGGTTGCTGAGGATCGGCTGGATGCGGAGGTCGCGGCGCTGGCGGCGGGGATTGTGGGGAAGAGTGCGTTGACGCTGGCGATGGGCAAGGAGGCGTTCTACCGGCAGGCGGAGATGGGGCTGGAGACGCTTATGGGTTTGCAGCGGAGGTGATGACGCGCAACATGATGGCGCACGACGCGGAGGAGGGCATTGACGCTTTCCTGGAAAAACGCGCGCCGGTATGGGGGGGATGCTGAGGATGTTCGATCGGACGACACAGGATGTCGGCAATATCGTTGAGCTGGGGCACGTGAATGTAAGGGTGCCGGACCAGTTGCTGGCGACGGTGTTTTACATTTCGGGGCTGGGGCTGACGCGTGATCCGTACCTGATGACGGGTGTGGAGAACATGTGGGCGAATGTGGGGATCGGGCAGTTTCATCTGCCGGTGGGGCCGGCGCAGGTGTTGCGGGGCGTGACCGGGCTGGTGCTGCCGGATATCGATGCGCTGGAGGCGCGGCTGCGGGCGGTGAGCGGGCGGCTGGCCGGCACGCGGTTCGGGTTTTCGCGCGATGGCGACACGATTGAGGCGGTTTGCCCGTGGGGCAACCGGATCCGGGCGCATGGGCCGGATGCGGCGCGGTTCGGGCGGATCGTGTTGGGGATGCCGTATGTCGAGGTGTCGGCTTCGGTGGGGTCGGCGGCGGGGATTGTGCGGTTCTATCGCGAGGTGATCGGGGCGGAGGGCTGTGTCGGGGAGGATGCGCAGGGGACGTTCGCGCGGATTCCGGTGGGGCTGAACGAGTGGATTCTGTATCGGGAGACCTCGGAGGCGCTGCCGCCGTACGATGGGCATCATTTGCAGGTGGCGTTTGCCAATTTCTCCGGGCCGCACGGCAAGCTGGTGAAGCTGGGGCTGATCACCGAGGAGAGCAACGAGGCGCAGTACCGGTTCCAGGACATTGTCGATCTGGACAGCGGCCGGGTGCTGGCGACGGTGGAGCATGAGGTGCGCAGCATGCGCCACCCGATGTTCGCGCGCGCGCTGGTGAACCGCGATGCGGGGGTGACGAATGCGGTGTACGCGTCGAGCTATCAGGAAGGGCGGGTGACGATGGCGCCGGGGGCGGAGCTGGCAGCGCGGCGAAGGTAGGAGACCTTTTGACAATTCTACTCCGGCGGTCATCCGACGGCGATCTGCTGCGCTCCGGTGCTCACGGCCAGACGGCCGCTCCGCTCCG
>CAIRTN010000323.1 GCA_903881515.1 uncultured Rhodospirillales bacterium | reverse complement strand
GGCATTCTCGATCCTGATCATCGTGCTGATCTTCATGCCGACCGGTATTCTCGGCCGCGCCGACGTGGAAAAGGTCTGAGCGCGATGACGATGCTGCGGGACGCGCTGCTGTCGGCGCTTGTGGCGCTGGGGCTTTTCGGGGTGATGATCGGGTTGAAGACCGACCCGGGGCCGACATCGCTGGTGCTGACCTGGCGGCCGGAAGCGGTGGCGATTGCCGTGGTGGTGGTGTTCTTCGGGCGGCTGGCGCTGTTGTCGTGGCGGGCGTCGCGGCCGGCGGTGGCGAAGGGGCCGGGGCAGGTCGCGGCAGTGATGCGCAAGGCGGGGAAATACCTGGCGCCGGTGCTGCTGGTGCTGACGGCGACGATGCCGTTTTACGCCGGGCGGTATTATCTGGATTTGGGCATCCTGGTGCTGACCTATGTGATGCTGGGTTGGGGGCTCAACATCGTGGTGGGCCTCGCAGGATTGCTGGACCTGGGTTACGTCGCGTTCTACGCGGTCGGCGCCTATTCGTTCGCGCTGTTTGCCACCGAATACGGGTTGGGGTTCTGGACCTGCCTGCCGCTGGGCGGGCTGTTCGCGGCGACGTTTGGCGTGCTGCTGGGCTTTCCCGTGCTGCGGTTGCGTGGCGATTATCTGGCGATCGTGACGCTGGCGTTTGGCGAGATCGTGCGGGTGGTGATCCTGAACTGGGTGTCGCTGACCGGCGGGCCGAACGGGATTTCCGGCATTCCGCGGCCGACTTTCTTCGGACTGACGTTCTCGGCCGCTGGCGGCGAGGGCAGTTTTGCGGATTTCTTTGGCATCGAGCCGGATATCTCGCAGCGGGTGATTTTTCTGTTCTACGTCATATTCGGCCTCGCTTTGCTGACCAACTGGGTGTCGCTGCGGCTGCGCAATCTGCCGCTGGGCCGGGCGTGGGAGGCTTTGCGCGAGGATGAGGTGGCGTGTCGGTCGCTGGGGATCAACGTGACGATCACCAAGCTGACGGCGTTCGGCATCGGGGCGATGTTCGCGGGGTTTGCCGGGGCGTTTTTCGCCACGCGGCAGGCCTTCATCAGCCCGGAAAGCTTCACGTTCATCGAAAGCGCGATCGTGCTGGCGATCGTGGTGCTGGGGGGGCTGGGCAGCCAGTTGGGGGTGGCGATGGCGGCCGCGGTGATGATCGGCGGCGCGGAGTTGCTGCGCGGGATCGTGATCGCCGGGGTGGATCTGGTTGAATATCGCATGCTGTTCTTCGGGTTGGCGCTGGTGCTGGTGATGGTGTTACGGCCGCGCGGGTTGGTATCGGGGCGAACGCCGTCGGTTTCGCTGGGCAAGGCGCGGGAGATCCCGGCCGAGATGGTGGCTGAAGGCCGTGGCTGAGCTTCTTTCCGTCGAAAATCTGACCATGCGGTTTGGCGGGCTGCTGGCTGTCGATACCTTGTCGTTCACCGCGCGGGCCGGGGAGATCACCGCGGTGATCGGGCCTAATGGCGCGGGCAAGACCACGGTGTTCAACTGCATCACCGGGTTCTACCGGCCGACCTCGGGGCAGTTGTCGCTGACCCATGCGGGCGGCCACGGGTTCCAGTTGCAGAGCCTGCCGGGGCACCGGATCGCGCGGGTGGCGCGGGTGGCGAGGACGTTCCAGAACATCCGGCTGTTCGCGGGCATGACGGTGCTGGAAAACCTGATGGTGGCGCAGCACAATACGCTGATGCCGAATGTGGCCAGCGGGTTGCTGGCGGTGTTCGGGCTGGGCGGCTACCGGCCGATCCAGGCGCGGGCGCTGGACAAGGCGCGGCTGTGGTTGGATGCGATCGGGTTGACCGAGCGGGCGGATGATGTGGCCGGGGCGCTGCCCTATGGGGCGCAGCGGCGGCTGGAGATCGCGCGGGCGATGTGCGTCGATCCGGTGTTGCTGTGTCTGGACGAGCCGGCGGCGGGGCTCAATCCGCGGGAGAGCGACGAGTTGTCGGCGCTGCTGCTGCGCATCCGGGGCGGCGAGATCGGCGACGGCTGTTCCATTCTGTTGATCGAGCATGACATGGGCGTGGTGATGCGGATTTCCGACCATGTGGTGGTGCTGGACCACGGCAAGAAGATCAGCGACGGCACGCCGGAGGCGGTGCGCAACGACCCGCACGTGATCGCCGCCTATCTCGGCGATGGCGATGAGGGCTTGGAATGAGCGCGCTGCTGAGCCTGAAGGGGGTCTCGACGTTCTATGGGCCGATCCAGGCGTTGCGGAATGTCGATGTCGAGGTGAACGAGGGGGAGATCGTCACCCTCATCGGGGCGAACGGGGCGGGGAAATCCACCCTGATGATGACGATCTGCGGCAACCCGCGGGCGCGGGAAGGCTCGATCGTCTATGATGGCACCGAGATCACGCAGATGCCGACGCATCTGATCATGCGGGCGAACATAGCGCATGCGCCGGAGGGGCGGCGGATTTTTGCGCGGATGAGCGTTTACGAGAACCTGCTGATGGGGGCGCATGGGCGAGCTCAGGCGGAAGTGGCCGATACCATGGAGCAGGTCTATGCGCTGTTCCCGTTGCTGAAAGACCGGCGCTCGCAGCGCGGGGGGACGCTGTCGGGCGGTGAGCAGCAGATGCTGGCGATCGGGCGGGCGTTGATGAGCCGGCCGCGGTTGCTGATGCTGGATGAGCCGAGTCTGGGGCTGGCGCCGCTGATCGTGCGGCAGATCTTTGGGGCGATTCGGGAGTTGAACCGGACGACGGGGCTGACGGTTTTGCTGGTGGAGCAGAATGCGTTCCAGGCGCTGCGGATGGCGCACCGGGCGTATGTGCTGGTGAACGGTGCGATCACCATGGCGGGGACCGGGGCGGAGTTGCTGGCGCGGCCGGAGATCAAGGCGGCGTATCTTGAGGGCGGTCACTGAGCGTTACACGGCGTCTTTGCGGGGACGGGATTCGGGCCTAGGATCGCCCATGCAGCCGCGCATCAGGCGTGGCGCATGTTCCTCTGGGAGGCACTGAATGCTGAATAAAACTCTTCTTTCGGGCGTCGGCGCGCTCGGTCTGGCTCTGGTACTGTCGGCTGGCTCGGCGCAGGCGCAGATCAAGATTGCGACGGCCGGCCCGATCACTGGCGACAATGCGGCTTTTGGTGCGCAGCTGAAAGCCGGCGCCGAGATGGCGGTGGCCGATATCAACGCCAAGGGCGGCGTGCTGGGCAAGAAGCTTGAGCTGGTGATCGGCGACGACGCTTGCGACCCGAAGCAGGCGGTTTCGGTGGCGAACAGCCTGGCGTCGCAGAAGGTGCAGTTCGTGGCCGGGCATTTCTGCTCGTCCAGCTCGATCCCGGCCAGCAAGGTCTATGCCGAAGAAGGCATCCTGATGATCACGCCGGCTTCGACCAATCCGGCGTTCACCGACAAGGGCGGCTGGAACACGTTCCGCACCTGTGGCCGTGACGACCAGCAGGGCAAGGTCGCCGGCGAATACATGGCGAAGCACTTCAAGAACAACAAGATCGCCATCCTGCACGACAACTCGGCCTACGGCAAAGGCCTGGCGGACGAGACCAAGAAGAACCTGAATTCCAGCGGCAAGAAAGAGCAGATGTATGCTGCTTATGTGCCGAAGGAGAAGGACTACTCGGCGCTGGTTTCGCGCATGAAGTCTGAAGGCATCGATATCATCTATATCGGCGGCTACCAGACCGAATCCGGCCTGATCATCCGCCAGGCCAAGGAACAGGGCATGAAAGTGACCCTGATCGGCGGTGATGCGTTGGTGACCAACGAGTTCTGGCAGATCACCGGGGATACCGGCGAAGGCACGCTGATGACCTTCCCGTCTGACCCGCGTGCCCGCCCGACCGCGGCGGCCGTGGTGAAGGAATTCCAGGCGAAGAAGATCGATCCGGAAGGCTACGTGCTGTACACCTATGCCGCGATCCAGGTTTGGGCCGAGGCGGCGACGAAAGCGAAGTCGACCGATCCGAAGAAGGTTGCGGCGATGCTGCATACCGGAACCTGGAACAGCGTGCTCGGCTCGATCTCCTACGACGCCAAGGGCGACGTGAAGGTCAGCGACTACGTGTTCTATGTCTGGCACAACGGCAACTACAAGCAGATGTAATCCGGCTGGCTCCCTGCCGCGAGGCGGGAGTTTGTTTTGATATCGTAACTAATACGGCAAGCGCCCACCTGGCTCCCAGGTGGGCGTTTTTGTTCGTCGGCGGCGGCGGGGTTCAAGCGCGGCCGGGAATAGCGGCGGCGGGGCGGAGATGGCGGGGGGGTGTGGTTGGGGCAGGTGGGTTGGCAATGTTTGGCGCGGTTGCGGCGCGAGGGTGCGTGCCCGGCGGGTACGGGTGCGCTGGCGCGGGGATGCGGCGCGTTTACGGCGTGCGGGGGAGGGGGGTGCTGGGGGCGCGGGCGGCGCGATGGGCGCGGCTTCCGGGATTATGGGCTTCGATGCGGCCCAGGCGCTGAACATGGTTTCCAGCGTGGTGACGAGGTGGCGCAACTGCCACCAAGCCAGCAGCAGGCCAGGCAATTGGGCGCAGCTCCGCCAGGAGATGGCGAGGGGTCCTTTCAGGAGTGTGAGGAGCTGGGTGAATGGGTTCATGTAGAGATATATATTCTAACTAAATTTGTTTGTAAAAAACTTATTTGAAATAAAATGTAACTGCGATTTATCGCTTTTAACTCATTGAAAGAATGAAGTTTTTTGGGTCCCTTTTTTACAAAAAAGGGGCTGCTTGCTGGTTACACGTACCGCTTCCAGGACCCATCCTTGAAGCGGGAGAAGGCGTAGGGCGCGGGGTCCACGGCCGGGGTTGAGCCGGTCAGCAGATCCGCCATCAGCTTGCCCGCTCCTGGCCCGATGCCGAAGCCGTGGCCGGAGAAGCCGGTGGCGAGCCAGAAGCCGGGCAGGGCGTCGACACTGGAGATCACCGGAACGGCGTCGGGGGTGACGTCGATCAGGCCGGCCCAGCGTTCGGCTTCCTTGGCTTGGGCGAAGGCGGGGAAGGCGCGCGACAGGCTGCGTTTTGCCTGGGCGAGGAGGTCGTCGCGCGGGTCGGGGTCGAGGATGCGGACCATCTCGAAGGGGGAGATGGCATCGGCGGCCCAGGAGCGGGGGGTGTTCCACTCGGTGATGAAGCGGCCGCCGAGGTTGAGGCGGAGTTCGCGCCAGGATTTGCGCAGGCTGGGCATGTATTGCCAGAACAGGCGGAAGCTGTCGGGCGTGATTTCGCTGACCGAGGCGTTGCGGCGGGCGATGGTGTAGCCGCCGTCGAGGCGCTTGCGGAAGCCGAACATGGCGTCGCCGGCGCTGACTTCAGGGGCGCCTTGCAGCGGGTGGGTGCGCAGCACGCTGCCGAGGATCTTGAGCTGCGGCAGGTCGATGCCGAAGCCCATGTTGCCGGTGAACAGGCGCGACCAGGCGCCACCGGCGAGCACGACGTCGTCGCAGTCGATGCGGCCTTTTTCGGTGATCACGCCGCTGATGCGGCCGGCCTTGGTTTCGATGCTGCGCACGGCGCAGTTGGTCAGCACGGTGGCGCCGAGGCGGGCGGCGCCGGCAGCGATCGCGGGGGCGGCCTTTTGCGGCTCGGCGCGGCCGTCCGACGGGGTGTAGAGGGCGGCCTTGTAGCCGGCGGTGATGCCGGGCAGCACGGTGGGGATTTCGTCGGCGGAGAGCAGGCGGCTGTCGAGCTGGAACGGACGGGCGGCGTCGAGCCAGGCTTCGTATTCGTCGATCTGGGCCTGGGTGTCACAGAGATAGGTGATGCCGCACTGGCGGAAGCCGGTTTCGCCCTCGGCCAGGCTGTTCATCTGCCGCCAGAGCTTGAGGCTTTCGAGGCCGAGGGGGATTTCGCGGGGGTCGCGGCCCATGACGCGGGTCCAGCCCCAGTTGCGGCCGGATTGCTCGGCGCCGATCTCGCCCTTTTCGCAGAGGACGACGGGGACGCCCTTCTGGGCGAGGAAGAGGGCGGTGGTGGTGCCGACGATGCCGCCGCCGATGACGACGACCGAGGTTTTGGTGGGGATGGTGGGGTTGGACTGAACCTTGTCCATCACGGGGGCCATCGCGCTACTCCGAATCTTGGAAATCTAGAGTGGCACGATGGCGGCCGGTGTTACAGGTCAGCTACCGAACGACCCCGGAAAAATCGGATAAGGCTCTTCGGAGAGAATGATGGTGTGGTTCTGCACCGCGGTGACGCCGGGGATTTCGGCGGCGGCGAGTTGCAGGGCGCGGCTTTCCTCGGGCGTGCCGACGAGGCCCCAGAGATGCACGACGCCGTGGGTGACGACGACGCTGTTCTCAGTGCGGCGGGACCAGGATTGGTGCGCGAGGGCATCGAGCAGGCGTTCGCGGATGGCGGCGTCGGTGGCCGGCGCGGTGGCGTCGGCGGTTTCCAGGCGGGAGGCGAAAGCGCGCAGCAGGTTGGCGCGGCTGACCAGGCCGACGAGGCGGCCGTTGTCGAGCACGGGCACGCGCTTGATCTTCTTTTCCTCCATCAGGTCGGCGATCTCGGGCAGCGGGGTGGCGACGTCGATGCAGATGACGTTGCGGGTCATCACATCGGAGGCCAGCGTGCCGTGGGCGCGCACGAAGTCGCTGGCCAGGGTGGAGGAGCCGGTGAAGAAGGACAGCCAGGAGCCGCGGCGCTTCTCGGTGCCGAGCTCGGCGCGGCGCAGCAGATCGCCTTCGGAGACCAGGCCGACGACCTTTTGTTCGGCATCGACCACCGGCACACCGCTGATGCCGCGGGCGAGCAGCAGGCGGACGATGGCGGGAACCGGGGTGTCAGGGGTGACCGTGACGACGTCACGAGTCATGATGTCCTGTGCGTTCATCGCGGGTTTTCCTTAACGCTGTGATACGAACGATCTGGCGCCGGAGGGGGGGGATTTGCATTGATCCAGATCACCCTTCTGGGCCCGGCTTGGTTTAGAGTACACCGAATTCAAGGAGATCGACGATGTACAGACATATCCTGGTACCGGCGACTGGAACGGCCTGCGATGCCGCGGTGTTTGACGCCGCGGTGCGGGTGGCGCGGCTTTCGGGCGCGCATCTGGAGTTCCTGCATGTGCGGGTGGATGTGACGGAAACGCTGCTGGCGATGACGGCTGGCGGCATGGGTGGCGGCGGCGCGGTGCAGGAAGTGGTGGACCGGCTGGAGGGCGAGGCGAAGGCGACGGAGACCCGGGTTTGGGAGGCGTTCGGGGCGCTGTGTGCGCGCGAAGGCATCGCCAACGACCCGGCGCAGGGCCAGGTGAGCGCCGAACTTGTGGTGGAGAGCGGGCCGGAGGCGCAGTGGATTTCGGAATATGGCCGGTTCGCCGATCTGGTGGTGGTCGGGCGCGCGGTGGACGGGCAGGGCAGCGGTGGCGAGGTGCTAGAGGCGGCGCTGATGGATACCGGCAAGCCGATCCTGATCGTGCCGCAGGTGGCGCCGGCGGCGTTTCCGGGCACGGTGGTGATCGCCTGGAAGGACACGCCGGAGGCGGCGCGCGCGGTGAATACGGCGCTGCCGCTGATCGACAAGGCGGAGCGGGTGGTGATCATGGGGGTGGTCGAGGCCGCGGAGAGCCCGCAGGAGAATGCGGTGCGGCTGCAGCGGTCGCTGAAATGGCACAACCCGAACACCGTGGTGCAGGTGGTGAAGCGCGAGGGGCGTCCGGCGGTGGAGGTGCTGCTGGCCGAGGCGAAGGCGCTGGGCGCCGGGGTGGTGGTGATGGGCGGCTACAGCCATAGCCGGTTGCGTGAGGTGGTGTTCGGCGGGTTCACGCAGCGGGTGCTGGCGGGGGCGGATGTCGCGGTGCTGATGGCGCAATGAGGAGACCGCCTGACAATTCTACTCCGGCGGTCATCCGACGGCGATCTGCTGCGCTCCGGTGCTCACGGCCAGACGGCCGCTCCGCTCCG
>CAIRTN010000322.1 GCA_903881515.1 uncultured Rhodospirillales bacterium | reverse complement strand
TGGCGATGGTCGACACGGAACGGCCTCGAAACCCTGCCGTTCGCCGAAGCCGTGGCGCGTGAAGGCACCCGCCCCAGCCTGCTCCAACGCATCGACGCCCTCGAATCCGAGCTCGCCCGCATCCCCACTGAAATCGCAGCAGCACACCAAAATGCACCGCCCCTCATGCCCGGCATCGCCGAGGCCTATTGCCGCAAGATCGCCGAATTGCAGGTCGCCCTGACCAAGGGAACCGACCCCGAAGCCCTGGAAACCGCCCGCCAACTCATCGACCGCATCATCATCACCCCACCCGAAACCGACGGCGGGCCACCCAGAGTTGAACTCGTGGGCGACCTCAAATCCATGCTCACCGCCGCAGCCCCACCGCCAAAACCCAAGGAATCCCGCCAAAGCGAACCCTCAGCTCTCGACACGTTCATAAGTTCGGTAAAAGGGGGGCCAGGGGCGGAGCCCCTGGCCTTGCCTCCCTAACCTGATCCAAACTCCCCCCAGGCGAGGACAAGGACCAAAAATGCCACCCGAAGCACTCCTCTGGGACTGGGACAACACTCTCGTCGACGCCTGGGGCGGTATCCAGGCCGCGTTGAACGCCACCTTCGCCGAGCACGGCCTGCCCGCCTGGTCGCAGGAGGAGACCCGCGCGCGGGTGCGGGGGTCGATGCAGGAGAGTTTCCCGCCGCTGTTCGGGGCCAACTGGCGCACCGCGGTCGGCAGCTTCCGCGCCCATCACCGCGCGATGCAGCTTGCCCATCTCGCGCCATTGCCGGGTGTCGCGCCGATCCTCGCGGCATACCCCGGCCCTCAGGCGGTGGTTTCCAACAAGGAGGGCGCGCCGTTGCGCCGCGAGGTCGCGCATCTCGGCTGGGAACCGCACTTCGGCGTGATGGTTGGCGCCGACGATGCCGCCGCCGCCAAACCCGATCCGGCGCCGATCTGGTATGCGCTTGAGCGTCTCGGGCTGAAGCCGTCGCCCGCCATATGGTATATTGGTGATACGGCGGTGGACATGCTTGCGGCGAAGGCTGCGGGCGTGACCGCCGTTCTGTTGGGCGATGCCGCACATGATGGCGGTATCGCCGAACTGGCGAAGCGCGCTGCGGATCCCCATCTGCATTTCGTGACGGCGGACGCACTGGCCATAAGGCTGGGTGTTTGATGTAAGAACAAAATCAATAAGACAAGGATATCAACTATGGCGACAGAGAAGTCCCAAAATGTTCAGGACGTGTTCCTGAATCATGTCCGCAAGGCGAAAACACCGGTGACTGTGTTCCTGGTGAATGGCGTCAAGTTGCAGGGCATCATCACTTGGTTTGACAATTTCTCGGTGCTTCTGCGCCGCGACGGGCATACGCAGCTTGTCTACAAGCATGCGATCAGCACGGTCATGCCGGGTGCGCCGATCCAGTTGTTCGACGGCCCGAAGCCGGAAGGTACCGCCGCCGTGGCCGTCACCGGCTCCACGCTGACGCTGCCGTCGCGAGGTGTGGATGGCTGACCGCCTTGGGTACTGACTCCGGGATGGCCGCCGCGCAGCGCGCGGCGGTCATTCTCCCCTGGGAAAAGCCCGACACCCGCCTCGAAACCGGCCGCGCCGCCGATGCGCGACTCGCCGAAGCCGTCGGCCTGACGGCCTCTATCGGCCTCGTCGTGGTGCACACCGCCATCCTACCGCTGCGCGCCCGCCGGCCGTCGATGCTGCTCGGCGAGGGCCAGGTCGCGATGCAGAAAACCCTGCTCGAGGAAAACGAGGTCGGCGTCGTCATTGTCGACGCCCAGCTTTCCCCGGTGCAGCAGCGCAACCTGGAAAAGGCCTGGGGCTGCAAGGTCATCGACCGCACCGGCCTGATCCTGGACATTTTCGGCGCCCGCGCCCGCACCCGCGAAGGCATCCTGCAGGTCGAACTCGCCCATCTCGATTATCAGCGCTCCCGCCTGGTCCGCTCCTGGACCCATCTTGAGCGTCAGCGCGGCGGCTTCGGCTTCCTCGGCGGCCCCGGCGAAACCCAGATCGAGGCCGACCGGCGGCTGATCGGCGATCGCATCGTGCGGCTGAAAAAGGAACTCGAGCAGGTCCGCCGCACCCGCAGCCTGCATCGCGGCGCCCGCAAGCGGGTGCCCTATCCCGTCGTCGCCCTGGTCGGCTACACCAACGCCGGCAAATCCACCCTGTTCAACGGGCTCACCGGCGCCGCGGTGATGGCGAAGGACCAGTTGTTCGCCACGCTGGACCCGACGATGCGCGGCCTGCGCCTGCCCTCCGGCCGGCAGGTCATCCTGTCCGACACCGTGGGCTTCATCTCCGAACTGCCCACCGAACTGGTCGCTGCCTTCCGCGCCACGCTCGAGGAGGTGTCCGAGGCCGACGTCATCCTGCACGTCCGCGACGCCGCGCACCCTGACAGCACCGCCCAGCGCTCCGACGTCATCGCCGTGCTCGACGGCATGGTGAAGGATGAGACCATCGACGAATCCTGGCCGCGCCGCACCATCGAGGTGCTGAACAAGGCCGACCTGATGGGCGGCGTCGATCACGTCGAAATCCGCACCGGCAGCATCGCCGTCTCCGCCATTACGGGCGAGGGGCTCAGCGAGCTGAAATCCATGATCGATCAGCGCGTGGCCGCCGGCATGCTGGTCTCCGACTACGACCTCGCGCCCGAGGACGGGCAGAAAATCGCCTGGCTCTACCAGCACGGTGAAGTCATCGGCCGTGAAGACGGCGAAGCCTCCATCCGGCTCACGGTGCGGCTGCTCCCGGCCGACCGGGCAAAATTTGAAAGCATGGTGCATTGATGGGCGCATTCGCCCGCGCCGATCTGGGCGCTGTTGTCGAAATCCTCTCCGAAGCCGCCGCCATCGACATCCTACCCCGGTTCCGCCGGCTGGAAGCTGGCGACATCCGCGCCAAGACCGGCCCGCTCGATCTGGTCACCGAGGCCGACGAGGCCGCCGAGCGCCGCATCACCGCTGAATTGCAGGCCCGCTTCCCCGGTTGCCTGGTCGTCGGCGAGGAAGCCACCGCGGCTGACCCGCGCTTGCTCGACACCATCGCCGGCGCCGATCTCGCCTTCGTCGTCGATCCGGTCGACGGCACCGCCAACTTCGCCTCCGGCCTCACACTGTTCGGCGTGATGGCCGCGATCGTCCGCCGCGGCGAGATCATCGGCGGCGTCATCCTCGACCCGATCGGCGGCGACGTCGCTTTGGCCTTGCGCGGGGAGGGGGCCTGGACCGAGTCCAAGGACGGCCGCACCCGTGACATGCGCGTCGCCGCCCCGGTGCCGGTCGCCGACATGGCCGGCGGCGCCAGCTGGCGCTTCCTGCCGGAACCCGAACGCACCCGCATCCAGCACCGGCTGGACCGTGTGGCCGCCAGCTTCGCCTATCGCTGCGCCGCCCACGAATACCGCCTGCTCGCCGCCGGGCACTGCCATTATCTGCTCTACGGTAAGCTGATGCCCTGGGATCACGCCGCCGGCTGGCTGCTGCATCGGGAAGCCGGCGGCTACTCCGCCCGCTTCGACGGCTCGCCCTACACCGTCAACACCCTGAACGGCGGCCTGATCTGCACGCCCGACCGCGAAAGCTGGCTGGCGCTGCAAGCAGCTTTGCTCGCGCCATGATCCGGGCCGACCTGCCCGCCGGCATCGCCGCGCGCATGGTGCCCGGCATCAACGGCCTGACCATGCACATGCTCAGCGCCGGCGACCCGGCCAACCCCTGCCTGCTGCTGCTGCACGGCTTCCCCGAACTCGCCTATAGCTGGCGCAGAGTGATGCCGGCCCTGGCCCAGGCCGGCTATTACGTCATCGCCCCCGATCAGCGCGGCTACGGCGAAACCACCGGCTGGGACGCCCGCTACGACGGCGACGTCAACAGCTTCCGCCTGTCCAACCTGGTGATCGACCAGCTCGCTTTGCTCGCTGCCCTCGGCATCCCGCGCGTCAAGGCCGTAGTCGGCCACGATTTCGGTGCCTCCGTCGCCGCCTGGGCGGCCCTCAGCCGGCCTGACATCTTCCCCGCCATGGTGCTGATGAGCGCCCCGTTCGGCGGCGCCCCCGGCCTCAGCACCCCCCCAGCCGACCCGATCCACGCCGACCTGCTGGCGCTCGGCCGCCCGCGCAAGCACTACCAGTGGTACTATTCCACCCGCCCCGCCAACGCCGAAATGTGGGCCCCGCCGCAGGGCCTGCACGCGTTCCTGCGCGCCTATTACCACCACAAAAGCGCGGACTGGCCCGGCAACACGCCGCACGACCTCGGCAGTTGGACCGCCGAAGCCCTCGCCCATTTGCCGACCTACTACATCATGGATGCCGGCCAGACGATGGCCGAAACCGTCGCCGCGGAAATGCCCAGCGCTGCTGAGATCGACGCCTGCGCCTGGCTGCCCGACGAGGAACTCCGCGTCTACAGCAACGCCTTCGGTCGCACCGGCTTCCAGGGTGGCCTGAACTGGTACCGCTGCCGCAGCGAAGGCCGCAACGCCGACCTCCGCCTGTTCGCCGGCCGCACCATCGACGTACCCAGCGCCTTCATCGCCGGCGCCCAGGACTGGGGCATCCACCAAACCCCCGGCACCCTGACCCGCATGCAGGGCACCACCTGCACCGACATGCACACCTGCGACCTGATCGACGGCGCCGGCCATTGGGTGCAGCAGGAGCAGCCCGCTGCGGTCTCGGCGGCGCTGCTGCGGTTCCTCGGCGGCTAGCCCAATTCCAGCGCCTGTGCCGCCGCGGGCGAACTAAGGAAGAGCAGCAGGCAATCGCGCACCGCGGCGGGGGACACCACATGCGCGTTATGTCCGCCATAGGCCAACACTTCCAGCGCTGCACCAGGAATCGCCGCCGCGATCTCGCGGGAACTGTAGGCCGGTGTGCTGACATCGTCCTCGAGCCCCAGCACTAGGACCGGCGCGGTGATCCGGCCGAGTGAGTCCCGCCGATCGTGATCCAGGCAGGCCTGCATCCGCGCCAGCATCTTCGGCACGCCCGGAAAGGCCGCGACCGCGCCCGGCAATCCCGCCGTCAGAGCCGCATCGTTCTGCAGCACCCAAAGAGGGGGATAGACGCCGAGCGGCCCGGTGCGCAGAAACGCCTCCACCCCCTGATG
This sequence comes from uncultured Rhodospirillales bacterium, assembly GCA_903881515.1. Lineage (GTDB taxonomy): Bacteria > Pseudomonadota > Alphaproteobacteria > Acetobacterales > Acetobacteraceae > CAIRTN01. Next base: position 4,845 of record CAIRTN010000322.1, on the reverse strand, counting down.
CACCAGCACGTCGCGGCGCATCAGCATGGTGCGGTCGAAATAGGCATCCTTGCCCGGCCAGCTTGCGTAGATCACCACGGCGCCGACGCAGTTGGGGTGGTCGGCGGCCAGTGCCTGCGCCACCGCGCCGCCCAGCGAATGGCCGACGATATGGGCGCGCGCGATGCCGAGCGCATCCATCAGACCCAGCACATCGGCTGCGATCTGATCGACGCTGTAATCGCCATCCCAGGCATCGCTGCGGCCGAGCCCGCGATGATCATGCGTGATCACCCGGAACCGCTCGGCCAGCCCCGGCACGATCGACTGCCAGGGCGCGGCCAGACCGTTCAGGCCGGAGATCAGCAAGACCGGGTCGCCACGCCCGGCCTCCTCGTAATACAGCGCGCCCCAATCCAGCGTGGCTTTCGGCATGTCAGTGCCTGACGATTTCGTCGGCCAGGGAATTATCCTCCAGCCCGTGCTTGGCCAGCGCCTTGGCATAGGAGCCGTCGGCCACGGCAGCTTTCATTGCCGCGGTCACCGCATCGCGCAGGGCGGCGGAGCGCTTGGGGAACGCGATCACGATCATCTGCGAGGTCCAGGCCTTGCCAATCTTCACATACACGCCCTTCTCCTGGGCCATCGTGTAGGGCACAGATTCGCTGCTTTGTACGATGGCATCGACGCGGCCCTGCTTCAGTTGCAACCGTGCCGCCGGCGTGCCGTCGGCTTCTGACACCGTGATCGCCTTGCGACCGGCCGGTAGGCAGTTGGCATCGCTCCATTTGCGCACGGCGGCATCGAATCCGTTGCGGCGATTTGCGCCAACCGTCAGCCCGCACAGATCGAGCGCGGTGGCGATCGGGGCATGGGCGGCGAGCGTGTAGGGCAGCATCCCCGAGCTGAGATACGGCACGTAGTCCAGCTTGTCCGCCGCCGCGGGTTCGTCGAACAGGCTAAACGCCATGTCTACGCGCCCTGTTGTCAGGGAGTTCACCGCGGCTTCGTAGCCGGTCTCCTGCCAGGCCACCGCGATGCCGAAGGCCTTGCCGAGGTAGTTGGCCAGATCGACGTCGATGCCGATCAGCTCGTTGGTTTCGACATTCTTGTACGCCATCGGTGGAAACGCCGCGAACAGCGCGATGTTCAGCTGCTTGCGCGCGGCAATATCCGCCGGTGGGGCAATCGCGGGCTGCGCGAGCGCAGCCGGCGCCGCGCCCAACAGCACGGCAAGCACAGGAACAACCGCAAATGCCAGTTTGATCACGTTCATATTTTCCCTTGGTTCTGGCTGAGCAGGCCATGGCGGCCAGCGCAGGTCAACCGTTCGCTGTGTCTTTGATCACGTTGCTGACGACATTCTGCAGCTTTGTCACCACGCTGTGCATTGAATTGCCGACCACGCACGACTACGCCGTGCTGCAACGCACAAAGGAGCCCCCGACGATGTCCAGCCCCGCTCAGATCGAAGCCACCCTTATCCGCGGCGACGGCATTGGCCCGGAGATCATGGACGTTGTGATCACCGCGCTTGAGGCGCTCGGCAGTCCGTTTGTGTGGGATGAGCAGCGCGCCGGGCTGGAGGCGATTCGCCATGATGCCGATCCATTGCCGCAGGCGACTTTGGCTTCGATCCGCCGGACCCGCCTGGCGCTGAAGGCGCCTTTGACTACGCCGGTGGGCGGCGGGTTTCGCTCGATCAATGTTCGGTTGCGCGAGGAATTCGGGCTGTACGCCAATGTCCGCCCGGCGCGGACACTGATCCCTGGCGGGCGGTTCGAGAATGTCGACATGGTGATCTTCCGGGAGAATCTGGAAGGGCTTTATGTCGCGTTCGAGCATTACATCCCGATTGGAGACGATCCGCATGCCGTTGCGTTGTCGTCGGGGGTGAATACCCGCGATGGGGCGCGGCGGATTCTGCGCTATGCGTTTGAATACGCAGTGAAGAACGGGCGCAAGCGGGTGACGGTGGTGCATAAGGCCAATGTGCTGAAGGCGCTGACCGGGGTGTTCCTGGAGACCGCGCAGCAGATGGCGCCGGAGTATGCCGACCGGCTGACGATTGATGACCGGATCGTCGATGCATGTGCGATGCAGATGGTGATGACGCCGGAGAAGTTCGACATCATCGTGACGACCAATCTGTTCGGCGACATTCTGTCGGACCTTGCTGCCGGGCTGGTGGGGGGACTCGGCCTGGCGCCGGGGGCGAATATCGGGGCGAATGCGGCGATCTTTGAGGCGGTGCATGGGTCGGCGCCGGATATTGCCGGCAAGGGGATTGCCAATCCGTCGGCGCTGCTGTTGGCCACGGTGCTGATGTTGCAGCATGTCGGGCGGCAGGATCTGGCCACGCGGCTGCAAGGGGCGGTGGAAAAGACGTTGCTGGTCGATCAGGTTCGCACCGCCGATCTGGGCGGCAAGGCGGCGACGAAGGATTTCGAGGCGGCGTTGCTGCGCAATCTCGCCTGACCGTAAACCCTTGATACACGTCAATGCGCGAGCGCACAGAGACGCCGAGCGTGCACAAATGGTTTGACACCAACGGCTGCAATGCGGTCGTTTCCTGGGGTGAACCATTGCACGGTCGCGATATCGCGGACGTGGACACGTTGGATGGCCGATCATGAACGCTGACGCTTTTGTCCTGCCTCCCCGCCCGAAAGGGGAGGAAATCGTCCGTACCACCACGGCCGCACCGCCACCGATCCCGAGCTATCTGCACCAGCACTATTGGTGGGCCTATGTGCATCCGAGCGCGCCGAAGGTGTTCGAGCGGCCCTGGCTGGTGGATCTGATCCTGTGGGGGAATTACCGGCGGTTGATCGATGCGGCGATGGCGGCGTTGGGGCAGAAGCTGCCGGGGCGGAGTTTGCAGATTGCGTGCGTTTATGGCGAGTTAACCCGGCTGCTGTCGCAGCGAATTGCGCAGTCGGGCGGGACCTTGGATGTGCTGGATATTCTGCCGGTGCAGCTGGCCAATTTGCGGGCCAAGCTGCCGGCGGATGCGCCGGTGAGCCTGTTGCAGCAGGATTCCTCGGCGATGGATATTCCCGATGCGACGTATGATCGGGTGCTGCTGTTCTTCCTGTTGCATGAGCAGCCGGCCGATGTGCGCCGGGCGACGCTGGCGGAGGCGCAGCGGGTGGTGAAGCCGGGGGGGCAGATCGTGATTGTTGATTTTTCCCGGCCCAAGGCATGGCATCCGTTGCGGTATCTGTGGTTGCCGGTGTTGACGGTGCTGGAGCCGTTCGCGCCGGATCTTTGGCGCAATGATGAGCGGATCTGTCTGCCGCCGGCCGAGGGGACGCGCAGCGTGAAGCGGCGGACGTATTTTGGCGGGATGTATCAGTTGATTGATCTCATCCGGGCCTGAGTTAGTTACGAAAACGGAACAATAAGGGCGTGAGTCCGCGTTCGACCTAAAATGTCGCAATTTTTGGATTGTGGCTTTGGGAGCGCGCGGGGGGCGCGTGGGTGAGATTCGGCGGTGCTGGGCACTGGCCGGGGTTCCGGGCGCGCGGGGCGCGCTGCGCGGATGGGAGCCGGGCGCATTACGGGCCTGCGGCGGATTGGGCGGATTTTGGGCGTGAGGGTGCTGACGGCACGCGGTTTGGGGGCGGTGCGCGGTGATGCTGGTTCGGGCGGTGGCGGTGGGGGCGGGAGTTCGCCGGCGCGCCAGGCGGTGAACATTTGATCGAGCGCCGTGAGGAGACGGCGGAAATGCAGCCAAAGCAGGATTGTGGACGCAGTTGTGGCGAGCGTTCCGTGCAGCGAGGTGAGGAGGCGGGCCCATGCGTTCATTTTAACGTTATGGGGTTTCGTTAGATGAATTGCAAGGGAAAAAATAGGCTTTTTGTGATTTTTTTCTGGATGCGGGTTAGCTAGGTCAGAACGTCGGCGCTGACGGATTTTACCATGGCCTGGACCGGGGTGCCTGGGGCGAGGGTGAGGCGGTCGACGGCGTCGCGGGTGACGCGGGCGAGCAGGGTGCCGGCTTGGAGGGCGATTTCGACCAGGGCGGCGTTCTGTTCGATGCGGATGGCGCGGATGGTGCCGGTGAGCACGTTGTGGACGGAGGTTTCGCCGATGGCGCCGCGGGCGAGGATGACTTCGCGGGCGCGGACACGGACCCGGAGGGCGGTGCCGATCGGGGCGTTGACCAGGGGGACAAAGAGGGTGTCGGGGCCGAGGGTGAGGCGGGAGAGGCCGCGGGCGGGGAGGTGTTCGGCGATGACGCAGGACAGCACCGAGCCGGCATCTTCGCGTAGGGCCAGGGGCAAATCGGCGCGGGCGGTGAGGGTGGCGACGTCGCCTTCGGCGAGGACGCGGCCGGCGCGGATCAGCACCAGGTGATCGGCGAGGCGGGCGACTTCGTCGAGCGCGTGGGTGACGTAGAGGATGGGGATGCCGAGTTGCGCCTTGAGGCGGCCGAGATAGGGCAGGATTTCGGCCTTGCGGGCGGCGTCGAGGCTGGCGAGGGGTTCGTCCATCAGCAGCATGCGGGGTTGCGCCAGCAAGGCGCGGCCGATGGCGACGCGCTGTTTCTCGCCGCCGGAGAGGCGGGCGGGCCAGCGGGCCAGCAGGGGGTCGAGGCCGAGCAGGGCGACCACTTCGTCAAAGCCGATGGTGGCGGCTTGGGCGCGTTTCAGGCCGTAGCGGAGGTTTCCGGCGACGCGCATGTGGGGAAATAGCCGGGCGTCCTGAAACACCACGCCGAGGCGGCGGTGTTCGGGTTTGATCCAGATATCGCGGTCTTGCAGCACGGTGTCGTGCAGGATGACGCGGCCCTGGGCGCGGAGCAGGCCGGCGACGGCTTGCAGGATGCTGGATTTGCCGGCGCCGGACTGGCCGAACAGC
>CAIRTN010000321.1 GCA_903881515.1 uncultured Rhodospirillales bacterium | reverse complement strand
GTTGGCCCAAGGATGTCTATGTCGGACAAAGTCGCCTCCTTCTGGAGACCAGAAAGAGGCTCCACAGATCAGCAATATCGTTACGTGCCACCGGCGCCGCTACACGGCCAAGGCCGGACGCTTACGGCTATGGCGCCGAATGCGTGATGCGGCTCGACGCTGGCAAGCAGAACGGCTCCGGCCACAACGAGCGCCGCGTGACCCGGTGCAACCAGCGCAATAACAATCGTGACCGTGACTTGGGGACCGGCGCCGGCATCGTCGAACTCCGCATCCTCAACTCGCAGCGCAGCAGCTACCTCTTATACCAGTTCCCATGGCATTTGACTGACAAGGGGGATTCCGCGACGCGGCGGTGATGTGATTCAAGCTGGTGAGCATCGGAGGCTCACCATGGCTCGCGCCATCGCCCTGCGTATGGACTTCATCGCTTCGCAGCTTCGCCACTTGGCGCGTCGGAGCAAAGACGCGACCCAGGCTCGCCGTCTGCTGGCGCTGGCCGCGATCTACGATGGCGGCACGCGCTCGGAGGCCGCGCGATTGGGTAACGTCACCCTGCAGATCGTGAGGGACTGGGTGCTGCGCTTCAACGCGGAAGGGGCGGACGGACTGATCGACCGCAAGGCGCCTCGCCCTGCGCCGCGGCTCACCGACGCGCACCGCCGGGCGCTGGCAGCGCAGATCGACCGCGGCCCGATCCCGGCAATCCACGGCGTGGTGCGCTGGCGTCTGTGTGATCTGGGCCAATGGCTGTGGGAGGAGTTCGGCGTTTCGGTCTCGATGCAGACTTTGAGCCGCGAGCTACGCGCCATCGGCTACCGCAAGCTCTCGGCACGGCCGAAGCATCACGCCCAGGCCGAAGGCGCCATCGAGGCGTTCAACAAAACTTCCCCGCGACGCTGGCAGGCATCGCGCGCGACCAGGGCCTCGCCCTCGACGCAATAGAGATCTGGTTCGCCGACGAAGCCAGGGTGGGCCAGAAGAACGGCATCACCCGCCGCTGGGCGCGACGCGGCACCAGGCCGTCCGCGCCGCAAGACCAGCGCTACGCATCAACCTATATCTTCGGCGCCGTCTGCCCGCAGGAAGGCAAGGGCGCCGCATTGGTCCTGCCCTTCTGCAACACCGCGGCGATGAATCTGCATCTGGCCGAGATCAGCACCACGGTAAGTGAAGGCAGGCACGCCATCCTGTTGCTCGATCAGGCCGGATGGCGTCTCTCCGGCGACGTCACCGTGCCGGACAACATCACCCTGCTGCCGCTGCGGCCGAAATGCCCCGAGTTGAACGTGATGGAAAACATCTGGCAGTTCATGCGCGACAACTGGCTCTCCAATAGGGTGTTCCAGGACCACGACAACATCGTCGATCACTGTTGCCATCATTGGAACCGCCTTGTCGATCAGCCCTGGCCCATCAGGTCTATCGGGCTGCGCCAATGGGCGCATGGGTCGTAATCAACGGGAATTGGTATTAAACTCCATATCGCCATACCGATGGAATTCAGCCATGTCCGGCATGCGATCTCAGACGCCTTCATCACCTTGCCGGACGATATTGACGACGCCATTGTGCTGCTTCAGTGCGTCGCCCCGGTCGTGCGGACGATGCTGCGGCGGGTCCGCGACCACAATCACGCCACAATACTGCTGCACGCGATCGAAGTCTGTCCGGCCCCGTTCATGATCACCGAAGCCGAACCGGTTGACCTGCCTGGACCGCGCATCGTCCACGCCAACCCCGGCTGTACCCGCGAATACGGCTACACGGTCGAGGAACTAATCGGCCAGACCCCGCGCATCCTGCAGGCCGAGGCGACCACCCTGGCCGGGCGCGGTGCCATCCGCGCGGAGCTCGGCGACAGGAAGCCGGTCCGCCGGGAGATGGTGGACTACCGCAAGGACGGCACCCGGTTCTGGAACGAGATCAGCATTGCCCCGGTGGCCGATTCCACCGGCTGGTTCACCCACTGGGTCTCGGTCAATCGCAACACCACCGAACGCCACGAGGCTGAGCAGAAGTTACAGGAGCTTGACCGCGACCTTGAGATCCCGATTGATGAGCTGCCCGGCGGCGTGCAGCGGCTGCGCGTCGAGCCGGGTGGCACCTGGCGCTCGTTCTACACCTCGCCTGCGCTGCACCGATGTTCGGCTACACGGCAGAGCAATTCTATGCCCGCGAACACTATGTCGTCGTCCTGCCCGAGTATCTGAAGCGGGTTCATGCGACCATGAACCTCGCGCTGACCGATGGCACCTCTGTCGCGGAAATCTCCTAACGTCATCCCAGTGGCGGGATGCGGTTGGTTCAAGCCAGATCTCGCACCAATCCTCGCGCCAAAGGTAACGCCGAGATCCTGGCGATCTGGACTGATGTGACCGAGGGGCGCGCGCAAATGGCCCAGCTCGCCCATGCCGGTCGCATCGCGACACTCGGTGAAATGGCTGCCGGTTTGGCGCACGAACTCAACCAGCCGCTGTCGACGATCTCGATGTCCGCCGAGGTGTTGGGGATCAAGGCCAACCGCCGCCGCACCGGACACCCAAACCGTCCTGAAATCCTGCCGCTGCATCGCCGATCAGGCGCAGCGCGCCGCGCAGATCATCGACAACCTGCGTGAATTCTCCCGCCCGATCGCCGCCCACAACGCCCCGGTCAGGCTCGCCGGTGCCCTCGCCGTCGTGACCGAGATCACTTCCGGCAGCCTCGGCTCCGCCGGCGAGGCGCTCCAGGTCACCCTGCCCGACGATCTCCCGGCCGTCCTTGGCGAGCCCACCCGGATCGAACAGGTGCTGCTGAACCTGATCGGCAATGCCCGCGATGCGCTGCGCACGTCCCATGTTTCCGACAGGCGGATCAACATCGACGCAGCCGAGGCGGCCGGCAAGGTTATGGTGCGCGTCAGCGACAACGCCGGCGGCATTCCGCCAGACATGCTCGATCGGGTGTTTGCCCCGTTCTTCACCACCAAGGGCAAAGCCAACGGCACCGGGCTCGGCTTGTCGATCGCCCGCACGGCCATGTGCGCGATGGACGGCAGCATTTCCGTGCGCAATGGCAGCGAAGGGGCAGTATTCACGCTGACGTTCGAGCATGCCGCCGCAGGCGATGGTGGCTTGCCCGGCTAAGGAGATGCCTGATCAAGCGGAATCGTTTGATCAGACAAAGTTGCCCGACTGAATATGAGACCGGATGTGGTCCGTGCCTCTCTCGGCACGGGTTATTCTCTGATATTGCCTCCCGTCCGCTGAGATCACTGCGCCCGGTGGTTCAACCAATCGCGGCAACGAGGTTGGACATGAAACCTCGGGTTCCGTAATCGCGCTCGTAGCTCGCCATCGCCGCTTCGCCCAGACGAGCCCGGAGCTCCGCGTCACCAGCCAATCGCTCGATCGCCGCCCGCATCGCATTGGCTTCGCCGAGCGGAACCAACAGCGCGTCAACACCGTCCGTCACATAGTCGCGGATGGTCGGGGTATCCGTCACAATCGTAGGTCGTCCCAGTGCTTTGCTCTGAATCAGGACCATCTGACCGGCTGATATGTCCTCCACCGCAAGGGGAACAACGACCAGATCGGATCGGGCGAGTTCATCGAAGTAAGCCCTTTCGTGGCAATCGCCGAGCACCGTCACGCGCGCACCCGGCGGTACCGGTGGTATCGCCGGCGCGAAATCGCAGACGACGCGCGTCTCGACATCGAGCCCCTCGACGGCTTTGAACAGCGTACCGTAGTCGCGGCCTGATTTGCCCGCCGATACCACCACGATACGCGCATGCGGTGGCTGCGCCTTCGCCTCAGCCAGAACAGCGGCACGCGGATTGATATTCAGGCCGAAGGGCACAAAAACAAATCGGGCGCGCGCCCGCGGAAAAACACAGTCGTAGCGCCCAACTTCAGCCCGAGAATGAACGATAGCGATATCGATCTTGCCCAACACAAAGGCGTAGTAGGCGCGGCGGGCTGCATCGAGCCATTTCCGCCCGCGTGTGGTAAAAATGAATGGCGAGAAGACGATCCGCACCCTTTGCCTACGGCTCAGGAAGCGGATTGCTACAAAAATCAACGCCTCGATATCCGAACTCAGCACAACCGCGTCCGGCGCAGGGCGTGCCACAACGAGCGAGCGCCAGCCGCTTACCAGACTGAACCGGATGAGGTTGGGTAGGCAAACAAACAGAAGTTCCACTGTCGAGCGATAATTGAACGATATGCGATCCGCGAATATGCGATGCTCGGCGCCAGTCTCACGCAGCGCCTGAGCAAATAATGTATTGGTGGCATCGCGTGAGAATTTTGGAAAAAAATGAATCAATAATTTTCTGCGCCTTCTAAATATTCCGGCCGTGACAGTGTTTAAATTTCTTGCCAGACCCGCACGGGCAGGCCGCGTTGCGCGGGATATGCTTCCAGGTCGCCGGGTCGTTCGGGTCCACCGCTTCGCGGCGGATCGGCGCCAGCAGCGTGGTCTCCACCTCGGCGGCGCCCATCTGCATGTAGCCGTCACCCTCGGAGACCGGCTCCGGATGGCTCTCGATCAGCCCCTGTGGCGGCAGCATCTGTGGCGCCGGGGCCTCCTGTTGCAGCACGATGTTGCACAACACCATGGTGACGCGCTCTTTCAGCTCGTCCAGCATGGCGTTGAACATGGCGAAGGCTTCGGTCTTGTACTCGTTCAGCGGATCGCGCTGGCCATAGGCGCGCAAGCCGATGCCCTGGCGCAGATGGTCGAGCGCCAGCAGATGTTCCTTCCACACCTGATCGAGGATCTGCAGCAGCAGGTTCTTCTCGACATAGCGCATCATCTCCGGCCCGACATTCGCCGCCTTGGCCGCCATATGCGCGTCCGCCGCACGCTCGATGCGCTCGCGCAGCCCGTTCTCGTCGATGCCTTCCTCGTGCGCCCACTCGGAAATCGGCAGGTCCAGCCCCAGCAGCCGGCGCATATCGCCGGCCAGCTCGGCGGTCTGCCACTGCTCGGCATAGGCCTTTTCGGGGATGCGGCGGTTGACGGCGTTGGAGATCATCTCGCCGCGCATGTCGGCGATGGTCTCGGCCACGTCGGCGGCGTCCATGTATTCCCGGCGCTGCGCGTAGACTTCGCGGCGCTGGTTGTTCATCACGTCGTCGTAGCGCAGCACGTTCTTGCGGGTGTCGAAGTTGCGCGCCTCGACCTTCATCTGCGCCTTTTCCAGCGCCTTGTTGATCCAGGGATGCACGATCGCCTCGCCATCCTTCAGGCCCAGGCGCTGCAGCATCCCGCCCATCCGGTCGGAGCCGAAGATGCGCATCAAATCGTCTTCCAGCGACAGGAAGAATCGGCTCGCCCCCGGATCGCCTTGGCGGCCGGAACGGCCGCGCAACTGGTTGTCGATGCGCCGGCTTTCATGCCGCTCGGTGCCCACCACCAGCAGGCCGCCGGCGCGCTTGACGTCCTCGTGCCAGATCGCGACCTGCGCCTTGATCGCCTCGGCCTTCGCCGTGCGTTCGGCCTCGTCGGTGATGTTGGCCAGTTCCAGGCGGATGCGCATGTCGGCATTGCCGCCGAGTTTGATGTCGGTGCCGCGGCCGGCCATGTTGGTCGCGATCGTCACCGCGCCCGGCGCGCCGGCCTGGGCGACGATGGTGGCTTCCTGCTCGTGGAAGCGCGCGTTCAGCACCTGGTGCGGGATCTTCTTCTTTTTCAGGATGTCGGAGAGCACTTCGCTCTTCTCGATGCTGGTGGTGCCCACCAGCACCGGCTGCTTGATCGCCTGCGCCTCGGCGATCAGCAAGGCCACCGCCTCGTATTTCTCGGCCGCCGAACGATACACCTCGTCGTCGCTGTCCTTGCGGATCACCGGCACGTTGGTGGGAATGTCGATGACATCAAGCTTGTAGATCTCGGCGAACTCGTCCGCCTCGGTCAGCGCCGTGCCGGTCATGCCGGCCAGCTTCGGATAGGTGCGGAAATAGTTTTGGAAGGTGATCGAGGCCAGGGTCTGGTTTTCCGGCTGAACCGTCACCGCCTCCTTGGCCTCCAGCGCCTGGTGCAGGCCGTCGGAATAGCGCCGGCCCTCCATCATGCGGCCGGTGAACTCGTCGATGATCACCACCTTGTCCTGCCGCACGATGTAATCGACATCGCGGGTGAATAAAGTGTGCGCCCGCACGGACTGGGTGACGTGATGCAGCACCGAGACATTGAAGATGTCGTAGAGGTTGCCCTCCTCGATGATCCCGGCCGCGCGCAGCATGTCCTCGACGGTCTGGCTGCCGGTTTCCGTCATCGCGACGGTGCGAAATTTCTCGTCCTTGTCATAGGTCGAGGGGTCCTGCACCAGGATCTTCACCACCGCGTCCACCTTGCGGTAGAGGTCCGAGCTGTCCTCGGCGGGCCCCGAGATGATCAGCGGCGTGCGCGCCTCGTCGACCAGGATGCTGTCGACCTCGTCGACGATAGCGTAATTGAAGTCGCGCTGGACCATATCCTCCAGGCGGTACTTCATGTTGTCGCGCAGATAATCGAAGCCGAATTCGTTGTTGGTGCCATAGGTGATGTCGGAGAAATACGCCGCCCGGCGCTCCGCCTCATCCAGCCCATGCACGATCACCCCTGTGGTCAGCCCCAGGAAACCGTAGATCTGCCCCATCCATTCCGCATCGCGGCGGGCCAGATAATCGTTCACGGTGACGATGTGAACGCCCTTGCCGCTGAGTGCGTTGAGGTAGACCGGCAGAGTCGCGACCAGGGTTTTGCCCTCGCCGGTCTTCATTTCCGCGATCTTGCCGTCATGCAGCACCATGCCGCCGATCAGCTGCACGTCGAAATGCCGCAGCCCCAGCGTGCGCCGGCTGGCCTCGCGCACCACGGCGAAGGCCTCTTCCAGAAGATCGTCCAGCTCCGTGCCGGCGGCCAGTTTTTCCCTGAATTCCACCGTTTTGGCGCGCAGCGACTCGTCGGAAAGCGCTGAGATCGCCGGCTCCAGCGCGTTGATCCGCGGCACGCGCCGCTGATACATGCGCAGCGCGCGGTCGTTGGCGGAGCCGAAAAGAGTACGAGCGAGTCGGGCAAACATGCGCAATGATCCGGATCGGGCATGAGCCCGGGAGAAGCGGGGTAGCCCGTCAGATAGGACCGCGGGGTGCCCGGGTCAATTACGCAGGGTGAACGGGGGGGTTGCAGGGGCTGGGGCCGTGGTATACGGCGCGATCAATCGCGGCAGTTTCCCCGCCGCGCCGGAAAGGACACCCTTATGCGGATTACCCGCCTCTCGCTCGCCCTCGCTGCGGCGATGCCCCTCCTCGCAGGCGCCGCCTTCGCGCAAGCCCCGGCCGCCGCCGACCCCGTGGTCGCGAAGGTCAACGGCCAGGAGATCCACCTCAGCGAGATCACCATGGCCCAGCACGGCCTGCCGGAACAGATCCGCTCCCTGCCGCAGGAGCAGCTCTACACCCTGCTGCTCGACCAGCTTGTCGACCAGCGCGCTCTGGTGCTGCTGGCCAAGAAGAAGGGCGTGGACAAGGACCCGGCGGTGGCGCTGCAGATGCAGCGCGGCGCCGAACAGGCGCTGCAGAACGCGCTGATCTCCAAGGATGTCGGCCCGCTGGTCACCGATGCCGCGCTGAAGGCCAAGTATGACCGCGACTACGCCGGCAAGCCCGGCGAGGAAGAGGTGCATGCGCGCCACATCCTGGTGCCGACCGAGGTTGAGGCCAAGCAGGTCATCGCCGAACTGAAGAAGGGTGGCGACTTCGCCGCCATCGCCAAGCAGCGCAGCACCGACCCCGGCGCGGCGCAGGGCGGCGATCTCGGCTTCTTCAAGAAGGGCGAGATGGTCCCCGAATTCGCCAACGCCGCCTTCGGCCTGAAGCCCGGCCAGTTCACCGAAACCCCGGTGAAGACCCAATACGGCTGGCACATCATCCGTCTGGAGGAGCGCCGCGCCTCCGTCGCCGCTGCCTTCGAGCAGGTGCGCGACGAAATGCGTAACAAGGCGATCCAGGACGGCATCGAGGCCGAACTCGCCGCCGCCCGCGTCGGCCTGCAGGTCGAGCGTTTCAACGCCGACGGCACGCCGCTGAAGGCCACCGACGGCGCCGCTCCGCCGCCGGCCCCCGCCAAGCTCTGAGACCGGCCCACCGGCCACGGGAGAGCCTCCCGTGGCCGGTTTCGGTTGCGCCATAAGAAACGAGGAAATCACCCCATGGCCATTGCCACCTCTCCCCTTGCCGTCCCCCTGCCCGAACTGCCGCCGCTCGACGGCGTGCGCCTCGGCGCGATCGCGGCCGGGATTCGCTACAAGGGGCGAACCGATGTGGTGATGGCCGAGCTGGCCGCAGGCACCACGGTGGCCGGCGTGTTCACCTCCTCGAAATGCCCCGGCGCCCCGGTCGACTGGTGCCGCGCCGCGCTCGCCGGCGGCAAGGCCCGCGCCGTGGTGATCAACGCCGGCAATGCCAACGTGTTCACAGGCAAGGCCGGCGCCGAGGCCGCGCGCCTGACCGCGGTTGCCGCGGGCAAGCTGGTCGGCTGCCCCACCAAGCAGGTGTTCCTGTCCTCCACCGGCGTGATTGGCGAATTGCTGCCGCACGAGAAGCTGGTCGCCGCCCTGCCCGAACTGCACGGCAAGCTCGACGCCGGCGCCTGGGAAGCCGCCGCGCGCGGCATCATGACCACTGACACCTTCCCCAAGGGGGTGACCCGCACCGCGACCATTGGCGGCGCGGAAGTCCGCATCAACGGCATCGCCAAGGGCAGCGGCATGATCGCGCCCGACATGGCGACCATGCTGTGCTTCATCTTCACCGACGCCAAGATCCCCGCCGAGATGCTGCAGGCCATGCTGTCCAAGGGCGTCACCGGCAGCTTCAACGCCACCACAGTCGATAGCGACACCTCCACGTCGGACACCGTGCTGCTGTTCGCCACCGGCAAGGCGAAGCACAAGAAGGTCGAAAGCGCGGCCGATCTGAAGGGCTTCGCCGCCGCCCTGAACGAGGTGCTGCTCGATCTAGCGCTACAGGTGGTGCGCGACGGCGAAGGCGCGCAGAAGCTGATCCGAATCGACGTCGCCGGCGCGGTCAACGCCAAATCGGCCAAGCGCATCGCCATGACCATCGCCAACTCGCCTTTGGTGAAGACCGCCATCGCCGGCGAGGACGCCAACTGGGGCCGCATCGTCATGGCGGTCGGCAAGGCCGGCGAGCCGGCCGACCGCGACAAGCTCAGCGTCGCCGTCGGCGGCGTCTGGATGGCCCGCGACGGCGGTGTGGTACCCGGCTATGACGAGGCCCCGGTGGTCGCGCACATGAAGGGCAAGGAAGTGCATATCGGCGTCGATATCGGCCTGGGCAAAGGCAAGGCCACGGTGTGGACCTGCGACCTGACCCACGGCTACATCGACATCAACGGCAGCTACCGCAGCTAATGACGCTCAGCCGGCGCGGCCTGCTCGCCGCGCCCCTGCTGCTGGTGGGGGCAGCCCCGACTCTGTCGATCCGCCCCCTGCGCCTGCCCGAATTCCCCGGCCGGCACGCGATCTGGGGCGCCACCGGCCAGGACCGCGCCGGGCGGATCTGGTTCGGCGTCTCCGCCGAGGGCGGCACCAAATCCGGCCACCTGTTCCGCTACGACCCCGCCACCGACCGCATCACGCCCATGGGCGACGTGCGCAGCGAACTTTCCCGCCTCGGCCCCCGCCCGCCCGATGAGAGCCAGGTGAAGATCCACAGCCGCATCACCGGCGCCGGCGACGGCTATCTCTATTTCACCTCCACCGACGAGGACGGCGAACAGGAAGACGGCTCCGCCGCCCCGCGCTGGGGCTCGCATCTCTGGCGCATCGCCGAAACCGGCGGCAACTGGCAACATCTGGCCGAAATGCCGGAGGGACTGACCTGCGCCGGCGCCGCGGCGGGCTCAGTCTGGGCGCTGGGGCTATGGGGCCACGTGCTCTACCGCTTCGATCCCGCGCAACGCCGCATCGAACGGCGCGTCATCGGCGCGCCGGGCGGTCACATGTCGCGCAACCTCATCGTCGACGATCGCGGCCACGCCTACGTGCCCCGCGTCACGCGCGGCGATGGCGCGCTGACCGCCGAACTGATCGAGATCACCCCGGATCTGCGCGAAATCCCGCTCGCCCCGCTGCCGCACTACGGCGCAACCCCCGGCGAGGCCCACGGCATCATCGGCCTCACCACGCTGGCCGACCGCAGCATCGTTTTCGCCTCCTCCCAGGGTTTCCTGCACCGCATCCACCCCGGCAAAGGCGTCGAGGAACTCGGCTTCCTGCACCCGGACGGGCCTGCCTACACGCCTGCCCTGTTCGCCACCGCCACCGGCATCGAAGGCCTGGCCCGCCGACCGGACCCTGGCGGCGACTGGAAGCGCGAGCGCTGGCAGTGGGTCAACCTGGCGAACGGGCAACGATCCCTCCGCCCCTTCGAAACCGGCATCGTCCCGGTGCCGCTGCTTTACGGCTCCGACATCCGCGACAAAGCCGGGCGGGTCTATATCGGCGGCCGTCGCCGCCTGGGCGACGACAAGCTGCCGTTGCTGCTGCAAATCGCGCCATAAACCCTTGCGGCGCGGCGCGGTTCGCGGCACTCCCTGAGCTATGAACGACGCCCCGCCCGCGATCGCGCTTGACCCCGACGGTTTCGCCCCGATCGCGACCGAGCGGCTGGCTTTGCGGCCGTACCGGCCCTCCGACGCCGCCGAACTGCACCGGCTGCTGAACGACTGGGAAATCTCCCGCACCCTGGCCGCCGTGCCGTTCCCCTACAGCCGCGACCTCGCCGATGCCTGGATCGCCTCCACCCACGCCTCGCTGCGCGACGGCAGCGCGGTGCATCTGGCGATCACCGGCCACGAGGGCAAAACCGAGATGCTGGTCGGCGGTATCGGCCTGCGCATCGACCAGACGACCCGTTCCGCCCGCCTGGGCTACTGGGTCGGCCGTAAATTCTGGGGCCACGGCGTCGCCAGCGAGGCCGCGCACCGGCTGACCCGCTGGGCGCTGGCGAATCTGGCGCTGGACCGGATGGAAGCCACCGTCGCCACCGACAATCCCGGCTCGATCGCCGTGCTGCGCCGCATCGGCTTCCGCCACACCGGCGAGCGCAGCGAGTTCTTCGAGGCCCGCGGCAGCGAGCACCGGGTGATGGTGTTCGAAGCCACCCGCAACGACCTGTTCGGCACACCCGAAGCCGAAACCCGCGCCGATGGCGGCAAGCCGCTGCTGCTGGTCGCCGCCTGCGCCCTGATCGACCGCGACAGCCGCGTGCTGCTGGCCCGCCGGCCCGAAGGCAAGAAAATGGCCGGCCTGTGGGAATTCCCCGGCGGCAAGCTCAACCCCGGCGAAACCCCCGAAGCCGCCCTGATTCGCGAGCTGAAGGAGGAGCTGGGCATCGACGTGTCCAGCAACTGCCTGGCCGCCTTCGCTTTCGCCTCGCATGCCTACGATACCTTCCACCTGCTGATGCCGCTGTTCCTTTGCCGGCGCTGGAAGGGCAGGATGACGGCCCGCGAGGGCCAGACCCTGGCCTGGGTGCAGCCGGAAAAGCTGTCGGAATACCCGATGCCGGACGCCGACAAGCCGCTGGTCCCGCTGCTGCGCGACTTTCTCTAGATGTTCCAGGAGCCCACCATGCCGAACCCCACCGCCTGCCTGCTCGTGATCGGCAACGAGGTGCTCTCTGGCCGCACCCAGGACGCCAATATCAAGTTCCTGGCGACCCGGCTGGGCGAGATCGGCATCCCGTTGCGCGAAGTCCGCGTCATCCCCGACGTGCCCGAGACGATCATCGCCACCGTCAACGAGGTGCGCGCCAAGTTCGACCATGTGTTCACCACCGGCGGCATCGGGCCGACGCATGACGACATCACCAGCGAATGCGTCGCCGCTGCCTTCGGCGTGCCCTGGGAAAAGCACCCCGAGGCCTGGGCGCGGCTCGACCGGCACTACAAACCCGGCGAATTCAACGCCCCGCGACAGCGCATGGCCACCATGCCGCGCGGCGCCACACTGATCGACAACGCGATTTCCATCGCCCCCGGCTTCACCATCGGCAACGTGCATGTGATGGCCGGCGTGCCGCGGATCATGCAGTCGATGTTCGACTCGCTGGCCACCCGCCTGGCCGGCGGAGACCCGGTGATCTCGCGCGCCGTGCACGCGCTGCGCGTCGCCGAAGGCACCATCGCCGACGGGCTGACCGCGATCCAGGCGCGCTATCCCGACCTCGATCTGGGCAGCTACCCGTATTACCGCGACAGCGGCAACGGTGTGGCCATCGTCGCCAAAGGCACCAGCACAGCCGACGCCGAAGCGGCAATCGCGGCGGTCACCGAACTCATGACCGCGCTGGGCTATGCGCCGATCCAGGGTGACCCCAGCGCCTGAATGGTTGATCGGGCGACAAACCGCGCCCATATCGGCCATGCTGCGCCGCACGATACCGGAGACTGCCATGCCATTAAGCGAACCCGTCGCGCGGGAAGTCATGCACACCCGCGCCATCACCCTGCATGGCTATTCCCGCAGCGATGGCCAGATCGACGTCGAGGCGCACCTCACCGACACCAAGCCCTATGCCTTCGGCAACGTCGATCGCGGCAGCGTGCAGCCCGGCGAACCGCTGCACGAAATGTGGGTGCGGATGACCGTGGACGAAAACCTGGTGATCACCGCCTGCGAAGCGGTGACCGAGCACGGCCCGTATTTCGCCTGCGCCGGCGGCGCTAGCAGCATGAGCCGCCTTGTCGGCCTGACCATCCAGCCCGGCTTCCTCCGCGCCGCGAACGCACAGATCGGCGGCACCCACGGCTGCACCCATCTGCGCGAGATGCTGCAGCAAATCGCGACCGTGGCGATGCAAACCGCTTGGCCGGCCCGCTCACGCCGCGAAGCCGCGGCGCTGGAAGCCGCCCGCGCCCGCGGCGAAACCGTCACGACACCATCGCGGTCGGACGGCTCGGCCCGGCTTTTGAACTCGTGTCACTCCTACGCCAGCAACGGGCCGGTCGTGCAGAAGCGTTGGCCGCAGCTTTACACTGGCAAGGCCGTCGCCGGCGTGGAGTAGCGGGCTGAGCACCAAAAGACCTAAGATAAGAAGAATCTTCTTCTTTGAAAAAAAGAAGCAAAAAACTTTTTCCGATGAAGCATCAGCGGTTCAACCGCTCGCAACCCATGGACAAAAGTCTTTTTGTTTCTTTTCCGGCGCGGCGCCTTCGCCGTCGCCCTTCAGAAAAAGAAGACTCTTGCCTTTACCCCCCAGCGACATAAGCCTTCAGGCTATCAACCTCTTGCTCCTGCGCCTGCAGCCTGGCCTTCACCACGTCGCCAATACTGATGATGCCGCTCAGCCGCCCGCCCTCCAGCACCGGCAGATGGCGGAACCGCCCCGCGGTCATCAGTTCCATCGCCTGCGCCACGGTGGTCGCTGGCGTGGCGATCGTCACCTCGCGCGTCATCAGCGCCGAGGCCGGCAGATCCAGCGCAGCCGCCCCATGGGCGGCCAGCGCGTGCACGATATCCCGCTCGCTGAGGATGCCCAGCAACTGCCGGCCAGACCCCAGCACCGGCACCGCGCCGATACGTCTTTCCGAGAGCATTCGCGCCACATCGGCCATTTTCTGGTCCAGCGTGGCACCCAGGACATCGTGTCCCTTGTGTTTGAGGATCGCGGCGACAGTCATCGGCACGTTCCTTTCATTTTTATGCGGTTTCCCCCGCAGCAACCAGCATGCGCGCTTGGCCACGCGAAAAGCAAAGGTCTTACGTGCAGTGCAGCAAATGCCCTGGTCTTCCTGCCCGCTTCTTGGCATTGAAGGTGCCCCCACTTCGGAGACCCCGCCCCATGCAAACCCGTCGCCCGGTCATGCTCGTGATCCTCGATGGCTTCGGCTGGCGCGAGGAGTCTGCCGACAACGCGATGCGACAGGCGCACAAGCCCGCGTTCGACAGACTTTGGGCCACCTGCCCGCACGCCTTCCTGCGCACCTCCAGCGGCGATGTCGGCCTGCCCGAGGGCCAGATGGGCAATTCCGAGGTCGGGCACCTCAACATCGGCGCCGGCCGCGTGGTGATGCAGGACCTGCCGCGCATCGCCGCCGCGATCGCCGACGGCTCGCTCGCCACCATGCCGGCGCTGGTCAACCTCATCGCCGCCCTGAAAGCCAGCGGCGGCGCCTGCCACCTGGCGGGCCTGACCTCGCCCGGCGGCGTACACTCGCACCAGGACCACGCCGTCGCCCTCGCCCGCATCATCGCCGCCGCCGGCGTCAAAGTGGTGGTCCATGCCTGGCTCGACGGCCGCGACACTCCGCCGCAATCCTCCGGCGACGACATCGCCCGCCTGCTCGCCGCCCTGCCCCCCGGCGCCAGCATCGGCAGCGTCAGCGGCCGCTACTTCGCCATGGACCGTGACAAGCGCTGGGACCGCGTCAGCCGCGCTTACGCGGTGATGGTCACCGGCGAAGGCCCCCGCTTCGCCACCGCGCCGGAAGCGATCGCCGCCGCCTATGCCACCAAGGTGACCGATGAATTCGTCCCGCCCGCGGTGATCGGCGACTACGCCGGCATGCGCGATGGCGACGCCATGCTCTGCTTCAACTTCCGCGCCGACCGCGTGCGCGAAATCCTCGGCGCCCTGCTCGATGCCGGTTTCGACGGCTTCCCCCGCCCTACCCCGCCGAAACTCGCCGCCGCGGTGGCGATGACCCAGTACAGCGACGACCTCGCCGGCCGCATGGGCACGCTGTTCGCCCCGCAGGTGATGGCCAATCTGCTCGGTCAGGTGGTCTCCCGCGCCGGGCGCACTCAGCTGCGCATGGCCGAAACCGAAAAATACCCGCACGTCACCTACTTCCTCAACGGCGGCGAGGAGACCCCGGACCCCGGCGAGGAACGCATCATGGTGCCCTCGCCGAAAGTCGCGACCTACGACCTGCAACCCGAGATGTCGGCCCCGGAACTCACCGACAAGGCCGTCGATGCGATCAACGCGAAGAAATTCGACATGATCATCCTGAACTTCGCCAACGCCGACATGGTCGGCCATACCGGCGTGCTGTCGGCTGCGATCAAGGCGGTGGAAGCGGTGGATATCGGCCTCGGCCGCATCGCCGACGCCGTGCTCGCCCAGGGCGGCGCCCTGCTGGTCACCGCCGATCACGGCAATTGCGAGATGATGAAAGACCCCGTCACCGGCGGGCCGCATACCTCGCACACCACCAACCCGGTCCCCGTCGTGCTCGCCGGGGTCGACGGCGTGACGCTGCACGACGGCCGCCTCGCCGATATCGCACCGACCCTGCTCTCCCTGATGGGCCTGCCGCAGCCGGAGGAAATGACCGGCCAGAAGCTGTTCGCGGAAAAGTGATCTTCCGGGGCAACCCGCTTGGGCAAGTGAAGGCCAGCACTCCTTTTATTGCAAAAAAAGGAGCAAAAAAACTCTTATCCGATTGCGTCCGGCACAGATATCCAGCTGTAGGGCTGGCCGAAGGCCATCTGGAGAAAATTTTTTTTGGTTCTTTTTGTTCACAAAAAGAACGACTTATCTTCTCCTTTCTTAGCTTAGTGCTCAGCCTGCTGCTGGCCGCGCCCGCCTGGGCGCAGCCGACGCAGGCCGATCTGCAGGCCGCCGAACGGGAACGCGCCGCCTCGGTCAAGGCGCAGCGTGACGCCACCGCCCGCGCCGCCGCCGCCCACGCCGATGAGCAACGCCTGGCCACCGCCCAAGCCGCCGCCCTGGCCCGGCTGCGTGGCGCCGAACAGGCGACCAACGCCGCGGCCACCACGGTGGCGCAACTCGCCGAACGCCAGCGCGCCGCCGCCGCCCGGCTGGCCGTGCGCAGCGCCGACATCGCCCCGGTGCTGCCGGTGCTGGCCCGGCTGCACGATTATCCGGCGGAAACCATGCTCGCCCTGCCGCTGCCGCCGGAAGACGCGGTGCGCGGCATGCTGGTGCTCGGCGGCCTCACCCGCGCCATCGAAGCCGACGCCAAGGCGCTGCGCAGCGAACAGGTGACGGTGGCAGCGTTACAGTCCGAACTGGATGCGGCCCTGCCCAAGCTGTCCAGCGCCCAGGCCGCACAGGTCCAGGCCGCGCGCGACCTGGATTCCGCGTTGCAGGAAACCCGCGCCACCCGCCGCGCCGCCGAGGACGAGGCCGAACGCGCTGCCGGCCGTGCCGCCGAGGAAGCCGCCCGCGCCGACAGCCTGCGCGCCGCGATCGCGCAGATCGAAGCCGCCCGCAAAGTCGCCGAGGAACAGGCACGCCGCGAGGCCGTGGCCGCCGCCCGGCAGAAACACGGCCGCGAGGAAGCCGCCGCAAGACAGCGGCAGGAGGCGCTGTCCCGCCCCGCCGGCCCTGGCCTGGCCGGCGCGGTCACCGCCCCGGTCGAAGGCAGTGTGGCCCGCGGTTTCGGCCAGCCGACCGATGCCGGCCCGGCCAGCGGCATTTCCTACGTCGCCGCCCCCGGGGCCCGGGTGGTCTCCCCCTGCACCGGCCGCGTGGTGTTCGCCGCCCCGTTCCGCAGCTATGGTCAGATGGTGATCGTCGACTGCGGCGCCGGCGCGCATGTCGTGCTCTCCGGCTTCGATCGCCTCGACGCCCACGCAGGGCAGCCCGTCCGTGCCGGCGCACCGGTCGGCGTCATGCCGGGCTGGGACGCCCGCAACGGCGGATCGCGGCCAATGCTGTATCTGGAACTGCGCCGCGACGGACAGGCAGTGGACCCGGCCCCCTATCTTCGGGCAAAAGGGTAAGCCTATTGGCTTTGTTTGCGCCGCTTCGGCATTATGTGATGAGGTCAGGCGGATATGGAGTTTTGTCTATGAAGTTTCGCACCGGGCTGCTGCTGGGCGCCGCGTTCGTCGCGGGGTTGGCGCTTGGGCCTGTCAGCCAGCTGACCGAGCGGCCAATCTCCTTCCTTGCCCCGGCCTGGGCACAGGACGCGGCCAAGCCGGAGAACAGCAAGGCCGAGACCTACCGCCTGCTGAACCTGTTCGCCGATGTGTTCGAGCGGGTGCGGGCCGAGTATGTCGAGCCGGTCTCCGATCGCGACCTGATCGAGAACGCCATCAACGGCATGCTCACCGGGCTCGACCCGCACAGCAACTACATGAACGGCAAGGCCTATCGCGACATGCAGGTGCAAACCCGCGGCGAGTTTGGCGGCGCCGGCATGGAGGTCACCCAGGAGAACGGCTACATCAAGGTGATCAGCCCGATCGATGACACCCCGGCCTCACGCGCCGGCGTCAAAGCGGGCGACCTGATCGTGGCACTCGATGGCCAGACCGTGCAGGGCCTCAGCCTGAACGACGCGGTGGACCGCATCCGCGGCGCCCCGAACAGCAAGCTGGGCCTGACCATCCGCCGCGAGGGCGCCCCCGCGCTGATCGAGCTTTCCCTGACGCGCGAGGTGATCAAGATCCAGGTGGTGAAGTCGCGCCTGGAAGGCGGCGACATCGCCTATCTCCGGGTCAGCAGCTTCTCCGAGCAGACCGATAGCGGCCTGCGCAAGGCGTTCACCGCCCTGAAACAGGAAGCCGGCGGCAAGCTGTCCGGCGTCATCCTCGACCTGCGCAACAACCCCGGCGGCCTGCTCGACCAGGCCGAGGCGGTGTCCAACGACTTCCTCGACCGCGGCGAGATCGTCTCCACCAAGGCGCGCCGGCCGGAAGACGGTCAGCGCTACAACGCCAAGCCGGGCGAGATCACTGGCGGGCTGCCGGTGGTGCTGCTGATCAACGGCGGCTCGGCCTCGGCCAGCGAGATCGTCGCCGGCGCGTTGCAGGATCATCGCCGCGCCGTGCTGGTCGGCACCCGCAGCTTCGGCAAGGGCAGCGTGCAGACCGTGATCCCGCTCGCCGGCAACGGCGCCATGCGGCTGACCACGGCGCGCTACTACACGCCCTCCGGCCGCTCGATCCAGGGCCTGGGCATCACGCCGGATATCGAGGTGCATTTCTCCCGCGTCGATCCCCTGCCGGGGGTGCAGACCCGCGAGGCCGACCTGAAGGGCGCCATCACCAACAAGGGCGGCACCGCGGCGAACGCCGCCCCGACGCGCAACGACCTGCCGGCGATCGCCAAGGAAATCCCCACCCTGCCGCCGGAAGACTGGCCCACCTTCGATCTGACCAAGCCGGAAACCGATTTCCAGCTGCAGCAGGGCATCAAGGTGCTGCGCTCGATGGTTGCGACCAAGCGGGCCTCGCAATAAGGCGAGGCCCCGCACGGACAAGGGAATCGCGTGAAGACCGAGATCGGCCCCGACGGAATTGCCAGACCGATCGAACGGTCGCCCTGGCGCAAGCTCGGGATCTTCTGGGTCGTGGTGTTCCTGGTCGTCGCCGGCGGGGTCGAGGTGTTGCAGATCCTCGGCCCGCCCGGGCGCGAAGTGCCCGAACCGCCCCCGAAGCCCGAGATCGGGCCGATGACCGAGCCGGTGGAACTGCCGAAGCTGCCCACTGCGGAAGGCCGTGGCATCGGCGATGTCATCCCTGACCCCGAGCCGGCCATGCTGATCGCCGCCCCGCACGCCCAGGGCGCGATCCTGCCGAAGATCCGCCAGGATGGCCGCAAGCCGATGCAGGCCTACGCCGCCGGCTTCGATCGCGCCGACCGTAACCCGCGCGTCGCGGTAATGCTCGCCGGCATCGGCCTGTCAGCGCCCGATGACGACGAGGCCAAGAAGCTGGCGCCAATGGTCTCCTTCGCCATCAGCCCTTATGCCGTCAACACTAGCCAGGTCGCCCGTGCCGCGCGCATCGCCGCGCACGAGGTGTTTGTTGGCGTCCCGATGGAGCCGCAGGGCTACCCGCTGAACGACCCCGGCCCGAGGAGAT
>CAIRTN010000320.1 GCA_903881515.1 uncultured Rhodospirillales bacterium | reverse complement strand
CCGCAGAGACCCGACATCAGCTTCACCCGTTGGGTGTTCCATCCTCGCGATTCCTCATCGCCCACAACACACTGATATTCATGCCAGATTCGGCCCTCCTGTACAAGGAAATCCGCACTCATCCGGGAAATCCGGGATTAACAGTCCGCGCCTCGAATGTGCGGCAAGGGAGGTTTCGATGTCAGGATTGCCCCGCCACCTCGCGGTGCTTGTCGTTCCGGCGCTTTTTGCCGGCGCCGCCGTGCATGCCGCCGGTTTCGCGCTGAAAGAACAGAGCGCCACGTATCAGGGCGCCGCTTTCGCCGGTGCCACCGCGCGGGCCGATGACCCGTCGACGCTGTTCTACAATCCGGCCGGCATCGCCAAGCTGGATGGCTATCAGATCTCCCTCGATATGGCCGCGATCATGCCCTCGGCCGAGATGACCTCCGGCAGCGCCACGCGCAATCCGTTCCTCGGCGGCTCCGCGATCACCGGCACAACGGCCGGTAACGCCGCCGGCAGCGCCATCATCGGCAGCCTCTACGCCACCGGCCGCATCGCGCCGGACTGGGCGCTCGGCCTGTCGATCACCGCACCGTATGGCCTGGGCACCAAATACCCTACCAACTCGGTCGCGCGCTATCAGGCGCTGACCTCGGTGCTGCGCACCACCGATTTCGCCCCGGCCATCGCCTGGCAGGTGTTGCCGAAGCTGTCGATCGGCGCCGCGATGCACATTGAATACGCCGAGGCCAAGCTGTCCAACGCGGTGGATTTCGGTGCCTTGATCGGCTTCCCCGGTGCCGCCGACGGCATCGGCACCATTAAGGGCAACGACACCGCGGTGGCCTGGCAGGTCGGCGCGCTGTGGGAGCCGGCGCAGGGCACACGGATCGGCCTGGATTACCATTCGGCCGCCTATCACAAGCTCGCTGGCACCATCACCTTCACCGGCGTGCCGGTGCCGCTCAGCACGCTGTTCGTCAACAACAGCGCCACGGCCAAGCTGGTGACCCCCGACTATGCCACGCTGGGTCTTGCGCAGGATTACGGCCAGTGGACCTTCCTTGCCGATGCCAGCTTCACCCGCTGGTCGCACTTCAACCAGTTGCTGGCCTATTACGGCACCTCGCGCTCGCTGACGGTGGAGAACTGGCGCGACACGTTCGGCCTGTCGCTGGGTGCGGATTACCGGCTGAACGACCAGTGGACGCTGCGCGGCGGCATTGCCTATGACCAGTCACCGGTGCCCGACGCCAACCGCACGCCGCGGGTGCCCGATGGTGACCGCTACTGGCTGTCGGTCGGCGCCACCTGGAAGCCGACGCCGAAACTGGCGCTGTCGGCGGCGTATACGCATATTTTCGTCAAGGACGGCGGCATCGCGCTGACCGATACCGGCACGCCGACCTCGTCCAGCTTCGGTCGCGGCAATGTGAATGCGCAGTACAGCAGCAGCATCGACATCCTGGCATTGCAGGCTACGCTGAAGTTCTGAACGCAGGAGGGGTCGGCATGACCAAACGGATCGCGGCGCTGACGCTGGGGTTGATGCTGGCCGCTTGCGGGGCCTGGGCACAGACGGTGCCCAGCCTGTTCAAGATCGTCTCGCCGAAGGACGATGTGGTGATCGGCGTCACCGGCATGGATGTTGACGGGATCGCGAAAAAGCTGGTGGCTGACGGGACGCTCAGCGCCTGGCAATACGCGGTGCGCAAGAACAGCAACGGCGATCTGGAACAGGCGCCGCTGCGCCGGATCGCCATCCTGCGGCAGGATACCTTCCGCATCGAGCCTTACAGCTCGCCCTTAAAGGTAGTGCCGCTGCCACCCTGAGGGTGGTGACCTAGAACACCGCGCCGTTGCGCGCCACCAGCCGGCCGCGGAAGAACACCAGATTGCGGGCCGGATGCATGCCGATCGCTTCGGCCATTGTCTCGGCCGGGATGGTATAGAAATTTGCCTCCTTGCCCGCGTCCACGCCATGCTCGGCAATGCCCAGCACCGCGGCGCCGGTGCCGGCGCACATGTCGTAGACCTGCTCCAGTTGGGAGTCGTACCGCACATCCGAGCGCCAGCCGATGATGCAGCCGCGCTCGAGCATGTCGCCGGAGCCATAGGGGCTCCAGGTGTCGCGCACATCGTCATTGCCGCAGAATACCCGCACCCCGGCCTCGGCCAGCAGAAACAGCGGCGGCAAGGTCGCGCCGCCGGCGCCATGGCTGACCAGGGCGACCCCGGATTCAGCCATCAATTCTGCGGCGGCCTTCTGCTTGCTTTCGGCGATGCCGCCCAGGCAGAAGCCATGGCTGATCGTCACCTGGCCCTGCATGCCCTGCGCGGTGGTGCGGGCACAGATCTCCTGCACGCTGTAGAGGCCGAGTTCACCGGGCTCGTGCAGATGGATGTCGATGCCGACGCCCTGACGCTCGGCAATGGCGAAAACGGTGTCGAGATGGCCGCGCGCATCGCGGTCGATTTCCGACGGATCGATGCCGCCGACCAGATCGGCCCCGTCGCGCACCGCATCCTCCAACAGCGCCGCCGTCCCCTGCGCCCGCATCACCCCCGCTTGCGGAAAGGCGACAATCTGCACCGTGGCCATGTGCGCATGCGCATCGCGCGCGGCGAGCACGCCTTCCAGTCCCTTCAGCCCGAAAGCCGGCGTGATGTCGACATGGGTGCGGATATGCCCGGTGCCCTGGCTCACGCAGTGGCGGATCAGCCCGCCGGCGCGCGTCTCAGTGTTCAGCGGCAGGTTCAGCAACAGGTTCTGATCGGTCTCGATCCGGCTCATGCGGAACGGCTGGGCCTGGTGCGGCATCCAGGGCAGGCCGAACAACGTCTTGTCCAGATGCATATGCCCATCAACCAGCGCGGGCAGCACGAGATCGCCGGCGAGATCGTGCACCGCATCCGCTTCGGGCAATGCCGCCCCCGGCGGCAGGATCGCGGCGATGCGCGTGGCGTGAACGGCGATCGCCATCCCCTGCCGCCCATCGGCCAGCCGGGCATTGATCAGCAGGATGTCACAAGGTGGCATGGCGGGTTCCTTCTACACGCGACGGCGCGCGCATCCTGCGATAGCATCGGCGCAACACAAAGGGGGTAACGCTATGATGATCTGTGGCTGTGGGCGGGCCCATGCCTCGCGCCGGGCATTCCTGTGCGGAGCGGCGGCGCTGATCGGCTTGCCGGCGATGGCGCAGACCCCGCCTGCCAGTGCCGGTGCCGCGGAACCGGCGCTGATCGAGGATCTCGTCGCGGCCAACCGCATTCTTTACGACCAGGGCGTGGTCGACGGGTTCGGCCATGTCAGCGTGCGGCACAATAAGAACCCGAACCGCTATCTGTTGGCCCGCTCGATGGCGCCGGCGCTGGTGACCGCCGACGACATCATGGAATACGACCTCGACAGCGTCGCCATAGATCCGCGCGGGCGGACATCGTATCTCGAGCGCTTCATCCATGGCGAAATCTACAAAGTCCGGCCGGACGTGGTCGCCGTGGTGCACAGCCACTCGCCGGCGGTGATCCCGTTCGCCAATTCGGCGGTGAAACTGCAGCCGATGAACCATATCGCCGGGTTTATCGGCGACGGCGCGCCAGTGTTCGAAATCCGCGACACCGCCGGCCCCGGCTCCGACATGCTGATCCGCAGCGCGGCCCTCGGCCACGCTTTGGCGGCAACGTTGGGCAATGCCAGCGTGGTGCTGATGCGCGGCCATGGCTCGACGGTGACGGCGCAATCGCTGAAACACGTCGTCTATCGCGCGGTTTATACCGAGGTCGACGCGCGGATGCAGGCGGACGCGCTCCGCCTCGGCACGCCGGTCTACCTGAACAAGGAAGAGGCCGCGGCGGCGAAAATCACCAATGACGGGCTCGTGGATCGGCCGTGGGAGTTGTGGAAGAAACGCGCTATGGCGAAAACCTCGCCGTAACCGGCGGGGTCAGCCCTTGCCGCCATCGCGCGTGCGCATGATCTCGCTGAACCCGAACAGCAGCAGCAGCAACCCCGCCACCACCTCCACCGAGGCCAGGGCCCGCACCAGCGGCCCGGCGGGGATAATGTCGCCGTAGCCGACAGTGGCGATGGTGATCACGCTGAAATACAGCGCATCGACCAACCCCAGCCGCGCCGGGCTGCCCATCACCAGGAACTGCGTGCCATGCAGCGCCAGGTCGGCGATCCGGTACAGGCAAGCGAACACCACCACCAACAGCGAATAGAACGTCAGGAACGCCATCACCGGCATCAACAGCCGGTCAATCCGCGCCGACACCCCCTCGAACACCAGCGCGATATCGATCAACAGCACCACGATATCCCGCGCCGCATAGGCCACACTGATCGCAATCGCCGACATCGAGATCAGCAGCGCCACATCCTGCCCTGCCGGCGTCAGCCCAAAGCGCGGCAGCGCGAACGACACCGCCCCCACCACCGCCAGCACCGGAATCCAGCGATCCAGCCGCGGCAGATGCACCACGGACTGCAATCGCCGCGAATGCAGCGACGACGCCACCCGCTGCCGCCGCGCGAAACACCCGCCCAGAAAGAACACCACCGGCAACAGCAGCCCGATGGTGGACGCGACCTCTGAAGCATCGTGATAGTTCGCATCACGGAAAAACACGAACAGACAGGCATACACCGCCAGCGCGTTCGCCACCGTCACCCCGAAATGCGAGCCGCCCGGAAACACCAGGTAGAAGAACCCGAACCCCAGCCCGCACACCCCCAGCGCTGCCAGCGCGACGCTCAGATCCGCCCCGATCCCCGCCGCCACCAGCCCGACCAGCCCCATCGTCGCCAAGGTGGCGCGCAGCCAGTGCCGATCGACATGCTTCAGATGGCGGCGGATCATCGCAGCCTACATCGCCCGCGGCGGCAGTGCGGCCACCCCGGTGATCTCCAGCTTCCAATCCGGATTGACCAGCTTCGCCTGCACCGTCGCCCGCGCCGGCAGGTTCTCGCGATCCACCCACGCATCCCACGCCCGGTTCATCGCCGCCACGTCGGCCATATCGACGATGAAGATCTGCACGCTCAACAGCCGCGACTTGTCCGTCCCGGCCTCGGCCAGCAACGCGTCGATCTGATCCAGGATATCGGCCGTCTGCCCCTCGGCATCCAGCGAGGTGTCATCGGCCACCTGCCCGGCGAGGTAGACGGTATTGCCATGCACGACAGCGCCGGACAGGCGCGCCTCCGGCTGCAAGCGTCGAATCGACATGATCGTGGCCTCCCGATGAAGCCCGCAGTTTCCTCTGCCGGCCCGGCCGTGTCACCCGCTGAAATGCGGCCGCCGCAACCTTGCCCGCAGGCTGTCGCGCGAACCCGCCAGCAGGCTCGCCACCCACAGTCCTCCGGCCGTCAGCACGATCGCCGGCCCCGCCGGCAGGTCGACATGATAGGCCAGCATCAACCCCAGCCAACTCGCCGCCAGCGCCAGCGCCACCGACGCCCGGATCTGCCCCGCCAGCTCCGCCGCCCAATGCCGCGCCGCCACCGCCGGCAGAATGATCAGTCCCAGCGACATCAGCGTGCCCAGCGCCGAAAACCCGCCCACCACGCACAGCACCACCAGCGCCATGAACCCCAGATGCCACCACGCCCCATGCCCGCCCAGCGCACGCAGGAACAGCGGATCGAAACTCTCCAGCACCAACGGCCGCCAGATCACCGCGAGCCCGATCAACGCCACGCTCGCCACCCCCGCCATCAGGAACAGCGCCTCGTCCGTCACCCCCAGCACACTGCCGAACAGCACATGCGTCAGATCCACCCCCCGGGTCTGCGAGATGATCGCCACGCCCAGCGCCAGCGCGATCAGATAAACCCCCGCCAGCTGGCTATCCTCGCGCCCCGCCGTCGCCCGCGCCAGCGCGCCGCCCAGCAACGCCACCAGCAGCCCGGCGAAAAACCCGCCCAGCCCCATCACCCAAAGCGTCGCCCCGCCAATCGCCGCCCCGATCGCCACCCCAGGCAAAATCCCGTGCTGCAACACATCGGCCGACAACGACAGCCGCCGGAGCACCAGAAACACCCCCAGCGGCGGCCCCGCCACCGACAGCGCGATACACCCGGCCAACGCCCGGCGCATGAACCCCATCGCGAACGGTTCAACCAGCCAGTTCATCACGCCGCGTGGCTATGCGGCGCGTCGCAGATCTCCGGCGCCTCGACCCAGGCCTCGGCGGCCAGCCGCGCCCGCAACCGGTTCTCCGGCGTCAGCACCTCGCCGGTCCGCCCCCAGCCCACCGCCTCGCGAGCCAGCAACAAGGTCTGCGGAAAATGCGCCGCCACCAGCTCGAGGTCGTGCAGCACGGCAATCACCGTGCGCCCCTCCTCGTGCCAGCCATGCATCAGCCCCAGCAGCGCCGCCTCGGTGCGCGCATCCACCGCCGAGGTCGGCTCATCCAGCAGCATCACCGGCGCGTCCTGCACAATCAGCCGCGCGAACAGCACACGCTGAAACTGCCCCGCAGACAGGCTGCCCACCGGCCGCCGCTCGAACCCCTGCATCCCCACCCGCGCCATCGCATCCGCCGCCCGATCCAGCTCCGCCTGCGGCATCCGCGCAAACGCCCCCACCCGGCCCAACGCCCCCAGCGCCACCACATCGAGGCAACTCACCGGAAACCCCCGGTCCAGCGCACTGGCCTGCGGCAGTAGCCCGATCGCCCGCGCCGGCAGCCCGCCAAGATCCAGCACGCCCTCCGCCACCGCATGCAGCCCGGCGATCGCGCGCAGCAGCGTGGTCTTGCCCGCCCCGTTCGGCCCGACAATCGCCGTCAAACTCGCTGGCGCGAACGTGCCAGACAGATGATGCACCGCCGGCCGCCGCTCATGCGTTAAGGTCAGGTTGCGCAGCACAATCGGCGCCGCGACAAAAGCCGCCCGCGCCGCAAGCCGCCCGCTCACAGCGCCCACAGCACCGCTCCCCAGATCACCACCAGGCAAACACCAACCACCGCAAGCCGCGCCCCAAGGCCGGCGGAAAGGGACAATGGATCCATCACTGTTACTTTATAACGTACCGCCTTCCCGCAGGTAAATGCCCGCGGCAAGCTTGGCCCCACAAGCGCGAATTTAAGCCAATGAAGACAGGCAAGCTGTTCTTTTTATGAACAAAAAGAACCAAAAAAACTTTTTCAATTTATCGCCTTCGGCAAGCCTTCCGGCCCGATATCCAGGCCGGACGAAATCGGATAAGAGTTTTCTTGCTCGTTTTTTTGCAATGTAAGGAGTGCTTGCCTCCCCTTGGTCCGACTAACTGTCGGCACTTAACCTCGCCGCCTTACCTTCGCGCCTCATGCCCGCGGTGGACAAGCGGCCCCGCCTCCCGGATGATCCAACCCCCTCACGCCGGGAGCGAACACCATGGGCACCAGCCTGCAGAACGACGTCGAAATCGTCCGCGACACCGCCGGTGTCCCGCATATCTACGCCACGACCTCCACCGACCTGCATTTCGGCCTCGGCTACGTCATGGCCGAGGACCGGCTCTGGCAGATGGACCGCCTGCGCCGCCGCGCGCTCGGCACCCAGGCCGAGGTGATGGGCCGCGACTACCTCGCCTCCGACATCGCCCACCGCACCGTCGGCATTCATCTGATTGCCGCCCGCGAGGCCGACGCGATCGATCCGGTCACCCGCCCGTTGATCGACGCTTTCGTCGCAGGCATCAACCGCGCCATCGCCACCCTGCCGCTCCCCCCGGAATTCGCCATCCTCGGCTACACCCCCACCCCGTTCAGCGTGCGCGACGTCGTCGCCATCGCCCGCGGCCTGTGGTGGTCGCTGAACGGGCGTATCGACCGGCTGTCCGCCGCCGAAGCCGCCCGCTTCCTGCCCGAGTCCGACCGCGAGGACTACCTGACCCCCGAGGCCTCGGATAATTTCATCCTGCCCTCCCCGCCCTTCGCCAAGCCGCACGCCGCCGGCACCGATGATGCCACCGGCAGCAACAACTGGGCGCTCTCCCCCGCGCTCACCGGCGGCGCCGCCATCGTCGCCGGCGACCCGCACCAGCCGTTCTGGGTGCCGTCCACCTGGTATGAATTCGCCCTGCACGGCCCCGAGGACAACGCCGCCGGCTGCGGCCATCCCGGCGTGCCCGGCCTGTGGTGGGGCAGCAACGGCGTCGCCGCCTATGCGCTGACCAACAACATGGCCTCGACGCGCGATATGTATGTCGAGACCGTGAACCCCGCTGATCCCAACGAATACCGCGAAGGCGCCGGCTGGAAAGCTTTCGGCAGCACCACCGAAACCATTCGGATCAAGGACGCCCCGGATCACGTGCTGACCGTGCGCAGCACCGTGCGCGGCCCCATCGTCAACCACCTCGTCCCCGCACTCGACGAGCACGGCGACGCCCCGCTCTCGCTGCGCTGGGTCGGCGCCGAGCATATCGACGACATGCGCGCCCTCGTCGGCCTGTCCCGCGCCACCACGTGGGAAGGCTACCGCAACGTCCTGCGCGACTGGTCGGTCGCGGTGTTCAACTGGTGCTGGGCCGATATAAACGGCAATGTCGGTTATCAGATGGCCGGCCGTTTCCCGATCCGCCCGCGCTTTAAATCCGGCTATCGCGACGCCACCAACTCCGACGATGCCTGGACCGGCTACATCCCGTTCGAACAGATGCCGTACAGCTACAACCCGCCGCGCGGCTACGTCGCCTCGGCCAACCAGCGTGTCATCCCGGCCGATGCCAAGCCGTTCATCTACGGCGCCTATTCCCAGGGCCATCGCGGCATCCGCATCGACGCGCTGTTCGGCCAGGGCGGCACGGTCGACAAATCCGGCGCCATCGCCGCGCAGAACGACGTGGTCAACGTCCGCGCCGCCAGCCTGGTTCCCGCCATCGTCTCCCTGCTGCCCGATGACGACCCCATCGCCAACGCGCTCGCCGGCTGGGATTTCGCTTACACCACCGACAGCATCGCGCCGACCGTGTTCGAAACCTTCATGGCGCATTTCCAGCGCGCGACGCTTGCCGTGCACGTCCCGCCCCGGCTGATTCCGCTGGTGCTGCAACAGACCGGCCTCGGCTGCACCCTGCTGCAGAACCCCGAGCGTGCCTATTTCCCCGGCGGCACCGCCGCCGCCGCCCGCGCCGCCGCCGCGGCGTCCCTGCAATCGCTGCGCGAACGCCTCGGCCCCGACTATGCCGCCTGGACCTGGGGCAGCGTGCACCTGGCGCACTGGAAACACCCGCTCTCCTCGCCCGACCGCGCGAAAACCTTCGACATCGGCCCCGCCCCTGTCGATGGCGGCTCGCACACCATCCGCAACACCGGCGGCGAACTGCCGCCGCACGCCGCGGCCTCCGGCGCCGAGTACCGCATGGTGGTCGATTTCCGCACCCCGGACAGCTTCCTCGCGGTGCAGAACATCGGCAACTCAGGCGTGCCCGGCACGAAGCATTACCGTGACCAGTTCGTGCCCTGGCTGCGCGGCGAGTATCACACCGTGCACCTCAACCGCGCCGACATCGCCGTCGAAAGCACCACCCGGCTGACGCCTTGAACGCTGATTCGCTGACTCCGGACGAACTCGGGCGGCCGACTTCGGACGAACTCGGGCGGCCGACTTCGGACGAACTCGGGCGGCCGACTTCGGACGAACTCGGGCGGCCGACT
>CAIRTN010000319.1 GCA_903881515.1 uncultured Rhodospirillales bacterium | reverse complement strand
GTTCGAGCGGTTTCCGTGCGATGCGATCTATGCACTGCATAACCGGCCGAACATGGCGCCAAATGAGCTGGCGATCGCGCCGGGGCCGTCTGCGGCGGGCGGGGCGTTTTTCGACATCACCATCACCGGGCGCGGCAGCCATGGCGCGCGGCCGGAGGCGTCGATCGATGCGCTGCTGTGCGGATGCCATATCGCAACCGCGTTGCAGTCGATTGTGGCGCGCAATGTGCCGCCGGCGGATACCGCGGTGCTGAGCGTGACCAAGGTGATCGGCGGGGATGCCTATAACGTCATTCCGCAGACCGCCGTGCTGTCGGGCACCGCGCGGGCGTTCAAGCGCGAGGTGATGGAGTTGATGGAAGCCAATATGAAGCGGATCGCCAAGGGCGTGGCCGAGGGGTTCGGGGCGACGGCGGAGGTGGATTTCCGGGTGATCTTCGCGCCGCTGATCAACGACGAACATGAGACCGCGGTGCTGGCCGATGCGGCGGCGGCGCTGGTGGGCGATGGCAATGTCGACCGGGCCAAGCCGCCGGGCATGGGCAGCGAGGATTTCTCGTTCATGATGGAGAAGGTGCCGGGGTCGTATATCCAGGTGGGCAACGGGCCGTCGGCGCAGTTGCATAACCCGGCTTACAACTACAACGACGAGACGACGCCGTACGGGGCAGCGGTGCTGGCGACCGTGGCGACGCGCCGGCTGGCCAGCCTGGGTTGATGCGCAGCATTCCGCGCGGGCGCCTGGTGGTTTCCTGCCAGGCGCGCGAGGACAATCCGCTGCACGGGCCGGCGTTCATGCGGGCGATGGCGTTGGCGGCGGTTCAGGGCGGGGCAGGGGGGATAAGGGCCGAGGGGGTGGCGGACATCGCCGCGATCCGCGCGGCGCTGGATCTGCCGCTGATCGGGCTGTTGAAGCGCTGGGATGCGCGGTTCGAGGTTTACATCACGCCGGGGTTTGCCGATGCGGCGGCGATTGTGGCGGCGGGTTCGGACGTGGTGGCGCTGGATGCCACGGCGGGAACGCGCGATGGCGAACCGGTGCCGGTGCTGATCGCGCGGATCAAGGCGGAACTGGGCGTGGCGGTGATGGCCGATATCGCGACGCTGGAAGAGGGGCTGGCGGCGGAGTCGGCGGGGGCGGATTACGTTGGCACCACGCTGTCGGGCTATACGCCGGCGACGAAGCATCTGCATGACGGGCCGGATCTTGAGCTGGTTTCGGCACTGGCGGCGCGCTGCCGGGTGCCGGTGATCGCCGAGGGGCGGTATGACCGTCCGGCGCTGGTGGCTGAGGCATTCGCGCGCGGGGCGCATGCGGTGGTGGTGGGCACGGCGATCACCAATCCGCGCGAGATCACCCGCGGCTTTGCGGCGGCGGCGCCGGGATGAGTGTCGGGCTGGGCCTGGACGCCGGCGGCAGCGCGACGCGCTGGGCGCTGCTGGAAGGCGATAAGGTGTTGGCGCGCGGCGACCTCGATGCGGTGAACGGGCATCTGTTTGTGCCGGAAAGCCGGGCGCGGTTTGACGCGTTCGTCGCCGCGCTGGTGGCGGCGTTGCCACGGTTGCCGGATGCGGTGGTGGCGGGGATTACCGGGCTGACCGGCGACTCGGACGAGGCGGCGGAGGCGTGCGGCATTCTTTCGGCGGCTTTGGGTGGTGCGCCCGCGGTCGTGCAGGACGATCTCTGGATCGGCTATCACGCGGCGTTTCGGCCGGGTGAGGGGATCGCGGTTTATGCCGGCACCGGGTCGGTGGGGATGCATATCCGCGCCGATGGCACGATCGTGCGGGTGGGCGGGCGCGGGATTCTGATCGACGATGCCGGCTCGGCGTTCTGGATCGGGCGGCGCGGGCTGGATGTGCTGTACCGGCGGGTGGATGCCGGCGTTGATGTCGGCGCGCTGGGCCGGGCGCTGTATGGCGCGATTGGCGATGACAGCTGGAACGCGGTGCGGGCGCATGTCTATGGTGGCGGGCGGACAGCGGTGGCGATGCTGGCGCTTGCGGTGGCCGAGGCGGCGGAGACGGATGGCGAGGCGCTGGGGATTCTTGTTGATGCCGGGCGGGAGCTGGCGCGGCTGGGGCTGGTGCTGGCGGCGCGCGAGGGCGTGATGCCGGTGGCGGTGCTGGGCCGGGCGGCGATCCTGCATCCGATTATCCTGGAGACACTGCGCGCGGCGGCGCCTGCGCTGGTTTTCGATGTTCCCGAGGCGGATGCGGCGATTGCCGCCGCTCGGGTGGCTTGCGGTCTGGCCGGGCGCGGCGCAGGCTGACTGTTACAGAACGAGGGGGGATTACATGGACGGCAAGCGGCCCACAATCGCATCGGTTCACGGCGTCGTCGCGGCGGCGCATCCTTTGGCGGCAGGCGCGGGGGCGCGCATCCTGTCGCAGGGAGGCAACGCCTTCGATGCGGCGGCGGCGACCGCGGCGGCGTTGAACGTGGTTGAGCCCTATATGTCCGGGCTCGCCGGGTTGGGCATGGCGACGTGCTATATCGCCCGCGAGCAGCGGGTGCGCTGCCTGGATTACATCACCAAGATCCCGTCGAAATTCCCGGCCGGGCGGTTCAGCAAGCGCGAGGACATGGCGCGCGGGGCGCTGGCATCGGGCACGCCGGGCAATCTGGCGGGGTGGTGCGAACTGGTGCGGGCACAGGGCAAGCTGTCGCTGGCCGAGGTGCTGGCGCCGGCGATCCGGCTGGCGCGGGACGGGTTTCCGCTGGTGGAATTCAACACCTCGGGGATCAACCAGTCGGCGAACGGGTTGAAGGATTTTCCGTTCTTCGACGACTGGAACCAGAATTATACCGGTGGCGCGGGGGTGGTGACCGCGGGCAGCGTGCTGCGGCAGGGCGTGCTGGCGACGACGTACGAGGCGATTGCCTCGGAAGGGCCGGGCTATCTGTATGGCGGCGAGTTGGGCCGCAAGATGGTGGCGCATCTGGCCTCGCTGGGCGGCTGCATCACCCTCGCGGACCTGGAAGCGGTGGCGCCGGAATGGCAGGACCCGTTGGCGGTGCAATATCGCGATGTGCTGATGCATACGCTGGCGCCGCCCTGCGAGGGGTTCCAGTACCTGCTGACGCTGCGGATCCTCGATGGGTTCGAACTGGGCAAGCTGGAGCGCAACGGGGTCGAGCATCTCGACATCATGTACCGGGCGATCCGGCTGGCCGCGGGCGAACGCATCGCGCACAACAAGCCGAGCCCGGAGACGTTGGCGCGGATTATGGGCGACGACAATGTGGCGCGGCTGCGGGCGCGGGTGCGCGACGGCGTGCCGGTGGAGGGGCCGACGGAGCAGTGGATTGCGCCGAAGCCGATCGATCTGAACAAGGAGCACACGACCTCGCTGTCGGTGGCCGATCGGGACGGCAACGTGGTGTGCATTACCCAGAGCCTGGGGGCGCTGTTCGGCTCTGGCGTGGTGATCCCGGGCACCGGCGTGTGCATGAACAACTTCCTGTACTGGGGCGAGGTTGACGTGCGCGGCACCAATCCGCTGTTGCCGGGCGGGGACCTGGCGTTGCCGACGGCGCCGAGCATCGCGCTGCGCGGCGGCAAGCCGGTGCTGGCGTTGGGCACGCCGGGCAGTTACGGCATTTGCCAGACCCAGCCGCAGGCTTTGGTGCAGTACATGGATTTCGGCCTGGGCCTGCAGGACGCGATCGAGGCGCCGCGGGCGCGGCTGTGGGATGGCACCAAGGTCGATCAGGAGAACCGGATCAGCGAGGCGGTGATGGCGCAACTGGCGGCGCGCGGCCACGGTATCGGCAGTGCGGGGCCGTGGACCATGCAGGTCGGCGGCATGCAGGGCATCGCGATTGATCAGGCCACCGGCGCAATGACCGGGGCTGCGGATCCCCGGCGCGATGGCTATGTGGCAACGGCCTGAGGACGTAACAGCATGAACGGCAAGCGGCCATCGATCGCCTCGGTGCATGGGCTGGTGGCGGCGGCGCATCCGCTGGCGGCGCAGGCCGGGGCGCGGATGTTGCAGCAAGGCGGCAACGCGTTCGACGCGGCGGTGGCGACCGCGGCGGCGATCGGGGTGGTGGAGCCGTTCATGTCCGGCCTGTTCGGCAACGGCATGGCGACGGTGCGGACGGCGGGGGGAGCCCTCTCCAGCCTGCAGTTCCGCGCCGGGGTGCCGCGTGCCTTCCCGCTGGGGCGGTTCAGCAAGCGTGACGAGCTGTACCGCGGGCCGATGGCGACGACGGGGCCGGGCAATCTGGCGGGCTGGGCGGAACTGTTGCGGGCGCATGGCCGCATGAGCCTGGCCGAGGTGCTGGCGCCGGCGATCCGGTTGGCGCGCGACGGTTTTCCGATGATCGGGTTCAACGTCGTCGGCACCAATCGCTCTGCCGAGGAGTTCGTGAAATACGATTTCACCGCCGAGTGGCTGCGGGTTCACACCGGCGGCGCGGGCGCGGTGCATGAGGGGTTCCTGCTGAAGCAGCCGGATCTGGCCGACACGTTCGAGGCGATTGCCGCGCACGGCATCGGGCATCTGTATGGCGGCCGGCTGGGGCAGGCGATCGTCGATCATGTGCGGTCGCTGGGCGGCTGCCTGGCGATGGCGGATTTGGAGGATGCGGCGAAGCTGCGCTGGGTCGATCCGATTTCGGTCGGGTATCGCGGCATGGTGGTGCATGTGCCGCCGCCGCCGTCGCAGGCGTTCCAGTTCCTGCTGGGGCTGCGCATCTTGGAGGGCTTCGACCTTTCGGCGATGGCGCATAACGGGGTCGAGCATCTGGACACGGTCTGGCGCGCGATCCGGCTGGCGGCCGGGGCGCGGATTGGCGTCGGCTATCCCAGCCCGGAGCGGCTGATCGAATTGCTGGCCGACGCTTCGGTGGCGCGGTTGCAGACGCGCTGTGCCGATGGTGTGCCGGTGGAGGGGCCGACCGAGCAATGGATCGCGCCGCCGGCTGGCAAGGTGGCGGGGCAGCACACGACGTCGCTGTCGGCGGCGGATAACGAGGGCAACATCGTCTGCATCACCCACAGCCTGGGCGCGCTGTATGGCAATGCCATGGTGGTGCCGGGCACCGGGGTTTGCCTGAACAACGGGCTGTACTGGGGCGAGCTGGACCCACGCGGGCCGAATGCGCTGGTGCCGGGCGGGGCGCTGATGACGTCGGTGTCGCCGAGCATTTCGACGCGGGATGGCGCGCCGGTGCTGGCGCTGGGCACGCCCGGCAGCTACGGCATCACCCAGACGCAGACCCAGGCCATGGTGCATCACGCTGATTTCGGGCTGGGGTTGCAGGACGCGATCGAGGCCCCGCGGGCGCGGCTGTGGGACGGAAGGCGGGTGCAGGCGGAAAGCCGCATCGATGCCGGCGTGCTCGACGCGCTGCGCGCGCGCGGGCACGTGGTTGAGGCCCCGGCGGCCTGGACCATGGCGGTCGGCGGCATGCAGGGCATCGCCATCGACCCGGCGAGTGGGGTGCTGACTGGCGGTGCCGATCCGCGGCGGGAAGGTTACGTGGTACCGGCATAGGCCACCGTAAACTCGCTGATCGCGGTATAGCTGCGGGCAGTTGCCGGGCTGCGGCTGGAAGGCGGGATTGCGATGTTGGCTGAGACGCGGCGGACACCTGTGGTGCAGCGGGGCCGGATCATTGCGCTGCGGTTCCACGATATTGCCTATGAGATCGACCTGGCGCGGGCGGAGGCGTTGTGGACGCAACATGCCGCCGGCCGGGCGGCGCGGCGGGGCCTGTTGGCGACGCCGGCGAAGGCGATGGCGTATGAGGTGCCGCCGCTGAACATCGACCTGGGTCCGGTGTCGGTCGAGCTTGACGGTATCACGCTGCAGGCGACGGTGACCGCTCGGCTGTATGATTTTGGCGCATTGACGCTGGCCATTGCACTGCCGGTGGCGGATCTCTCCTGGGCCGATTTCACCCGGCGGGTGAACCAGATGGCGCGCGTCCTGGCGGGGGAGGCGGTTTGGCGCGAGCGGTTGGCGATGGTGCGCCAGGTGGTGGCTGGGGCGCTGATACGGCCCGGCGACGCGAGCCTGGTGGAAGACTACCTGATCGC
Organism: uncultured Rhodospirillales bacterium; assembly: GCA_903881515.1. GTDB lineage: Bacteria > Pseudomonadota > Alphaproteobacteria > Acetobacterales > Acetobacteraceae > CAIRTN01. The sequence continues at coordinate 10,730 of CAIRTN010000319.1, read as the reverse complement.
CGAGGTCAATCAGCTTGATACGCGGCTGGATGCTGCGGCGTTGCTGGAGCGGGTCGATCTGGTTGAACTGCTGTCGGGAGAAACACGGCCGCTTTCGATGGCGGCACGCAATGATCTGCTGCGGCGGCAGTTTTCCTACTACGTCGACGATCTTGTGGTGCTGACCTGGGACAGGGCATTCCTGTACGAGCCGCGTGGTGATTCAGACGTGGCCGATGTGCTTGAAGTAGCCAACGTGCAGCTATTGGAGATGCGCTACTACGACGAGTTGCTGGACGATGAATTGCCGCGAATGAACGATCTGGTCGCTTCGGCGCGCAAGGGGCTGAATATTCTGGCGGCGCGGCGCTACGCGGGATTGGCGCGGCGATTGTATACGCTGGTCGCCGATGTGACCGAACTGACCGAGAAAGTGGATAATGCGCTGCAGGTGACAGAGGATGTGTATCTGTCGCGGGTCTATGCCTCGGCGCTGGAGCAGTTCCGTGTCGGGCTGGTGAGTGCCGCGGTGGACCGCAAGCTGGCGATTGTGCGCGAGACGTATACGGCGTTGTACGACGAGGCGTCGGGCGCGCGCGCAACGCTGATCGAGATTGCGGTTCTGGTGCTGATCCTGGTGGAAGTGGTGATGGCGCTGGTGCGTTATTAGCACTTGAGAGCGACTTGGCGTGTCTGCGCCGGAGAAAGCGCGTGCGGCCCGCGCAGGGTTGGCATGATTTATGCTGCGCGAAAGGCAGACAAGCCGGAACGTAGCAGATGCAGAATGAAGTAAGCCGACCTGGAGCAGGGCGCGTCGCATTTTTAGATGCAATTCGCGGGTACGCCCTTTTGGTCATCCCGGTGAACCATATCTGGTACGCCGCGTTGGCGGCCGGCATATCGACCTGGCATGTGCCGACGCCCAGTCTGCTGGGGTTTTCCTCCGCGGCGGAGTTGCTGGTGTTCACCGCCGGCTATGCTTTCGTGCTGGCCAACCGCAGGCGTTTGGCGAACCGCGGGCTGGCAGGGGTACAGGTGCATGCGTTGCGCCGGGGGCTGCGGTTGCTGGCAGTGAATACCGCGATGCTGGCGGCAACCTGTGCCCTGATCGGATTGTTGGACTTTGTGCCAAGGGCGCAGCCGAAATTAATCTGGCAGGTGTTACTGGGCACACCGGGAGACTGGTTCGTGACGTTTCGGCTGGCGTTCGCGCGGTTGCCGGATCTGTATACCTTTAACGTTCTGCCGCTTTATGCAGTGCTGCTGCTTGCTGCGCCGGTGGCGTTGGTGGGGATAAACCGGCATCCCAGGCTGGTGATTGGCGGCTCGGCGGTGCTGTACACGTTGGCCACCACGGGACCGTTGGGCCATGCCGCGCTGAATCTTGGTGCCGACAGCTTCAATCCGTTGGCCTGGCAGGGATTGTTTGTACTGGGGATGCTTGCCGCGCGCGCGCGGTGGTTCCTGCAGAAGCCACCGCGTTGGGTGTGGCCGGGGGTGCTGGCGATTTCGGTGATTGGACTGGGATGGGCGCTGACGCATCGCTATCCGGTGAATATTTCCTGGCTGCAGTTGGTGCCCGATCTGCCGACGACCACGCAGAGCGACATCGGGCTGCTGCCGATCCTGCATATGCTGGCGGTGCTGGCGACGGCGAGTTGGGCGTATCACGCGCTGCCCGTTGGGATCGCCGGGTTGCTGGAGCGAGGGCTGGGCGCGGTCGGGCGGCACTCGCTGTCGATCTATGTGATTGGCAATCTGCTGCAATTCGCCACTGTGCCGGTACTGGCCCAGTTCAGCAGTTCGGCCTTGGCGAGCCTTTCTGCAGCCGTGTTCGTTGTCGTCGCGCTGATGGCGTTCGCCCAGCACGACAACGCTCGGTTGCGGTCGATGTTGGCGTCGTGGGCGGAGCGGGCACGGGGGTGCGGCGCGGGGATTGCCTGACGCTTGTCGGACGCCGCGATGAGGGCGAACATGCGTGTTCCGGCAGGGGGAACATGGCCATGCTCAGTCAATCGCAGATCGATGAGTATAACGAGGTCGGCGCAATCGTTGTGCCGGACGTGCTTGATCAGGCTGAGGTGGCAGAACTGCGGCAGGTGACGGACGGGTTCGTCGAACGCTCGCGGCGGCTGACGGCGCATGACGCGGTTTATGATCTGGAGGACAGCCATTCGCCGGCGCAGCCGCGCGTGCGGCGGATAAAGGCGCCGCATTTGCATCACCCGGCTTTCGCCGCGCTGGTGCGTCACCCCGGCATCATTGCCGCGCTGACGAGCCTTTGGGGGCCGAATATCCGGTTCGACACGGCGAAGCTGAACCTGAAATCGGCGGGATTCGGGGCCGCGGTCGAGTGGCATCAGGACTGGGCGTTCTATCCGCACACCAATGACGACCTGGCGGCGGTGGGTGTGATGATGGATGACATGGAGCAGGCGAACGGGCCGCTGATGATCATTCCTGGCAGCCATAAGGGGCCGATCTACGACCACCATGACAACGGGCGGTTCTGCGGCGCGATGGACCCGGCACGGGACGGGATCGATTTTTCCAAGGCGATCGCGCTGAACGGGCGGGCGGGGTCGATCTCGATCCATCATGTGCGGGCGATCCATGGCAGCGCGCAGAATGTGTCGAACAAGGATCGCCGGCTGTTGCTGTTTCAGTTCCGCGCCGCCGACGCATGGCCGCTGGTGACGCAGCCGGCGGACTGGAATGGGTATGAGGCGATGATGGTGTCGGGCGAATGCAGCATCACGCCGCGGATGACGGCGGTGCCGGTGCGGTTGCCATTGCCGCCGGCGGACAAGCAGGGTTCGATCTATGAGAACCAGAAGGGCCTGGCGAACCGCTATTTCGCCGCGGCACAATGAGGAGATAGCGCGCGTGAAATTACCTGAGTTGGCGTTTACCGGCGTGCATTGGGACGGGCTGCCGGCGAGCGAGCATAAGGGCGAGACCGGCATGGCGGTTTGGCGCACGCTGAACAACGGCGATGTGCGGATGCGGGTCGTCGAGTATTCGCCGGGGTATCTGGCGGATCATTGGTGCGACCGCGGGCATGTGATTTATGTCGTCGAAGGCGTGCTGGAGACCGAGCTGAAGGATGGAAGGCGCTTCACGTTCGGCGCCGGGCATGGCTACACGGTGTCGGATTTCGGCGATGCGCCGCACCGGTCATCGACGAAGACGGGCGCCAAGCTGTTCATCGTCGATTAGTCCGTCGGCTGTTGACCGCATGCATTTCAGTTTCGGGGAGGCGGCATGAGCGGATTGGCGACGGCGCTAGCGGGGATTTCCGGCATTCTGGTGACGCCGTTCGATGGCGATGACCGGATTGCGCCGGAGCGGCTGATGCCGGTGATTCACCGGGCGGTGGTGGCGGGCGTGCATCTGCTGGTGGCCAACGGCAATACCAGTGAGTTCTATGGTCTGACCTTGGCCGAGGCCGAGGCGATGGTAGACGCGATTGTCGGGCAGGTTGCAGGCCGGAGGCCGGTGATTGGCGGGGTGGGGCGCAGCATCGGCGATGCCTGCGCGCTGGCGCGGGCCTCGGCGGCGGCCGGGGTTTCGGCGCTGATGGTGCACCAGCCGCCCGATCCTTTCGTGTCGCCGCGTGGGGTGGTGGAGTACGTGAAGCGCGTGGCGGGGGCCGGGCAGGGGCTGCCGGTGGTGTTGTATCTGCGCAATGACGGCATTGGCATGGACGCCATCGCGGCGCTGTGCGCGGTGCCGGAGGTGGTGGGGGTGAAATGGGCCTCGCCGACGCCGTTGCGGCTGGCGGAGGCGATGCGGCAGGCCGATCCGCGCATTGTCTGGGTCGGTGGGCTGGCGGAGACCTGGGCCCCGCCGTTGTACGCGGTGGGGGCGCGGGGGTTCACCTCGGGGCTGATCAATGTCTGGCCGGCGCATTCGGTGGCAATCCATGCGGCACTGGCGGCCGGCGATTATGCGGGGGCGATGGCGCTGATCGCGTCGATGGCCGAGTTCGAGGCGTTGCGGGCGGAAGAGGGCAATGGCGCGAATGTTTCGGTGGTGAAGGCGGCACTGGCGCTGCTGGGCAATGAGTGCGGGCATGCGCGACCGCCGGCGGCCTGGCCGTTGACGGCGGGGCAATCGGAGCGGCTGGCCTTGCTGTTGGCGGAATGGGGGATTGCGCGATGAGCGGGTTGCATGGGGTGTTTCCGTATCTGGTCTCGCCCATCGGGGAGGATGGGCGGGTGGACCGCGTGGTGCTGACCCGGCTGGTCGAGCATCTGATCGAGGCGGGGGTGCACGGATTGACGCCGCTGGGTTCGACCGGCGAGTTCGCCTATCTGAATGCGGCGCAAAGGTTGGAGATCGTCGAGGTTGTGGTCGCGGCGGCGCGGGGGCGGGTGCCGGTGATTGCCGGTGTGGCATCGACCACGACGCGCGACGCCGCGGTACAGACCAAGGCGGTGATGGCGGCGGGCGCGGATGGCGTGCTGGCGATCCTGGAGGCGTATTTCCCGGTGCCGGATCGCGGGGTGGAGGATTATTTCCGCGCCATCGCCGAGGCGACCGACGGGCCGGTGGTGCTGTACACCAATCCGCAGTTTCAGCGGTCGGACCTGTCGTTGCCGGTGATCGTGCGGCTCTGCGCGGTGGAGAATATCCGCTACATCAAGGATGCCTCGACCAACACCGGGCGGCTGCTCTCGATCCTGAACGAGACCGGCGGGCGGATGGGGGTGTTTGCCGCCTCGGCGCATATTCCGACCTGCGTCATGATGATCGGCGGGGTTGGGTGGATGGCGGGGCCGGCCTGTGTGATCCCGCGGCAGAGTGTGAAGCTGTACGAGCTGGCGCGGGCGGGCGATTGGGCGCCGGCGATAGAATTGCAGCGCGGGTTGTGGGCGGTGAACCAGGCCTTCGCGAAATACACGCTGGCGGCCTGCATCAAGGCGGCATTGCAGGAGCAGGGTTTCGCGGTGGGCGAGCCGTTGCCGCCACAGGCCGCGCTCGATGCCGCGGCACGGGCGGATTTGCGACGGATTTTGGCTGGGGTCGGTGCATTGCCGTTGGAGGGCGCATGAGCGAGGTGATCGGGTTTCCGCAGGGCGGGTATCGCTTTGCCAAGGGGGTGTTTCAGTATTCGGCGGCGGTTGCGGCCTTGCCGGGCTACCGGATCGAGCGGGTGCGGTTTGCCCGCACGGTGCCCCTGGCCGAGGGGTTCGCGCGCATTGCCGGTTATCTCGGCGCGATCGGCCGGCCGTTGACGGCGTTGTGCGCGTGCGAGTTGCGCTCGCCGGCGCCGTTCGACGATGCGGGCTTTCTCGCATTCAACCGGGCCTATTCGGCGGTGTTGGGGCAGTGGGGCTTGCTGGCGCTGGGGGATAATCCGGTGTCGCGCTCCAATGTGTGCCCGGCGATCGATCCGCCTGGGGAGCCGGGGTTTCATGCCTTCAGTTTCGCGCTGCCGGCGGCCGATGCGGCGCCGTCGTTCGTGATCGCTGGGTCAGGCGAGTCGATCGAGGGGCGGCCGACCTATGCTGAGGCGACGGTGGCGTATCGCCATCTCAGCCCGGCGGGCATGCTGGCCAAGGCGGCACATGTGCATGCGATCATGGAGGCGCGGATGGGCGCGCTGGGGTTCGGTTGGGCCGATACCACGGCGACGCAGGTTTACACGGTGCATGACATCCATCCGTTCTTGGTCGATGAGCTGGTGCGCCGGGGGGCGGCGCGGCATGGCGTGACCTGGCACTATAACCGGCCGCCGGTGATCGACCTGGAATACGAGGTGGATTGCCGGGGCGTGCATGTCGAGCGCGTACTGGTTTAGCGCGCGCCGATATCCCACCAGATCCCGGCCATCAGGCCGAGGCCCTCGGTGAACAGCGAGCCCAGCCCGTGCTCGTCCGGGCTATGCTGACCGCAGCCGCCGTAGGAATGTGGAATCCACATGATCGGCGTGCCGAGGATCTGACGGAAATACTCCGATGGGCCGGAGGCGCCGATATTCGGGATGATGTTCGGCGGGCGGCCGACGGTTTCGGTCATCGAGCGCGCGACCAGTTGCACCCAGGGATCGTCGGGATCTGAGCGGGAGGCGGGGAACAGGTCGCGCTCGATGATTGGTTCGATGCCGACTTCGCGCAGGTTGTTGGCGTCGAGATGGGCGCGGAGCGCGGGCACGATGGCTTCGGATTTCACGTCGACGGTGTGGCGCACCTGGATGCGGGCGCGCGCGGTGCCGCCGACGGCGTTGACCGGCGATTCCGGCTGGCCGCTGATGCTGGCGAGCACGATGGCGCTGGTCCACATGTAGATGCGCTCGGAGCGGGACAGGCCGGGTTCGCCCCAGCCGGGGTCGAGCTTGGGGGTGCCGGGCAGGTCTTCGATGATGACGTTGTGGCTGGCGTCGCGGACCGAGTTCGGGATCTGCTTCGGCAGCCAGCCGGGCACCAGGATGCGGCCGTCGCGGGAAAAGATCGCGGCGATGGCGTAGGCGAGGATCACGCCCGGATCGGCGAGCAGACCGCCCCAGTGACCGGAATGGTGGCTGCCCTCGCGCAGATTGACCACGAGATCGAACGCGACGCCGGCGCGAGTGCCGAGTGTGATGTCGGGCACCGACAGGCTCTGCCGCGGGCCGTCGAGTGCGATGAACACGTCGGCGGCGCAGAGGTCCTTGTGCTGGTGCAGGAAGGCTTCGAGACCGGGGGAGCCGGCTTCCTCGCCGGTCTCGACCATCAGCTTGGCGTTGAAGCCGAGATGGCCGCGCTCGGCGATGACGGCGCGCAGTGCGTCGATGGCGAGCAGGTGCTGGCCTTTGTTGTCGACCACGCCGCGGCCGTAGATGCGATCGCCTTCGATCGTCAGGGTCCAGGGATCGAGGCCGGGGCGCCAGCGTTCGGGCATGGCGCGGACGACGTCGCCGTGGCCGTAGATCAGCACGGTTGGGAATGCGGGGTTTTCGATGCGGGTGCCGAGCAGAACCGGGCCGTGCTGCGGCAGCGGGTTATCGAGAACCAGGCGGGAGAAGCCGAGCTCGCCGATCATCGGGCCGAGCACGTTGTGACAGTAATGCTCGAGGTCGGTTTTGTGGTTAGGCGGGTGGCTCTCGGTCGGCACCGCGACGAGCTGGCGCAAACGGTCGAGGTAGCTGCCATCGGCGAAGTAGCTGCGTGCGCGGGCGATGGCGTCGGCCCTGGTGGCGGTCATCGGCGAACTCCTCGACATCTCGGGCGATGTGATCATGCCCGGTGTGTGACGGCAATCGTGCGCGGGGTGGTTGTGCAGCCTGGGTTGCGGCAAGCTGTGCGCAGACAGGGAGATGGGACGCGATGGTTCAGGATTCTGCAAAGCGCGAGGCGCGGGCGATCGATGCGGCGCGCGAGAAAGTGGTGATCACCGGGGCCGCGGGCGCGATTGGCAGTGCATTGCGACAGGGGATGGCGGAGCGGTTCAGGAACCTGCTGCTGACCGATTTGCGGGTGCCGGCGGATGCGGCGGCGGGCGAGGACTGGGTGGCGGCGGATATCGCCGATCGGCCTGCGTTGGACGGGATCATGCAGGGGGCGGCGGCGGTGATCCATCTGGCCGGCGCGGCATCGAGCGATCTGGAGACGCTGTGGCGGGTCAATGCGCGGGGCATGTTCGATGTGTTCGAGGCAGCGCAGGTTGCGGGTGTGCGGCGGATCGTGTTTGCCAGCAGCAACCACGCCCATGGCTCCCAGCCGATCGGTTTTCCGGTCAGCCCCGATCACCTGGCGCGGCCGGACGGACATTACGGCGCGATGAAGGCGTATGGGGAACTGATCCTGCGCAGCTATTTCGATCGCTACGGCATTCGCTCGGTGAGTTTGCGGATCGGTACCTATCGCCCGCTGCCGATCGATCAGCGTTCGCTGGCCACCTGGCTGAGCCCGGCGGATATGGTGCAACTGGCTGAGCGCTCGCTGTTGCATGCGGATCCCGGTGCGCTGGTGGTGAACGCTTACTCCAACAACACGCATCTGAAGGTGGCGCGGACCTATTGGGATTTCCTGGGTTACGCGCCGGTGGACAATGCGGAGGAGCATCGTGAGATGCTGCGGGGCATGGGCATCGATGTTGATGGGGACTGGGAATATCCGGAGCATGGTGGCAACTTTGCGCGAGACCCGGAACTGCCCGCGCGGCTTATTTCGCCGCCCGGCCGCTGACCACCGCGCCGGCATCCTGTGGCAGTGCGAACATATCGGCCAGTCCAGCCAAGGCGAGCAGGCCGGTGAGGAAGAAGGCGACGTGAAAGTCGGTCATCGTCAACGTGGTTGACGGCGCGTGGAACAGGCTGCCGACGCGCAGCGCCAGTGCGCCGACGGCGATGCCGAGGCCCATGGTGAACTGTTGCAGGACGCTGCCGAGACTGTTGGCGGAACTCATCTGTGCCTGCGGCACATCGGCGAAGGCCAGGGTATTGATTGCGGTGAACTGCATCGAGCGGGCGAGGCCGCCGATGAACAGTACGATCACGATCAACGCTTTGGGTGTTTCGGGATCGAGCAGCCCGCAGGCGGCGAGCGAGATGGCACCGATCAGCCCGTTGCCGATCAGCACGCTGCGGAAACCGAAGCGGCGCAGGATGAAGCTGGTGCCAGGTTTCATGCCGAGATTGCCGGCGAACACCGACAGCACCAGCAGGCCGGAGGTGAAGGCCGGCAGGCCGAAGCCGATCTGAAACATCAGCGGCAACAGGAAGGGGACCATGCTGATCGCGGTGCGAAACAGCGAGCCGCCGGCGTTGCAGACACGATAGGTTTGGATGCGGAGCGCGGTGAGGCCGATCAGCGGATGCGCAGCGCGGCGCATTTGCCGCACGGCAAGAACGGCCAGCGCGATGCCGACGCCGAGCAGCGGCAGCGTCAGTGCCCAATCGGAGTCGGCCTGCCCGATCAGGTCGAGGGCGAGCATCAGGGTAACGCAGGCACCACCGCTGAGCACGAAGCCCGGCAGGTCGAACGGGCGGGCATTGCCGGTGCGCTCGTTGGGGATCAGCAGCAGGCTGCAGATGATCCCGATCAGGCCGAGCGGCAAGTTCAGTAGGAAGATCCAGTGCCAGGAAGCGAAATCGGTGATGAAACCGCCCAGTGGCGGGCCGAGCACCGGTGCGGCCAGGCCTGGCCAGGTGATATAGGCGATGGCCCGCATCAGGTCGGTTTTGGCGGTGGAGCGCAGAACCACCAGCCGGCCGACCGGTACCATCAGCGCGCCAGCCATGCCCTGCAGGACGCGCGCGGCGGTAAATAACCACAGGCTTGGGCTGATGGCGCATAATACGGACGCCACGGTGAAGACACTGATCGCCGCGGTGAAGACGGTCCGTGGACCGAAGCGGTCGGCGACCCAGCCGCTGAGGGGGATGAACACGGCGAGCGTAAGCAGATAGGCGCTCATGCCCAGGTTGAGGTCCACCGGATGCACGCCGAACGAGACCGCCATCTGCGGCAACGCGGTGGCGATCACCGTGCCGTCGAGATTTTCCATAAAGAAGGCGCCGGCAACCAGCAGCGCGATCAGGACAGGCCGGGGAGCGGGCACCGTGCGATCAGAGGCTGGTGGCTTCCGGCAGCTTCGGCGCCGGAAGCTCCTCGGATTTGACGGGTGCAAGTGGTGGCACGGGCGGTGGGGGAGGTTCGATGTCGACGGTGTAATCGGCGACGATGCGGGCCTGTGGGCCGGCGATCACCAGGACCTTCTGGCCGATGGCGAGTGGGGTTGTGTCCTGCTGGGTGACCGAGACCATATCTCCGTTCGGCTTGCGCACGACATATTCCAGGGCAGGCGCGTCGGCCGCACTGTGCTCGATGGTGGTACCGACCAGGCTGCCGATGACAGTGCCGCTCAAGGCACCGATGGCCCCCGTCACACCGCCGCCGCCGACCTGTGAACCGGCGATGCCACCGGCCGCTCCACCAGTGACCGCGCCGGTTGTGCCGGACGCGCTGACGCCCACTGTGCGCACGCCGACAACGATACCGCGCTCGACCTTGGCAGCCTGCTGCACCGCGGTGGCGTTGTAGGTATTTGGCGAATAGCTAGAACCGCAGCCGAGCAGCGGCGCAAGCAGGAGCAGGACACAGGCGTGCTTCATCGCAAATTGCCGTTCAAGTGGAAATCGAACCCGTTTGCTAGCCCGGGAACGCCTGCGATAGAAGCGCCGGAGCGGCATGCATGTCAAAACACCCAGCCAAGCCCGTCAGATTGTTCAGATCGTGCGCTGTCTGGCCCGGCGGCTTGCTAAGAATTCCCGGTCTCACCCGGCCTTAGCGTGCCGGCGACGGTCTGCTCGACGATCGATGCCAGTTGAGGAGCCGAGAGCGGTTTGGTTAGGAACCCGTCCATTCCGGCAGCGCGGCATTGCTGCTCGTCTTCCTCGAACGCATTGGCGGTCAAGGCGACGATCGGTAGCTCCGCGGCAGGGCCAGACAAAGCACGGATCGCGCGTGTGGCGGCCAGCCCATCCATTTCCGGCATCATTAGGTCCATCAGGATCAGGTCGTAGTCGCTGGCCTGTACGGCGGCTACCGCTTCCAATCCGTTGGTCGCCGGGGTCACCTTATGGCCCATCAGCTCAAGGCGCGCGGTTGCCACCAGGCGATTGGTGACACTGTCTTCGGCCAATAGAATGCGTAGGCTGCGCTCAATTGTTGCCAGCGAACGCGTGGCTGTGGAGTCCGGTTCGTTGGCCATTTCCGGCGCGATCCCCAGTTTGACGGTGAAGCAGAACGCTGAACCATCACCTG
>CAIRTN010000318.1 GCA_903881515.1 uncultured Rhodospirillales bacterium | reverse complement strand
GGCCAAAATTGAGAAAGTTTTTTTGGTTCTTTTTGTTCACAAAAAGAACAACTTGCCTTCCCTTGCCTAACTTCCTAGCCCCAAGCCCCCAGCATGCTTGAAGTCACCCACCTCTCCAAAAGCTTCGGCGGCCTGCGCGCGGTGAACAATGTCTCGCTCACCGTCCCCCAGGGCGCCATCACCGCCCTGATCGGCCCGAACGGCGCCGGCAAAACCACCACCTTTGCCATGATCGCCGGCTTCATCCGCCCCGATCAGGGCAGCATCACCTTTGCCGGCACCGACATCACCGGCCTGCGCCCGGATCGCATCGCCGCGCTCGGCATGGTCCGCACCTTTCAGATCACCCAGCCCTTCGCCGGCCTGACGGTGGCCGAGAACATCCGCGTCGGCGCTTTCCTGCGCACATCGGACCCGGATGCGGCGATGACCGCCGCGCGCGAGATCGGCAGCCGCCTCGGGCTGGCCACCTTCCTCGACCGCCCCGCCGCGGCACTGACGGTCGCCGGCCGCAAGCGCCTGGAAGTCGCCCGGGCGCTTGCCACCAACCCGCAGATGCTGCTGCTCGACGAGGTCATGGCCGGCCTCAACCCGTCCGAGATCAACGGCATTGTCGAGATGATCCAGGCCATCCGCGCCGCCGGCGTCACCATCCTGCTCATCGAGCACATCATGCAGGCCGTCGCCGCCCTGGCCGAACAGGTCCACGTCCTGGCCGAGGGAACCCTGATCGCGTCGGGCACCCCCCGCGAAATCGCCAACAACCCCGCCGTGATCGAAGCCTATCTCGGTCACGGCGCGGCTGCGAAAATGGCCCATCATGCTTGAGGTCGCCAATCTCTCCGCCGGCTACGGCCAACTCGAAGTCCTGCACGGCGTCTCGCTCAACCTCGCCCAAGGCGAGATCGTCGCCGTCCTCGGCGCCAACGGCGTCGGCAAAACCACGCTCAACCGCACCCTCTCCGGCGTGCTCCGCCCCACCGCCGGGCGCATCACCTTCGATGGTCAGGACATCACCAACGCCGGCCACGACGCCATCGTCAAAGCCGGCCTGATCCATGTCCCCGAGGGCCGTAAGATCTTCCCCAACCTCTCCGTGCGCGACAATTTGCTGCTCGGCGCCTATCTGCGCGGCCGCGCCAACCGCGCCGCCAATTTCGAACGCGTGCTCGACACCTTCCCCCGCCTGCGCGAACGCCTGCGCCAGAACGCCGGCTCGATGAGCGGCGGCGAACAGCAGATGCTCGCCATCGGCCGCGGCCTGATGGCCGAACCCCGTCTGCTCATCCTCGACGAGCCCTCCCTCGGCCTGTCGCCCAAACTCACCGAGGAAGTCTTCACCCTCATCGCCCGCCTGCACACCGATGGACTCGCCATCCTGATCGTCGAACAGAACGTCGTGCAGTCGCTGGCCGTCGCCGCCCGCGCCTACGTCATCGAACACGGCCGCGTCGCCCTATCCGGCCCCGCCGCCGAGCTTGCCGAGGACCCCCGACTTCGCGCGGCCTACCTCGGACTTTGAAAATTTTTATAATCAAATAATTATAGACCAAAGCTTCCGCGTGGCCTCGTCATGCAGAGGCCCTGCGAACGATCCACGCCTTTCCGTGCCGACGCTCCACATTAAAAAAAATGCACTTCCCACGCATTTTTTCCTTGCATTTATTATAACAATAATTCATACCTTTAAAATTATTGGATGGGCCAACCTCCTCACCTCGCTGCACGGAACCCTCGCCACAACTGCGTCCAGAATTCTGTTTTGGCTCACCCTGCGCCGCCTCGTCACCGCCCTCGACCAACTCTTCACCGCATGGCGCGAAGGCACGCTGCCCGCCCCGGCCCCGATCCTCCCGCTTCCGGTACAATCGCCCCTGGCCGCCTGCCCCCGCACACCCCAGCGTCAATGCCGCGGAACAAGCCGCCGCAAGGCCGCTGCGCGCCCAGCGCGCGCCCAAACACCCAGCCCATCCCGCGCCCTGCCCAGCTATGCCGGCCGGCCGCAACGTCCCCCCTCCCCCGCGCCGCGCACGCGGCCGCACCCCAAACAACCGGCCCCGCCGCTTTTTCGACCCCGCTGAACTCAGTCGCAAACTCGTCTATTTTGTTCCGTTTTAGCAATTATATGCTCCCAACCGGTTGCTGAAACCCGCGAAACCCGGCAGCCTCCGCCCAACCAGCCAAGGATCCGCCCCATGGACTTCAACGCCCTGCCCTTCGACGACGACGCCATGCTGGCCGGCCTGCGCCCCTGGATCGAATGCGAAAGCCCCACCTTCGATGCCTCCGCCGTCGGCCGCATGATGGACCTCGCCAGCCGCGACCTCATCCTCGCCGGCGCCCGCATCGAACACATCGCCGGCACCAAAGGCTTCGGCGACTGCGTCCGCGCCAGCTTCCCCCACAGCGAGCCCGGCCCCGGCATCCTGGTCATGGGCCATATGGACACCGTCCACCCCATCGGCACCCTCGCCCAACTGCCCTTCAAGCACGAAGGCAACCGCTGCTACGGCCCCGGCATCTGCGACATGAAGGGCGGCAACTTCGTCGCCCTGGAAGCCATCCGCCAACTCGCCCGCGCCGGCATTGCCACCAACCTGCCGGTCACTGTACTGTTCACCTCCGATGAGGAAGTCGGCTCCCCCTCCACCCGCGACCTAATCGAGGCGGAGGCCGCGCGGCACAAATACGTCCTGGTCCCCGAACCCGGCCGCGCCGATGGCGGCGTCGTCACCGGCCGCTACGCCATCGCCCGCTTCAACCTCGAAGCCACCGGCACCCCCAGCCACGCCGGCGCCCGCCTCGGCGAGGGCCGCAGCGCCATCCGCGAAATGGCCCGCCAGCTGATCAATATCGAAGACATGACCACCGAGGACTGCACCTTCTCCGTCGGCGTCATCAACGCCGGCACCTGGGTCAACTGCGTCGCCACCACCTGCACCGCCGAATCGCTCAGCATGGCCAAGCGCCAGGACGATCTCGATCGCGGCGTCTCTGCCATGCTCGCCCTCAAGCCCACCGGCAACGGCGTCGATTTCAAAGTCACCCGCGGCGTCACCCGCCCGGTCTGGGAGCCCGACGGCAAAACCATGGCGCTGTGGGAACACGCCAGCGGAATCGCGAAATCCCTCGGCTTTGCCATCCCACACCAATCCGCCGGCGGCGGCTCGGACGCCAATTTCACCGGCGCCCTGGGCATCCCCTCGCTCGATGGCCTCGGCGTGCAGGGCGACGGCTATCATACGCTGGGCGAATACCTGCTCGTCGACAGCATGGCCCGCCGCGGCCGCCTGCTCGCCGGCCTGCTCGCAACGCTCGCGTAACCGCCATAGTTCGGCCATCTCGGTGGTTTACAGGAGCAGAATAAGCCGCCGCCTGTAACATCTCGTTTCGTATCCGCTTATTGGCGCGGCCCCCGTCTTGGCGTAGCAGTATTAACCAACGCGATAGCCCCCGGTTCGAATGACCATTTCAGCCCCACAGATCCAGCCGCATCGCGGCGTCGATCCCGTCAGTCTGGTCGCCCTCACCATCCTCGCGATGGTGGCCGGCACTGTGCTGACCGTGGCCTCGCTGTCGCCGCTGAAAGACGATGTCGCCTGGCTGCTCTATGTCTCCCGCTCCTGGCTCGCCGGCCAGCGCCTGTATCAGGATGTGGTCGAGGTCAATCCGCCGCTGATCGTCTGGCTCTACGCCATCCCCGCCTGGATCGCCCAAACCACCGGCATCGCCCCCAAGCTCGCCGCCAACCCGTTCTTCGCCGCCATCCTGCTCGGCTCCGCATGGTGGACCGCCAGCCTGCTACACGGCCGCGCGCCGCTGTTCGCCCGCCGCAGCCCGGTCTTCGCCGCCATCGGCATCCTGCTGATGATCCTCCCCGGCGTCGAATTCGGCCAGCGCGAACACCTGCTCTCCGCCGCGGTCCTGCCCTATATCGCGCTGTTCGTCCGCGGCATTCACGGCGAGCCCGAACCCCGCGTTCAGGGCACCTTCGCCGGCATCCTCGCCGGCCTCGGCTGCGCGCTGAAGCCCACCTACATCTTCGCCCTGATCCTGATCGAGGCGATCGGCTTCCTGCGGGGCCACCGCAAATTCCGCGCCGCTCCCTATACGATGGTCGGCTCGGTCGCGATCTACGGCGCCGCCGTGCTGATCTTCTGCCCCGACTTCCTCGGCAAGGCCGTCCCCCTGGCCCTCGCCCTCTACGGCGGCACCGATACCCCGTGCTGGCAGATCCTCTGGAACAGCCGCCACCTGCTCGCCGGCGAGGCCGCGGCCATCATCCTCTGCCTCACCTCCGGCAGCTTCTTCGCCCGCCGCTCGCCGTTCAAACGCCATCTGCTGCTGACGCTCACCGCCTTCGCGCTCAGCGCCACAGTGGTCTTCGTCACCCAGGGCAAGGATTGGTTTTATCACCGCCTGCCGGCCATGGTGTCGACCATCCTAGCCTTGCTGCTCTGGCTCTCCGTTGCCCTTCCCGAACTGATCCGCCAGGGCCGCGCCGTGCTCGCCCGCCCCTATCGCCTGGCCCCCACCGGCTTCGCCATCGCTGCACTGGCGATGTTCGCCACCGCCGATTACGAGCGCATCATGCCATGGGTGCAGAATGCGGTGGAGCCGAGCCTGTCGACCGAGGTGAAGCTCGAACGCCTGATCAAGCGCGAGCACGCCAAAACCTACATCGCCTTCTCCGAATGGATCGCCGTCGGTTTCCCCGTGGTCAACGATACCGGTGTCACCTGGGCCAGCCGCTTCGACTCGATGTGGGCGCTGAAGGGCGAAATCTGGCGCGCCCAGCAGGACGGCACCGCGCCGCGCGCCTACCCGATCCGCGAAATGGTCGCCCACGACTTTGTCGCCAACTGCCCCGACCTCGCCGTCGTCGATACCCGTCAGGGCATCAACTATGTCGGCGTGCTGATCTCGTCCGACCCCGATTTCGCCCGCGCATGGTCGCATTATCACCCGATCGCGCATTTCGACGATCTGCGCGTGCTGAAACGCGATGGCGACTGCAAGGCCACTCCGCTTTCGCCCGGCCTGCTGGTGCAATCCTCCAAGCCGCCCCGTGGCCTGGCCCTCGAACAGCCCTGAGGACAACATGGCCCTGAAGCGCATGGTGCTCGAATTCGGCATGGGCAACGACCTGCATGGCGGCGACTACACCAAAGCCGCGCTGCGCGCCGTGCAGGACGCGCTGCATCACTCCTCGCTGTCGTTCGTGCGCAGCATTGGCCTCGACATCAAAAAGATGCAGGTCGCGGTCAGCATCGGCGTGCAGCAGCCCGAACAGGTCGATGCCGAACGCGTCCGGGTCTCCCTGCCTTACGGCGAAGTCACCGTCAGCGTCAGCAAAGGCGGCCTCGACGTGCCCGAGGAAGACGGCCACGACCGCGCGGTGATCGCCACCGCCGCGATCACCGTCCGCTTCGACCTGCCCTGATCAGGGCGCCTTGCCGGCCAGTTCGCCCTCGATCCCCAGTTTCTTCACCATCGCGATCAGAATCGCGTTCTGATACTCCAGGTGGCGCAGGATCACCTCGATCTCCTGCTCGGCCTGCACATTGACCTCCAGGTCATGCTCGGCCCGCGCCTCCGAGTGCCGCCCCATCAAGTTCTGCCCCACCATGATCAGCGGCATCAACAGGATCTGGATGACGTTGGAAATGAACAGCCAGAACACGAACGCCATCGGCGGATCGAACTGCAAACGCGCCGGCGCCAGGATGTTCCAACTGAGCCAGCAGATCGTCCAGGTCAGGATCGTCAGGAAGAACCCCATCGACCCCACATGCACCGTGATCCAAAGCGCCAGCCGGTCCAGCCGCGATGCACGCGCCAGCACGTCCTTATGAATATTGCGCAATGGCGCCCGGCGCTTCAGTACCGAATCCGCCGGGAGCGGAGGAATCGGCAATGCCGGCAATGTCGTGCTCACGTGTTGGGTATCCTTCTCAAGAAACAAACTGCATCAAACGGCACTCGCTGAGCGCGGCGCAAGCATATAGCCATGAAGCCTTACGCGCCCGTCGGAACGTTTACTTCGCCTTCCATGGAACGAGCCGGATCCGCCCAGCGGAATTGCAGCCGGAAGCACGCTCCGACCGGGCCATTCTCCGCCCGGATCCCACCGCCCATCGCAGTCATCGCCTGCCGCGCGATCGAAAGGCCAAGGCCGGAGCCCTGGGTGGGCCCTTTGGTGGTGAAAAACGGCTCAAAGATGCGCGGCAGCACGGACTGTGGAATTCCGCCCCCGGAATCTGAGACCACCAGCAGCAGCGAGTCGGGCTGTGCCATGGTTTCGACCCGCACCCACTGCTCCGGGCAACGCTTGTCGAGGATCGCGTGTCGGGCGTTCAGCAGCAGATTAACGACAACCTGCTCGATCGCCACTCGGTTGCCGACAATCAGCGGCAGCCCATTGTCCACCGCGATATCCAGATCAATGCCATCACGCCGCAGTACCATTCCAACCAGGGCCATCGCCCCATTGACGACCGCCGCGAGCGACAACTGTGCCATAGTGACCCGGTCGCCAGCACCAAAGGCCCGCAGATTGTGAATTATCGTCCCAGCACGTTCCGCCTGCTTCCCGATCCGTTCGATTTGCCGCATGACCGCGGCCGGATCGAACGCCTCGCGCGACAACTCGCGCTCCGCGTTTTCCGCGGCCAGCTTGATCGCTCCCAATGGCTGGCTCAACTCATGCGCGATCCCGCTCGCCATTTCCCCCAGCGATGCCAGCCGTGCCACAGCCTCCACCTCAGCGCGATGTTCGACCTCTTCGGTAACGTCCACCGCCACCGTCACCACAATGATCACTTCGTCCGGCTCCTCGGCAACTCTGGTCGAGCGCAACCGCAGCCATTGCGGAGGCTTATCAGGATGCTGCAGTTGCAGTGTCAGATCGCCGCGCCCGGTATCGCGCACGGTCTGCAGAAAAGCGCGATAGCTCTGATGTGCCTCCGACGAGAGCATTGGGCGAATACTGCCAAACCCCAGCATGCTCTGTGACGACACCCCCACCAGCAGATGCGCGTTGCGACTGGTAAACAGCCGCTCCCCCGTCAGATCAGCACGCAAACGCGATCGAAACACCACATGGCCGGTCGCCTCGACGACCTCGTCCAATCGTCCCAAAGTCTCCGCACGGGCATATGCCACCGCCGCTGCCTGATTGGCCAGCAACAGCGCCCGATCCGCGGCGACCTTGCGCAATGCGAAGATCGCAGCGACCCAGATCATCACCACGAACAACACAGTCTCTCCGCCAGAGACCGCCACAGACTTGCGCCACCCGCTGTAGAGAAGATCGGCCTCGTGGACGACCGTCAGCACCAGCGGCACCGCCGCCAGGCGATACTGGGCCGTATAGGATGGACGATGGCTCAATAGGTCGGTGCCCTCGCGCAGCGTCGTCACCCCGGCCTTGGGCGCCTCGAAATCGTAGGCTCCCACCTTGAGGCCGACCGTCGCCGTTGGCGGAGAGATGACCATCAACGCGCCATCGTCACGCCAGAGCCGGATCGACAGACCTGGCTGGACAACCACGTCGTCGTAAAGTGTTTCCAGGTAATCCAGAGCTATTCCTGCCACGACATAGCCGATCGTTGCACCGTCATCGCCGGTTACGCGTCGGGCCAAATAAACCGACGGGCGCCCGGAAACGAAGGACGGCAACGGTCCGCTCACCCGATGACCCAAGTCGCCTTGGCTTTGAAGAAATTGCAGCAAGCCGTCAGACTGATGCCCCGCACTGGGTGGCGGCGAGATCCGTGAACTGGCCAGCGGGGTACTATCGGCGGCCTACAGGCTGATGGTGGTGAACTGCGCTACAGGGCGCGCCACATCGATCAGGCGATGGAACATCGCATCGGTGGTGGCAGCCCGGTTGAACGCCTCGGTCGTCCTAACTCCGTCAGCAGCCAGTTGGTTGACAACTGTATCGAGCCGCGCGCCGGCTTCGCTGAATGTCCGTTCGGCCTGCTGCCCGAGTAGCCGGTCGGTCGCCATCAACCGCGTTATCGCGTCGTTGCGGGTATCGGCATGCGAATAGAGCGCAGCCATCACCGTGACAGCACAGACAAGCAGCGACAGTACCGTCGCCAATGCAACAATCGCCGGCCAGCTCGGACGATATAAATCCCTCTGCCGCATCGCCTCGCGCACGATCGTTGACCAAGTTGCTGACTCTAGCGCATCGGAGCACGCAGGAATGCCGTTACTTTACGTGTTTTTAGTGTGCTCCAGTCACGTTCCTGTTCCGCTGCTGCCCGGTTCCGAGGCGCTCTGCGTATCAGGCGAGAGCCTTGACGAACTCACCCAGGTTGTGGCGCATCATTGCCTCGTAGGACGACGCAGGGCCCTTCTCGTCAGACAGCGTATCGGAATAGACCTCACCGCCGATGCTGACTTCGGCTTCGTGCGCGACCTGCTCCAGTAACGCCTTGTTGCTGAATTTTTCAAAAAACAGCGCGCGTGCATGTCGCGTACGTATCTGCGACACCAAGGCCGCAATTTGACGCGGTGTGGGCTCGCCATCGGTCGACAGCCCCTGAGGCGCCAGAAAATCCACCCCGTAGGCTGCGCCGAAATAACTGAATGCATCATGCGTCGTAACGATGACGCGCCGGATGCGTGGAATCTGGTTCAGCGCCTTGCGGATATCAGCATCGAGAACCGTCAGCCGCAGGTTAAAGGCTGAAGCCGCGGCGAGGTAAAAATCCAATCCATCCGGATCGACAGCCGTGAATCCATCACGGATCGCATTCACATAGAGCTTCGCGTTGTTCACGTCTTGCCACGCATGCGGGTCGAGCACCGTGCCAACTTTGCGCCGCTGAACCATCTGGCTGGCCAGGATGGTTCTGCCGCCGAATTTCGTCGCCCGCACCAACCTTGGCAACCAAGCCTCCAGCCCCAAGCCATTGCTGACCAGCGCGACGGCTTCACTCAATTGCTGCGCCTGGGCCGGAGCCGGCTCGAATTCATGCACATCCCCGCCGGGTGCAACGAGACTTGATACCGTGACCCGATCCCGTCCGACCATCCTGGCGAAATCCGCGAGGATGCTGAAGCTCGCCACCACGGGAAATGCAATTGCGGCGCGTGCTGCAATTGGCGTCATTGCCAAACCGCCAAGCAGCGCCCGCCTTGTTATCGACTGGATCATCAAAATACCCTCCGCCGGCCCCAACAGAATTCTGAGCCATAAGAAATCACGTCTGCAATCTGCCCGAGGTTGCACGAGATGCACTCTACCAACCACAACACAATGTTACATGAAACCGCCGTTGATGCCCAGCACACCGTAAACGACTGTGGTCTCTGAATAAGGCTGCGTCGTAAATCGATGCGGTTCAAAATAAATCAATGCGACATAAGAAATATTCTGTAATCATTTCATTCCGCCATATTCACCAATAACTCGCATTGGGTATCACCAATTGCAATCATGACATTAACGGCAATGCGGAATTTGTCGCACACGGCGTACAAAAAAGATCAGATTTCGAGAGAAATGGTGGGCGCGACAGGGATTGAACCTGTGACCCCTACCGTGTCAAGGTAGTGCTCTCCCGCTGAGCTACGCGCCCACTCGCCGCGTTGGTGAGCGTTTCCTAGAGAATTGAGCGCCGCCCTGCAAGCCCCTCAACGCGCGATCCTGCCGGCAAATCGGATCGTGCCGATTGCGGCCAGCCTGATATTCAGCATTCCCAGCCCGCCCAGCGCCAGCGCCGGGCCAAGCCATGCGATCACCGGGGCCACCGCCAAGGTTCCAGCCAGAATCCCGGGATTTACCGCCATGATCCGCAACGCGAACAGCTTGCCGACATGCTCTGGCTGCGTTTCCCGGCAGATCAGGTCAAAGAACGGGATATCCACCATCGGGCTGCCCAGTCCGCCCAGCATCCCGCCCAGCACAAGCCAGACATCCCCCGGCGCCTTTGCCCAGGCCACGAAACTCAGCCCCACCAGCAATCGCCCGCCCAGCATCAACCACAGCGCGCTCGCCCCGGGCCGGCTGCCCACCAGCAGGTTCGAAACCAGCGCGCCGACCGCATACACCGCCAGCGCCAACCCGTACCCGCCCACCCGCGCCCCGCTCTGCTACAACAGCAGCAGCAGCGCCACGATCACCCCGCCGTACCAGCCGGCATTGCCCACCGCGGTGTCCCACAGGTTGAACTGCAGCCATGCGCTGCCCCGCAGCTGTGCCGTCGCGATCCGCAGATCGCCCAGCCAGCCCGCCAGATCAACCCGCCTGCGTGCCGCCGCTGGCGCCGAGAACCGCCCCACCCGCTGCAAGGTCGCGATTGAAACCAGGAAGCTGATCGCATCGAGGCTGAAGAACTGCTCGATCGGCAACAGCGCCGCGATAACCCCGATCAGACCCGACGAGGCCACCCGCGCCAGCCGCCCGGTGCCATCGAGCCAGGTGTTGAACACCCGCATCTCCGCCGGCGTCGACGTCAGGCCCGACACGGTGGACTGCATCGCCGGATCAAACAGCGCGCCCAGCACCGCCATCACAACCGCCATGCCATAGAGCCAGCCCAGCGCCAGCCCGGTGATCGCCGGCGGCAGCAGCACCAGCGCGCGAGCGATATCCAGCGTACCATCAGCGCCAGGCGGTCGCACCGATCAGCCAGCGGTCCGCCGACGAAGCCCGCCACCAGATACGCCGCCTGCCCGCCGGCCAGCCGTACCGCGAACCAGGCCAGCGCGACGTTGTAGAGGTTGTCGCCCATCACCGAGCAGACCTGCCCGGCCCATAGCCACGCGAACCGCCGGTTCGCCAGCGGCCATAGCCTGCCCATTCAGGCCCCGGCGAGCACCGCGGCTGCCAGCACCCGCCCGGCCGTGGCGCAGTCCGCCGCCGACAGGTCCAGATGGGTCGTCGCACGCACCGTGCGCGGCCCGAACGCCTGCACCCAGACGCCCGCCGCATGCGCGCGCGCCACCAAGGTCGCCGCATTGGGCAGGCTGGCGGGCAGATGGAAGATCACGATGTTGCTCTGCACGTCGTCGAGCGCGATCGCTGCGGGGGTCTGCGCCACCGCCTGCGCGATCAGCGCCGCATTGGCATGATCCTCGGCCAGCAGGTCGTAATGATGATCCAGCGCATACAGCCCCGCCGCCGCCAGAATGCCGGATTGCCGCATCGCCCCGCCGTAGCGCCGGCGCGCCTGCATCGCCAGGGGCATCAGTGCCCGCGGCCCGGCCACCAAGCTGCCCACCGGGCACCCCAACCCCTTGGACAGCGCCACGCCCACCACGTCGAACGGTGCTGCGAGCTCGGCCAGCGACCGGCCGGACGCCACGGCGGCATTGAACAGCCGCGCGCCGTCGAGATACGTGCCCAGGCCAAGCTCCCGCGCCGCCTGTCCGATCGCCACCGCCTCGACGGGGTCGAACACGAAGCCGCCGCCGCGGTTATGCGTGCTCTCGACACAGACCAGGGTAGTGCCCGGCTGCACCACATGGCCGCGCGGCTTCGCCCTCGCCCGCACATCGGCCGCGGTGAACCGCCCGCCCTGGCCGATCACGGTGAACTGCACCCCGGCATTGGCCGCCGAGGCCCCCGCCTCGTGCCAGACGATATGCGCCTCGTCGCCCACCAGCACGTCATCGCCCGGGCGGGTCAGCATTTTCAGCGCGACCTGATTGGCCATGGTGCCGGAGGGCACGAAGAGCGCCGCCTCCTTGCCCAACAACGCCGCGACGCGCTCCTGCAGCGCGTTCACGCTGGGATCGTCGCCATACTGGTCGTCGCCGACCTCGGCATTGGCCATCGCCGCGCGCATGCCCGGCGTCGGCCGAGTGACAGTGTCGGAGCGGAGGTCGATCATTTCGCGCGCACCAGTGCGAGCCCCAGCCCAGCGCCCATCAGCAGTCCTCCGGTGATCCGATTACGCAATTTGCCATGCATCGCCAGCAGATGCCGCGCCCGGCCCGCCATTAGCGCCCAGCAACTGTCCAGCCCCGCCGCGATCGCCAGGAACGTCACGCACAACAGCAGCACCTGCGGCGCCAACGGCGCATCGCCGCTGACGAACTGCGGAAAGAACGCGCCGTAGAACACCAGCGTTTTAGGGTTGGACAGCGAGACGAAAAAGCCGCGGAACATGATCGCGCGCGCCGATTTTGGCTCCGGCCGGGTCCGCGTCAGGTCCACCACCGGCGCCCGCCACGCCTGCACCCCGATCCAGGCGAGATAGGCCACGCCAACCCAACGCACCACCTCGAACCAATGCCCCAGCGCGCTCAGCGCCGCCGTCATGCCCAAAGCGGTGACAATCAACTGCGGCACCATCGCCATCGCCGCGCCAAGCACGGTCAGAAGGCCGTAGCGCGTGCCATAGGCCACGGAGTTGGACACAATGAGCGCCACGTTCGGCCCAGGGATCAGGATCAGCACTGCCACCGCGCCGCAGAATGCGGCGTACAAGCCCAGGTCCATCGTGATCTCCTAGATCAATCCACGCCCAGCCAGGTTACGCATCAGCGCTGACACCCCGAACTCCCACGGCGCACATTTGTCGGTGGGACGCATCCGGCTAACCAGCCGGCCCAGCTTGGCCGTCGCCACTGTGACGATGTCGCCGTTCTTGTGGGTGAAGCCGCCGCCCGGCGAGTCGCGGTCGTCGATCGGCGCGAACATCGTGCCGCAGAACAGCACGGCGCCGTCGGGGAAGCGGTGATGCACGTTGACCATCTGCCCCGCCAGATCGGCCGGATCGCGGCTGATTTTCGACATCGAGGACGCGCCTTCCAGGCGGAAATTATCCTCGCCCTCGACCGTCAGCGACACCACGGTGCGGCGGACGTCGTCGAGCCCGAAGGAGGCATCGAAGAAGCGAAGCAGCGGGCCGATCACGGTGGAGCCGTTATTATCCTTCGCCTTGCTGAGCAACAGCGCCGAACGGCCTTCGACATCGCGCAGGTTGATGTCGTTGCCGAGCGTCGCGCCGACGATCCGCCCGTCGGAGCTGACCACGATGACCACTTCCGGCTCGGGATTGTTCCAGGAGCTGGCCGGGTGGAAACCGCCATCGACCGCCGTGCCGATGGCGGCCATCGGTTGCGACTTGGTGAAGATCTCGGCGTCCGGACCGATGCCGACTTCCAGGTACTGGCTCCAGGCGCCTTGCGCCATCAGCACCTTTTTCAGCTCCATCGCCTCCGGCGAGCCGGGTTTCAGCTTGGAGAGGTCGTCGCCGATCAGGGCGGTGACCTGTTCGCGCAGGCTGGCGGCGGCGGACATGTCGCCGCGGGCGCGTTCCTCGATCACCCGCTCCAGCATCGAGATGGCGAAGGTGACGCCGGCGGCCTTCACCGCCTGCAGGTCGATCGGCGCCAGCAGCCAGGGTTTATGCAGGTTGCGGGTCTCGGGGATGGTGTTGCGCAGGATCGCCTCGAACCCGCCGATCAGTTCGCCACCGGCGGCGCGCAGGGCGGCGGCGGGGTCGGCGGTTTCGCAGAGATCGCGCATCGTCGGAAAGGCGGCGGAGATATCGATCACGCCCTCGGCGCGGACCGCCACCACCGCGGGGCCGGCGCGATCCGGCCGCCACACGCGCCCGGCCAGGGCGCCGGTGGTGCCATCTTCCGGCAGGGTGTTGGCGATGGCATCGGCCAGCTTGGACATTGTGTTTTCCCCTTCGTCCCGCACTCCGGCGGGCAAACTAAGACAAGCAAGAAATATTCACCACAGCGGCACAGAGGGCACAGAGAAGAGTCAATCTTGCTGCC
>CAIRTN010000317.1 GCA_903881515.1 uncultured Rhodospirillales bacterium | reverse complement strand
GCGCGTTCGAACTCCAGCACCTCGGCGGCCTGTTCCATTTCGCTCGCGAGATCGGCCTGCACGCTGCCGGCCTTGCCGGAGAGGAAGTTGCGGGCCTGGGACACCAGGGCAGCATAGTCCGGCTCGCTGATCCGGCCGACGCAGGGGGCCGAGCAGCGGCGGATCTGAAACAGCAGGCAGGGGCGCGAGCGATTGGCGAATACCGTGTCGGCACAGGAGCGCAGCAGGAACACCCGCTGCATCGCGGTGACCGTCTGGTTGACCGACCAGGCGGAGGCGAAGGGGCCGAAATAGCTGGCTTTGCGCACCCGGGCGCCGCGGTGTTTGGCTATCTGCGGGTAGGGGTGATCCTCGGTCAGCATCAGCCAGGGGTACGATTTGTCGTCCCGCAGCACGATGTTGTAGCGCGGCTTCAGCCGCTTGATGATGTTGGCCTCCAGCAGCAGGGCTTCGGCCTCGGTATGGGTGGTGACGATTTCCATCGACACGGTTTCCGAGACCATGCGGCGCAGCCGTTCGGGCAGGCGGGCGATCTGGGTATAGGAGGTGACCCGCTTTTTCAGCGCGCGGGCCTTGCCGACATAGAGCGCGTCGCCCTTGGCATCGAGCATGCGGTAGACGCCGGGGGAAAGCGGCATGGTTTCCAGTGCCGTTTCGATCACCGCCACGCCGCGCAGGGGCTTGTTTTCAGGATGTTCCATCACGCCCAATGTGGAGGCATCGGGCGGCAGGCTCAAGCGGCGGGATAATCCACCGTTGCTGTGGATAAGTGTGTGGGAAACGGTTTGGCGAAGCGAGGAATCCCAGCGATTCCAAGGCTTCCTTCAGATTGCTTAAATTTTTGTCAATTTTATCAAGCCATTGAAATTGTTGAATTTCAATGTAACAGGACTGAATTAAACTGAAAACAACCTGCCATGTGTCTGTAATTAAAGAGTCATCTGCGCGGAGGTGGACAAAATCAGCGGCGGCGGCGTTCGATTTCCACGCCGGCGCTGGCGGCGTCCGGGAAGACGTCGAGTTTTTCAACCCGAATTCGCGCGGAGAAGACCCGCCCGTCAATCAGGCATGCCTCGGCAATTCGTTCCGCCAAGGTTTCGACAAGCATGACGTGACCGGCGCCTACGATGGCGCGCACGGCGTTGGCCACCGCCTCGTAATCGACCACGCGGGCGAGTTCGTCGCGGCCGACGGGAGCGCCGGAGGTTGGGCGCGCGCCGTCATCGGCGACGGCGAGATCGACGTTGATGCGCACCCGCTGCGGCGTGGTCTGTTCGTGGGTGTAGATGCCGACCGAGGCGGACAGCACCATGTCGCGCAGGAAGACGTGACGCAGGCCACGGACGGCGTCGGCGATGCGGGAGGTTTCCATCATTCGTCCAGTGGCTGGGCCAAGGCGGGACTCCACTGCAAATGCTGCCCGCCGTCCAGCGCGATCATCTGGCCGGTGACCGAGGGCAGGCTGAGCAGGGCGAGGGCGGCCTGGGCGATCTCCTCGGGCGAGGTGCCGTGGCGGAGCGGGACCGAGGCGCATTGCCGGGCGAACTGTTCGGCGGATTGGCGGGTGCTGGCCACCGCCGGGCCGGGGCCGATAGCGTTGACGCGGATGCGGGGCGCGAGTGCCAGGGCCATCGCCTGGGTGAGTGCCCAGAGCCCGGCCTTGGAGACGGTGTAGGAGACGAAATGCGGGGTCAGCGCCCAGACCCGCTGATCCAGCAGGTTGAGCACCATGCCTTGCGCGTCTGCCGGCAGCGCCTTGGCGAAGGCCTGGGTGAGCACGAAGGGAGCGCGCAGGTTGGGTTCCAGATGCGCGTCCCACGAGGCGCGGGTGGCGTCGGCCCATTCGTCGCGTTCGAACACCGAGGCGTTGTTGACCAGCACGCCGATCGGGCCGAGGGCGGCGGTGGCGGCCTGGACCAGGCCGGTGACATCGGCCTCGCTGGCGAGATCGGCTTGCAGCACCGTGGCGGACACGCCGAGGGCGCGGATCTCGTTTGCCGTCTCCTCGGCCTCGGTGCGGCTGGTCTGGCAGTGTATGGCGACGGCGAAGCCTTGGCCGGCCAGGGCCAGGGCGATGGCACGGCCGATGCGGCGGGCGGCGCCGGTGACGAGGGCGGCGCGGGGGATCTGGGGCGCGATCATGGGTTGGTATGTAGCGAAGCCGGGGGAAAGCGGAAGGGTTAGCATTTTGTTCTGATTACGGAACATTTAGGACATGTGGGCGCATTGCGGGCCAGGCGGCTGTTTTGCGCCGTCTTCGTCGTCGGTGGTCAGGGATAATGGCAAGGCTTGGGCATCGGGGCTGCGGCGCGTTTGCGCAGGGTGGCGCGGGGGGAAACGGTGGCTGGGGCGCGCTTGGGGTGCGCGGTTCAGGTTGCCGCTGCGCGGAGGGCGCGCGCCGGGTTGACCGTGTACGGCTTGCCCGGGGTGCGGGACGCTTGCGGGCAGGTTGGGCGACGGGGAGTGCGGGTTGTGGCAGCGGCGGAAGGTCGCCGGTGCGCCAGGCGTTGAACAGATTATCCAGCGCGGCGAAGAGTTGGCGCAGGGCGAGCCAGAGCAGGATCGCTTCGGACAGACTCCCCCCGGCGTGCCGCACACGGGCGACGAGGGTTTTGAGGTGGCCAGACGCGATATGGGCCAGATGGCATTTTACCATTAATTGTGTTTCTATATAACAATAACGTCGCTGGGGTAATTACCCACCCCCATTTTGAAGCGTGATTTTCCGCGCTGGGGCGCGCCGGGCGATTGTCAGGCCAGCGTGGCGACGATGACGTCGAAGGGGTTCGCGCCCTTGAGCCTGGCG
>CAIRTN010000316.1 GCA_903881515.1 uncultured Rhodospirillales bacterium | reverse complement strand
GTCGAACTGCGGCACGCGCTGGAACCCTGGCACGTGCTCGCCGAGGACCAGACCGCCACCGGCACCGTCCGCTATGTCGACAGCTCCGCCGAGCGGGTGCAGGTGAAGCTGGAAAATTGGGTGGACGAACGCTTCGTGCTCGCCGTCAACGGCACGGGGGTGCGGTTACACCCCACCGAACGCGCCGGCGAATACGTCGCCGGCGTTCGCTTCAAGGCATGGAACCCGCCGAACTCGCTGCACCCCACCATCGCGCCGCATGCGCCGTTGGTGTTCGATGTCTACGACCGCTGGACCGGCCGCAGCCTCGGCGGCATGACGCATCAGGTCGCCCACCCCGGCGGGCTGAGCTACGACAACTTCCCGGTCAACGCCAACTCAGCCGAAGCCCGCCGCCGCGCCCGCTTCTTCCCGATCGGCCACACCGCCGGCCCGATGCCCGAACCCCGCATCCCGCAGAGCCTCGAACACCCGCTGACGCTGGACCTGCGCCGTGTCTAGCCGCGCACGCTCTCCCGCACGATCCCAGCCTGCCGCACCGCCGGCAGCAGGGCGGTGCCGATCCCCGGCGCATCGGGGGCCAGCACCTTGCCGTTGCGCACCACCGGCAGCTCGGTGACCAGATCGCGATACCAGGTGGCCAAGGTGGCCCGCACCACCTCCTGAAAAATCGCCGTCGGCGCATGCAGCGCCAGATGCAGCCCGGCCCAAAGCGCGATCGGCCCGGTGCAATCATGCGGCGCCAGCGGCTTGGCATAGGCCTCGGCCAAAGCGGCGATCTTCCGCCCCTCGGTCAATCCGCCGCACCAGCCGATATCCAGCATGACAAAATCCACCGCATCGGCCGCCAGCAGATCGCGAAACATCACACTGCCGCCCAGCGTCTCGCTGCCACAGACCGGCGTGCGGGTCTGCCGGCGCAGATCGGCCAGACCATGCACATCATCCATCTTGCCGATCGGGTCCTCGGCCCAGAACACCCCGACATCCTCGAGCGCGCGGCAGATGCGGATGGCCGCGGTGCTGCTCCACATCGAGTGCAGCTCCGCCATCACCTCGATCTCGTCACCCACCGCCGCCCGGATCTTGCGGAACGGCTCCAGCCCGGCCTTCAACTCGCTCGCCGTAATCACCTGCCCGCCGCTCTGCGGCGCGTAGATATCGAACGGCCAGATCTTCATCGCCGCGTAGCCTTCGGACAGCAGGCTCTCCGCCAGCTGGCCGGCGTCCTTCATGAACGCCACCTGATCGTCATACGGCCCCACGGCAACATCCGCCGCCCCGATATCCCGCCGCGCCACGCCCGCGGTGTTGTAGGCATAACCGGCACACGTGTTGTAGGCCCGGATATCGTCGCGCACCGCGCCGCCGAGCGCCTCGTGCACCGGAATGCCATGCCGCTTGCCCGCGAGATCCCACAACGCGATATCCACCGCGCTCGCCGCCCTTACCTCGGCGCCGGCGCTGTGGAACCCGACATAAGGCGTCATCAGATGCCGAGACACCGCCTCGATCTTCCGCGCATCGCGCCCCAGCAGCCACGGCGCGACCAAACCGTGGATCGCCGCCTCGGTCGCTTCCGCACCACGAAACGATTCACCGAGGCCGGTCAGCCCCTCATCGGTCTCGATCTCGACCCAGATCAGGTTTGGCCGCTCGGCCAGCCTGATGGTGCGAACGCAGGTGATCTTCGACATCAGCCCTGGTCCAGCAGATCCGCGCAGGCCGCGGCCAGCACCTGACAGCCCAATACGATATCCGCGTCCGCGGTGTCCTCGGTCCAGTGATGGCTGATGCCGCCGATCGAGGGCACGAACAGCATCGCCGACGGCATCACCTTGGCCAGATACTGCGCGTCATGTCCGGCACCCGACGGCATGCGCTGCCACAGCCCCGGCGCATGTTTCTCGGCGCCGCGATCGAGCGCGGCCATCAGCGCGGGATCGCTTTTCACCGGGGTGGAGCGTCCGACGATGTGCAGGCTGACCTGGCACGGGCCGGCGGCGTTGGCCTCGGCGATCAGGCCTTCCAGCGTGGTGTGCATGCGGTCGAGCACGGCCGGTTCGGCATCGCGGAACTGGAAATAGGCCTCGGCCGCGCCGGGGATGATGCTGGGCGCGCCGGGCTCCAACGTCATCCGCCCGAATGTCCACACGCTGCGCTCGGCGCAGACTTTGGGGAAGGTCGCCTCGATCGCGGTGGCCAGGCGGACCATCGCCGCGCCGGCGTCCTTGCGGATCGCCATGCGCGTGGTGCCGGCATGGTTCTGCACGCCTTCGATGCGGATGCGGTACTGCCAGATCGCCACGATCGACGTGACCACGCCGATCTTCAGGTCATGCGCCTCAAGGTCGTCGCCCTGTTCGATATGGGCCTCGATATAGCCGCGATACCGGCCGGGCTCGACCTGCAGGCGCGGCAGACCGGCCAGCCCGCCTTCGGCCAGAGCCTGGCGGAGCGGTTTGCCGTGATAGCGGTTCTTCGACGCGTCGATTTCGGTTTCCGTCAGTTCGCCGATGAACGAACGGCTGCCGGGGAAGGACATGTAATGCCCCTCCTCATCGGCCCAAGAGGCGACATCGATTGCCCCCGGCCGGCCCTGCTCGGCCAAGGTGCGGGCGACCTCAAGACCATACATCACCCCCAGCGCGCCATCCAACCATCCGGCCTCGTTCTGCGTCTCGCTATGGCTGCCCAGCAGGATCTTCGGCCCCGGGCCGGCGGCGCGGCCGATCACGTTGCCGATGCCGTCGATCGTGGCCTCCAGCCCCGCCGAGCGCATCTGTTCGGCGATCCAGTGCCGGCTGGCGATATCGACCTCGGAATAGGTCGGCCGATGCACCCCGGTCTTGAACGTGCCGAATTCACGCAGGCGATAGAGGTCGGCGAGCAGGCGTTGGCCATTGATCGAGATATTGGAAGCGGACATCGGTTTCGGATCCAGGATCTGCGGGCGCGCGCGCCCATCGGGAACAGGAAAGCCCGCGTTGATACCGCACACCGATGCCCCGGTCACCCCGCCACACATCGACGCACTTCGCAGATGCATTGAAGCAAATCATGCGCTAGCATTCGGCATCGGCTTGGAGGGGCACAATGAAACTGCGTCGCCGCAGCTTGCTGATGGCACTTCCCGCACTGCCCCTGCCTGGTGCGGCGCTGGCCCTGACGATGCGCCCCGCCGCCACTGACGAGCGCATCGACGTCCTTGCCTCCTGCAAACTCGACGCCGGCCATGCCAGCACGGTGGATCAGGCGATCAGCCAGTTGCACGCCGCCGGCATCAGTTTTGACGAGGAAATCGTCCGCCAGAACTTGCGCTGCCCGCTCTGCGGGTGTCCCGTGTTGACGGGCTGGAGATAGGAACCTTACCAATGCTGACCGACGAACGGCGCGAGCGCGCAGAGCGCTTCCTGGCGGGGCGCGTGCGCCCGCTGGTCTGCAACCCGCAGGTCCGCCCGCACTGGCTCGGCGACCGCTTCTGGTTTCGCCGCGAGACCGCCGATGGCATCACCTTCACGCTGGTGGACGGCGCAACCGGCAACCAGTCGCCCGCCTTCGACCATGCCGCCACCGCCGCCCTGCTCAGCCGCGTCACCGGCACCCCGGTCAGCCCCGGCGCGCTGCCGATCGCCGATTTCGATGGTCAGAGCGTGCAACTGCACGACGGCCGGCGGGTCCGGCTGTCCGATGGCGATATTACCCCCGCCCCGGCCCCCCTCCGCCCCGGTGAAACCGCCTCGCCCGATGGCCGCCGCGCCGTGTTCTGCCGCGATCACAACCTTTGGCTGCGCACCGGGCACACCGAGCAGCGGCTGACCGAAACCGGCGCGGTGCATCATGCCTGGGCCAAGTCGCCCGACATGAACCTGACCACCGTCACCCTGCAACAGCGGGGCATCAAACTGCCGGCGAACGTGCTGTGGTCGCCCGATGGCGTCAAGCTGTTCACCTCGCAGCTTGACGAGCGCGCGGTGCTCGATTTCCCGCTGGTGCAGCATGTGCCTGGCGGCCCGCGCCCGGTGGTGCACAGCATGAAATTCGCGCTCAGCGGCGATGCCGCCCTGCCGCTGGAAAGCCACGCCATCATCGACCTCGGCACCGGCGCGGTGACGCTGGCACCGTCCGGCCCGCACGTCACCGGGATGACGACGTGTCTGGAGAAGGAGGAGGCGTGGTGGAGTGCGGATTCCAGCCGGGTTTATTTCCTGGATCGCGATCGCTACTGGCGCCGGCTGACCCTGTTCGAACTGATCGCGGCCACCGGTGCGGTGCGCGAGGTCTATAGCGAGACGGTGCCGACCTTCATCGACACCAACCTGTCGGTGCTCGGGCTGCCCAATATCCGTGTGCTCGATACGCGTGGCGAATTCATCTGGTTCTCGCAGGAGGATGGCTGGGCGCATCTGTATCTGCACGACCTCGCCACCGGCCAGCGCAAGAACCGCATCACCTCGGGCGCCTGGGCGGTGCGCGATATCGCCCATGTCGACCCCGAGAACGGGTTCGTCGAGTTCCTTGCCGGCGGCATGGTCGAGCACCCGTATCACCGCACGCTGTGCCGCGCCGCGCTGGATGGCTCGGGCCTGACGGTGCTGACGCCGGGCGGGAATGATCAGGCGCTGGCCATCCCGCTGAAGCGCGTGCCGCGCGATCACATCCGCCCACCCGGCGAAACCGGCGCCTATCGCGCGCCCTCCGGCCGGTTCTTCGTGCACACCCATTCTGACCTGACCACGCTGCCGGTCTCCGAGTTGCGCCGCGCCGATGGCAGTCTGGTGGCGACCATCGCCACCGCCGAACTTGCCCCCGCCCTGGCGCAGGACTGGCGCTGGCCGGAGCCGTTCCAGGTCACCGCCGCGGATGACGAGACGAAGCTGTTCGGCGCTCTTTGGCTGCCGACGGATTTCGATCCGGCGAAGAAGTATCCTGTGATCGACTACATCTATCCCGGCCCGCAGCGCGGCCAGTTGCCGACGGTGATGCTGACCGACGTAATGGGCGAGCTTGGCCGCTCCACCCTGCCGCAGGTGTTCGCCGAACTGGGCTTCGTCGTGCTCAACGTCGATGGCCGCGGCACGCCGCTGCGCTCCAAGGCGTTCCACGACCACAGCTATGGCCGACTCGACGACCCCGGCACCCTGTCCGATCACGTCGCCACGCTGAACCAGCTTGCCGCCCGGCACCCGTGGTTCGATCTGTCCCGCGTCGGCATCATGGGCCACTCCGGCGGCGGCTACGCCTCGGTGCGCGCCCTGCTCGACTATCCCGAGGTGTTCCATGCCGCGGTGGCCACCTCGGGCAATCACGACCAGATGGGCTACAGCTTCGCCTGGACCGAGAAATACATGGGTCCGGTTGTGCGCAACGCCGACGGCAGCACCAACTATTCCACCGCCGCCAATCCGCCGTACGCCGCCCACCTGCGCGGAAAGCTGCTGCTAGCGGCCGGCGACATGGACGACAACGTCCACCCCGCGTTGACAATGCAACTCGCCGCCGCCCTGATCGCGGCGGACAAGGATTTCGACTATATCCCGCTGCCGAACGACGATCACACCACGGTCTGGGGCAAACCCTACTTCCTCCGTCGCGCTATGCGGTTCATGCTGCGTCATCTCGGGAGCCAACAATAATGCGCAAACTCATCCTCGCCGCCGTCCTCGCCGCCATGCCAGTGCTGGCGCAGGCCGAAACCGTGCTGCGCGTGGTGCCGCAGGCCGACCTGCGGGTGCTCGACCCGCATATCACCGCAGCCACCGTCACCCGGATCTACGGCGCGATGATCTACGATCAGCTGTTCGCCTTCGACGAGGACATGATCGTGCACCCGCAGATGGCGGGTGAGCTGAAGGTTTCCGCCGACAAGCTGACCTACGATCTCGCGCTGCGCCCCGGCCTGGTGTTCCATAACGGCCAGAAGGTCACCGCCGCCGACATCGTCGCCTCCATCCCGCGGGCCGCCAAGCAGGACCCGATGATGCAGTTGATGGTCAAGCGCCTCGGCAAGCTGGAGGCCGTCGACGCCGACCATGTCCGCCTGGTGTTCAACCAGCCCTATGCCTATGTCGAGGCCTCGCTGGCTGGCTCGGGCGCGATGATGATGCGCGCCGAGGATATCGCGGCCGCCGGCGACAAGCCGATGACCACCACGATCGGTTCCGGCCCGTTCAAGTTCAACAACGCGCTCTACAATCCCGGCTCGCGCGTGGTGTTCGACCGCAACCCCGCCTATGTCTCGCGCGACGAACCCGCCAACGGCACCGCCGGCGGCAAGAAGGTGCTGGTCGACAAAGTCGAGTGGCTGATCATTCCCGATCTGCAAACCCGTGTCGCCGCCTTGCAGAAAGGCGAGGTCGACCTGCTCGACCAGTTGCCGCATGACGGGCTGCAATCCCTGCAGGGCCGCAAGGACATCGTCGTCGAGGAATCCTCCAAGCTCGGCAACATGGCCTTCCTGCGGATGAACACGCTGCACCCGCCGTTCAACGACGTGCGCGCGCGCCGTGCCCTGGCGCTGCTGGTTGACCAGAAGGATTATCTGTCGGCGGCCTTCACCACTGACTCAACCTGGTGGAAGGAATGCTTCTCCTTCTTCGGCTGCACCGCGCCGAACGGCACCGAGGCCGGCAGCGAGCCGTATCGCAAGCCGAACCCGGAACTGGCAAAAAAGCTGTTCGCAGAGGCCGGCTACAAGGGCGAGAAAATCGTCATCCTCACCACCCAGGAAATCCCGCTGATCGACGGCCTGGCCCAGGTCACCGCCGACAAGCTGCGGTCGATCGGCGTCAACGTCGATCTGCAAACCTCCGACTGGGGCACCCTGGTCGTGCGCCGTGCCCGCAAGGACGCGCCGGAGAAGGGCGGCTGGCACATCTTCCAGTCCGGCGGCGACATCGCCACCCTGTCGCAGCCCGCCACCAACATCCTGGTCGATGCCCGTTGCGACCAGAACAACTATGTCGGCTGGCCCTGCTCCGAGAAGCTCGAAGCCATGCGCACCGACCTGATCGAGAACCCCACCGCCGCCAAGTTCGACCCCTATAGCCGTGCCCTGTGGGAGGAACTGCCCTCCCTCGTGCTCGGCCTGTTCCGCCAGCCGATCGCCTATCGCGCCAACATCTCCGGCGTGCAGCACGGCCTCGTCCTCGCCTTCTGGAACATCAGCAAGAAATGACGCCTGACATCTCCGCCTGGCTTGCCGCCTTCGCCTCCGCCCTCACCCGCAACGCCCCGATCGCCGACCTGTTCGCGCCCGACTGCTACTGGCGCGATCTCGTCGCCTTCACCTGGAACATCCGCACCCTGGAAGGTGCGGGTGAAATTCAGGCGATGCTCGATACCCGCCTCGCCGAGGTGCAGCCGCGCGGCTTCACCCCCGTCGAAGCCGAGGGTGGCGGCTGGTTTACCTTCGAGACCGCCACAGGCCGCGGCCGCGGTCAGGTGCGGCTGAAGGACGGCAAAGCGCATATGCTGTTCACCGCCTTGCGTGAACTGAAAGGCTTCGAGGAGAAAGCCGGCCCCACCCGCGAGGAGGGCGTCACCTACGGCGCGGTCAAGGGCGGCAAACCCACCTGGGCCGAACGCCGCGCCGCGGCATCCGCCGCGCTGGGCAGCACCGAGCAGCCGTTCTGCCTGATCGTCGGCGGCGGCCAGGGCGGCATCGGCCTGGCCGCCCGGCTCAAGCGGCTCGACGTTCCCACCCTGGTCGTCGACGCCCTCCCCCGCCCCGGCGATGCCTGGCGCAACCGCTACAAATCGCTCTGCCTGCACGACCATATCCGCTACTGCCACCTGCCCTATCTCGAATTTCCCGAGCACTGGCCTACGTACATGCCGAAGGACATGATGGGCGACTGGCTGGAGATGTATGTCCGCATCATGGAGCTGGATTACTGGGCCGCCACGCGCTGCCAGTCCGCTTCCTACGACGAAGCCGCCGGAGAATGGACCGTGCAGCTCGACCGTAACGGCACGCCGGTCACGCTGCATCCCAAGCACCTGATCCTGGCCACCGGCATGTCCGGCGTGCCGGATATCCCGCAGATCCCCGGCGCGGAGCGCTTCCTCGGCCAGCAGCACCATTCCAGTGCCCATCGCGGCGGCGAGGACTACGCCGGGAAATCCTGCATCGTCGTCGGCTCCAACAATTCCGCGCACGACATCGCCGCCGACCTGTGGGAACAGGGCGCCGAGGTCACCATGCTGCAACGCTCCTCCACCCTGGTCGCCCGCGCCGCCACCCTGCGCCGCAACTTCGACAAGGGCCCATTCGGCGATGCCGCCGTCGCCCGCGGCGTCAAGGTCGATGACGCCGACCTGCTCGCCGCCACCCTGCCCTACAAGCTCTGGGCCGACGTGCAACGTCCGATCTCCGAGCAGATCCAACGCGACGACGCCGCCTATTACGACCGGCTGCGCAAAGCCGGCTTCCTGCTCGATTTCGGCGATGACGGCTCCGGCCTCGGCCTGAAATACCAGCGCCGTGGCTCGGGCTATTACATCGATGTCGGCGGCTCGGAACTGGTCGCCAATGGCGATATCGGCTTACGCAGCGGCGTCGAAATCCGCGAGATCCGTGAGCGCTCGGTGATCCTCACCTCGGGCGAGGAACTCCCGGCCGACCTGATCGTCTACGCCACCGGCTACGGCTCGATGAACGGCTGGGCCGCGCAACTGATCTCGCAGGAAGTCGCAGACCGCGTCGGCAAATGCTGGGGCCTGGGCTCCAACACCGCCAAGGACCCTGGGCCGTGGGAAGGCGAACTGCGCAACATGTGGAAGCCGACCCAGCAGCCCGGCCTATGGTTCCACGGCGGCAATCTGGCGCAGTCTCGGCATTATTCGCGCTACCTCGCGCTACAACTCAAGGCTCGGCTTCAGGGGCTGCCGACCCCGGTCTACGGCCTGGCCGAGGTGCATCACCTCAGCTAGGCCGCCTCCGGCACCGTGCCATAGGCATTGAGGAACTCCGGCTCGCCGTAATCGCCCGCTTCCTCATCGGCCATGATCCGCACCACGTGACAGCCCACCACCGTGCCGGCGGCCATGGCTTTCTCCGCGCGAAGCTCTGCTTCAGCGGAATTGCGGCAGGCGATCGCGGTGCCCGGCTTCATGCCGCCGCGTTTGCCCTGCAGATAGGGCTGGAAAATGATGCGTTCGGCGATGGCCATTCGGGTGTCCCTTGCGACTCGGGCGAGTCTACAGGGTTTTCATGCCTTCAGGGCGATGCTGACGAGCACCTTCAGCGCGAGCCCATCCGGCAGATCGGCGGCGATGCGCAGCCACAGGCCGAAATGGCGCACCCGTGCGTAGGTCACCTCCGCGGTGTTGCTCGGCAGGGCAAACCGCGTGCCTTCATCGGCCCAGTGCATGCCGTCGGGCGAGATCTGCACCCGCGCCTCGGCCGCGCCGGCACCGCTGACCGCCAGCGCGCGCACGAAGATGATGGCTTCATGCGCCCAGCCAACCTCGTACGGCTCGGTGGCGACGCTGCCGGACCAGGGTTCGTTGCGGGCGACAATGGCGCTGTGGCTTTCCGGCAGCATCAGAAATCTCCCGACAGGCAGACCCCGTCGACATACATGAAGGCGCGCTTGTCGGTATCGGTCTCGACGAAGAACGCGAGGTTCAACATGCACCACAGGTTGCGCATGCCGGGGATCACGATCGGCTCGTAGCCCGACAGGTCGAATACCCGATCGTTGCACTGGAACCGCGTTGCCTGCCAGCTGGCGAGGTCGAAGTCGAAGCGGGCGTAGTGCCAGTTAATCTTGGTCGGAATCTCGTTATAGCAAAGCCGCTGATGCCCGCCGGGCAGGTCTTCCCAGTCATTCGGGCTGAGATGGTAATGGGTGAAGGTCTTGCCCTCGTTGCCCAGCGGCTTCAGCGCCATGGTGCGGCGTTTGAACTGCCATTTCTGCTCGTGCACGCCATCGAGCGCGTTGAGAAACCGCATATGCGGCATCACCCGCAGCGAGTCGGCATCGGCATCGCCGCTTTGCAGATCGTAGAGGAAGCCGACCGAGCGGATTTCCGCCTCGCCAAGCCGCAGCTCGGAGGCTTCGGGCTTGAACGTGAAGTAGAACTCGAGGCGGATCGGCCCGCGCTTGCGGAAGGTCAGCCGCTTGATGGCGACGTTCTGGCCGCCCTTTTTCGGCTTGGTGGCGAGCTTGAGCGAATAGGTGCCATCGAAGCCGCCATGGCTGCCGAATTCCCAGGCCGAGGCGGAACTGAGCATCGCCGCGCTGTGCTGGGCGTACCCGGGCAGCATCGCGTCCAGCGTATGCTCGTAATTGCCGACAAGCTGGGTCCAGCCGCAGAAGCCGCGGTCGAAATCGTCCAGCGTGATGATGCGGGGCAGCGGGTCGAAGCGGCTCAGGCGCGGATCGGCAAAACGCAGGGTTTGCAGCTCGTCTGGGTTCATGGCGCTTCTCCCGTTTCCGCCAGGATGTTGGCGGCCGCGCGATGTGTCAACGAACGCGTTGGAGGCTGGCGCCGGTTGTGGCTAGACTTCGCTGCAACAAGATCGCGGGAGGAATGCCATGCTGACACGTCGGTCGTTGATGGGAGGAATTGCCGGGGCGGGATTGGCCGCCGGCGCCCACGCGCAGGGTGCCAAGGAGCTGACAATCCTCGCGCACCCGGTGATGCTGAGCGTCAGCAAAGGCAGCCGCGCCGGCGATATCACCGAGGCTTGGCGGCAACGCACCGGCTTTAACGTCACCTGGGTGACGCTGGAGACCAACGCCCTGCATGAGCGCCTGTTCCGGGAAGCCAGCCTGGCGGCGACCACGATCGACATTGCCTTCCTGGTCAACGCCCGAGCAGTGCCGCGGATCGCCGGGCTGTTCCAACCGCTCGATCCCTGGATGGCGAAGGCGCCGATCGAGCAGTACGACGACATTTTCCCCGGCCTGCGCAAGGCGATGGTGTTCGACGGCAAGACCATGGGCGTGCCGTTCCGGCACTCAACCTCGGGCCTGCATTACAACGCCGAACTGTTCGCCGAGCGCGGGATTTCCGGACCGCCGGCGACGCTGGAGGAGTTCATCGAGACCGCGCAGAAGATGACCTACAAGCGGGCCGACGGATCGCAGGTCAACGGGTTCTGCATCTCGGGCGATACCTACCCGAACATTGTCGACGTCGCGCGCATGCTGAACGGCGATTTCATCGACGCCGGCATGAAGGTGGTGGCCAACGAGGCGCCGATGGTGAAGGCGATCACCCTGCTGCGGGACTTCTACAAAGCCGGGGTGCTGCCGCGCAGCTTCACCACGGTAAAGGACGAGGACGTCAACACCTGGATGGCCTCGGGCCGGGCGGCGATGACCATCAACGGGCTGAGCCGGACGCAGTTCTACAACGACCCCGCCAAGTCGAAATTCCCTGGCGCGTTCAAGGTCGCCCCGGTGCCAGTGGCGGCCGCGCTGCGCGGGCAGTTCGAGGTCGCGCCGGTGAAGACCGAGTTCTGGTCGATGGTGATGCCGAAGAACGCAACGAAGAAAGAGGTGGCGTGGAGCCTGATCGCCGAGCTGGCGAGCAAGGAGGCGACCACGAAGGCCGCGATCAACGGCAACGGGCCAATCCGCGCTTCGGCCTACGAGGACCCGCGCATCCAGGCGCAATTGCCCTATGCCAAGGTGGAAGCCTCGGCCCTGCGCTATGCGCGCATTCCGCTGCCGGCGTTCGACAATTCGGCGAAGGCCGCGGACATTTTCGTCGAGCAAATGCAGGCCGCCGTGCTGGGGATGAAGGAGCCGCAGGCGGCGATGGACGACGTGGTGAAGCGGGTGCAGCCGCTGGTGGTGTGATGGCGCTGCCCCGCGTCACCCTGGGCTGCTTCCCGACCCCGCTGGAGACCGCGCCGCGGCTGGGTGCGGTGCTGGGCGCGCCGGTCTGGGTGAAGCGGGAGGATCTGAGCGGGCTGGCGCTGGGCGGCAACAAGACGCGGCAGTTGGAAGTGCTGATGGCCGCGGCGATTGAAGCGGGTGCGGATTGCGTGGTGGCGACCGCCGCTGCGCAGTCGAATTTCTGCCGCACCGCGGCGGCGGCGGGGGCGAAACTCGGGCTTGGCGTGCATCTGCTGCTGCGTGGCGAGGCGGGGCAGGAGGATGCGGGCAATCTGGTGCTGGACCGCATGCTGGGCGCGACGATCCGCTTCACCGCCGAGCGCGATCCGTATACCCCGGCCATCGCGGCGGAACTGGCGGCGATGGTCGACGGGCTGCGTGCGGCGGGACGGCTTCCGTATCTGTTTCATATGGCGGGCGCCGCGGCGGCGCTGGGGGCGGCGGCCTATGTGCCGATGGCCACCGAAGTGCTGCAGCAACTGGCGGGCGCGAAGCCCGATGCGATCTTCCTGGTGGCGAGTTCGGGCCTGAGCTTGGCCGGACTGGTGCTGGGGCTGCGGACCGCCGGATCGACGCTGCGGGTGGTGGGCGTTTGCGCGCAGTCGCCGGCGTCGCTGCTGCGGCCGTTGATTGTGCAGCGCGCGGCGGAGGCGGCAGCATTGCTCGGCCTGCCGGCACTTGTCACTGCGGCCGACTTCGAACTTGACGAGAGCTGCATGGGGCCGAGCTACGGCATCGCCGATCCGCCCACCGTGGTGGCAATGGATCTGGCGGCGCGGACCGAAGGGCTGATCCTCGACCCCGTCTATACCGGCAAGGCGATGGCCGGGATGGCGGCGCAATTGCGTGCCGGGCGCTGGCCCGGCGGCGCGGTGTTCGTGCATTCCGGCGGCGCGCCGGGGTTGTTTGCCTATGGCGGCGCGCGTTTGGCGGCGTTGCGAACCGGAGAGACCGTATGACCGATATCCGCATCACCGACGTGATCGCATATCCCCTGACGTGCCGTATCCCGGTGCCGCAGCGCACCGGCTTCGCCGAGTTCACCGCAATGTCGATCGTGCTGGTGGAAATCCGCACCGATGCCGGCATCACCTGCTATGGCGAGTGCCTCGGCCGGTTCGCGCCGACCGCCTATGCCGAAGCGGTGCGCCATCTGCTGCGGCCGATCGTGCTCGGCGCCAACGCGCTGGATATCCAGGCGCATTGGCAACGCATGCAGCGCAGCCTCAGCGGCCGCTCGGGAGGCATGCTGCTGGAGGCGATTGCCGGAGTGGACACCGCCTTGTGGGACATTGCCGGCAAGGTCGCCGGGCTGCCGGTGCACTGCCTGCTCGGCTCGATGGGGCGGCAGCGCATCACCGCCTATGGATCCTCGGTGAATTGGCTGGAGGACGATGTCGCCCGGGCGGATACCGAGGCGTTCCTCGCCGCCGGGCTGCGCAGCATCAAGGTCAAGATCGGTGCACCGGTCGAGCGCGCCGTGGCGCGGATCGGCCTGATCCGCCAGATCGCCGGGCCTGAGATCAGCCTGAGCGTTGATGCCAACTCGGTCTATTCGGTGGACGACGCAATCCGCGTCGGCCGTGCGCTGGAGGCGCAGGACTATCTGTGGTTCGAGGAACCGATCGCAGCCGAGGATATCGGCGGCTATCGCCACTTGCGCGCGCATCTCGATGTGAGGCTGGCGGCCGGCGAACAGGACTACACCGTGCAGCAGGCGCGCGAGTTGATCGCCGAGCGACTGGTCGGCGTGATCCAGCCTGACGTGGCCCGCTCCGGCGGCATCAGCGAGACCAGGCGGATCTACGACCTCGCGCACGCATTCCACGTGCAGTATTGCCCGCATGTCGGCTGGTCCGGTGGGGTGTGCCTCGCCGCCAGCCTGCATCTGGCCGCGGCGGCGCCGAATGTGCTGATGCTGGAATACATGCTGTATCCCAATCCGCTGCGCGATGCGCTGACGGTCGAACCGGTCGGCCGGCTGGTTGATGGCGCCGCGGTAATCCCGGATGGGCCGGGGCTGGGCTTCGAGATCAACTGGGACACGGTCGCGCAGTACCGCGCCGCATGAGCCGAGGCTCCGCGACGCCGTGGCTGCTGGTGGCGCCGACGCAGCTTCTGCTGCTCGGCGTCATCGGCCTGCCGTCGCTGTATGTGATGTGGCTGGCACTGACGCAGTCCAGCTACGGGCAGGCACCGGTCTGGGTGGGGCTGCAGAATTACCGCACGGTGCTGGCCGATCCGTATTTCTGGCGGGCGCTGTGGAACACGCTGATCGTCGTCAACGTCGTGGTCTACGGCGAACTTGTGCTGGCGATGGGCATCGCGGTGCTGTTCGCCGGCGGCGTGCCGCTGCGTCGCGCGATGATCGCCGTCGTGCTGGCGCCCTATGCCGTCAGCGAGGTCGTGGCGGTGATGGTCTGGCGCTATCTGATGGAGCCGGATATCGGCCCGATAACCCACGCGCTTGAGGCGTTGGGCCTGCCCGGTCTGGACTGGTCGGTCAGCCCGGTGGCCGCGCTGGGTCTGGTCGGGATCATCAATGTCTGGATGCACCTGCCGTTCACATTCATCCTGCTTTACACTGGGCTTTTGGCGATCCCCGCCGAACTCTACGAGGCCGCGCGGATCGATGGCGCCAGCCCCTGGACCGAATTCCGCCGCATCACCCTGCCAGTGCTGATGCCCTCGATCCTGGTCGCGGTGCTGTTCCGCATCATCTTCGCCTTCCGCATGTTCTCCGAGGTCTGGCTGCTGACCCAGGGCGGCCCGGCGCGCTCGACCGAGGTGGTGGCGCTGTATTTGTATCTGACCGGCTTCCGCTACGGCGATTTCGGCGGCGCGGCGGCGATCGGTGTGCTGATGCTGCTGGGCTCGCTGCTGCTGTCGGTGTTCTGGCTGCGGCGCGCCTATCGCGGGATGTTCGCCCATGCGTAGGCGCTGGCCGGTCCCGGTGCTGCGTCACATCGCGCTGGCGCTGATCTGCCTGTGGTCGCTGCTGCCGATCGCGGTGATCGTGCTGTTCTCGCTGCGGCCGGCGCGCGACATCTTCGCCTGGCCGCTGCCGCTGTGGTCGGCCCCGAGTTTCGCCAACTACGTGGCGCTGTGGCAGCGCTGGCCGGCATTCTGGGCCGATCTGGGCAACAGCCTGGCGGTGACCTCTGGTGCAACGCTGCTGGCAATCTTCGCCTCCACCCTCGCCGGCTTCGGCTATTCGCGCTATCGCGGCAAGTGGCTGACCGCGTCGGCGTTTTTTACCATCCTCGTCCGGCTGTTCCCCCCGATCGTCATCAGCCTGCCGCTGTTTCCGGCGGTGAACGCGCTGGGGCTCAGCGACACCTGGGCGGTGCTGATCGTGCTGTATGCGGCGTTCTACGCCTCGCTCGGCACCTGGGTGATGAAAGCGACGATCGACCAGATCCCCCGCGAACTCGACGAGGCCGCCCGCATCGACGGCGCCGGCACCTGGGGCATCCTGCGTCACGTCATTCTGCGCCTCGCCGCCCCCGGCATGGTGGCATCAGGCGTGTTCGTCGCAGTCTACGCCTGGAACGAATTCCTCTTCGCCTTTCTGTTCACCACGACGCGGGCGAAGACCGCGCCGCTGGCCATCGCGGAAATGATCGGCTCGGCCGAAAGCAGCGACTGGGGCGTGCTGTTCGCCGCGGCCAGCGTGCAATTGCTGCCAATGCTGGCCGCGGTCTGGCTGGCACAACGCTACCTGGTCGCCGGCCTCGCCGCCGGCTCGGTCAAAGGCTGACAACAGGGAGAACCGCCATGACGCTCGCACCCGACACACTCGATATCCTACGCCAGATCAGCACCGCGACGCTGTCCTCGCAGTTGCTGAAGAAACACGGCATGCGCAGCCGCACGGTGCAGGATGTCCGCCCGCTGGTCGCCGCCCGCAGCCGCTTCGTCGGCCCCGCCAGCACGCTGCGCTACGCTCCGGCGCGCGAGGACCTCGAAGCGGTCAGCAGCATCTCCCACCCCGCCAACCCGGCGAAGGCGCTGATCGAAACCATGCCATCCGGCGGCGTGATGATGATCGACATGCAAGGCAGCCTCGCCGGCGGCGCGCTGGGCGACGTGCTGATCGCCCGTCTGATCGCGCGCGGCATTGCCGGCGTCGTGGCCGACGGCGCGATGCGCGATGCCGGCCCGCTTTCAGTGATGGCAATGCCGGTGTTCTGCCGCGGCGTCACCGCGCCGCCCAGTTTCAACGGCCTGCTGGCGATCGAAAAGAACGTGCCGATCGGCTGCGGCGGCGTGCTAGTCTATCCCGGCGATATCGTCTGCGCTGACGAGGACGGCGTGCTGGTGATCCCCACACACCTCGCCGACAAGATCGCACGCGATGGTCTGGAGCAGGAACAGATGGAAGCCTGGATCAAGAAGCGGATCGAGGCCGGCGAGTCGATCGAAGGCCTCTATCCCCCCTCGCCCGAGACAATGGCGGCGTTTCGCGCCGCCAATCTCAAGCAGCCCGGATAAGGCTGGGCACCGCCCCCTTCCCCCGCACCTCCGCCTCCTCGAACTCGGCCGCGGCAATCGCCCGGTCGAGCGCGGCGCACAGCCCCTTGGCGGTCTCCAAGGTCAACTCCACCCCGGC
This sequence comes from uncultured Rhodospirillales bacterium, assembly GCA_903881515.1. Lineage (GTDB taxonomy): Bacteria > Pseudomonadota > Alphaproteobacteria > Acetobacterales > Acetobacteraceae > CAIRTN01. The sequence continues at coordinate 32,206 of CAIRTN010000316.1, read as the reverse complement.
CCGCGCCGCCGGCCCCAGCGCCGTGTTGAGGAAATCCAGCGTGATCACATCGCCCAGCGGCGCATGCCGCGCATGGTCATACGCCACCACCGCCTGCGACAGCGCGAACCAGGTCTCCCCCCGCTTCGCCATGCCCTCGGCCGCGGTGATCTCGATGATCGACGTGCACATCGCCCGCGCTCCTATGCCGTCAGATGCTTGCCGAAGAACCCGAACACCTTGCCCCAGCCATCCATCGCCTGCTCCGGCCGGTACAGCGGGCGATGCCAGTAGAAGAACCCGTGTCCGGCGCCGTCATAGCGGTGGAACTCATAGTCCTTGCCGTGCTTCTGCAACTCCGCCTCGTGCAGGTTCACCTGCTCTGGGCTCGGCGCCCGGTCATCGTTGCCGAACAGGCCCAGCAGCGGGCATTTCAGCGCCGCCGTCATCGCGATCGGCGCCACCGGCGTCTTGGCGTTGAGCTCTTCCGCGCCCATCACCACCCGTCCGCCCCACAGATCGACACAGGCATCGACATCCTGCTTCTGCGCGGCATAGATCACCGCGTGCCGCCCGCCGGAACACGATCCGAACAGCCCCACCTTGCCATTATGGTTCGGCTGCGCCCGCATCCACTGCACCGCCGCCGCAGTATCGCCGACCATCTGCGCGTCCGCGATGCCGCCCGCGGCCCGCACCGAAGCCGCCACATCATCCGGATGGCCCTCGCCCGCCCGCTCATAAAGATTGGCGCAGATCGCGATATAGCCGTGATGCGCGAACCGGCGCGTCGTCTCGATATAGAACTCGCTCCAGCCCGGCAGATGATGGATCAGCACCACGCCCGGAAACGGCCCGGGCCCCTCCGGCTTGGCCACATAGGCGGTGATCGGAGTGCCCTCGTGGCCAGTAATGGTCACGTTCTCGCAGGTCATGCCGCGGTAGAATTTCATCGCTCGTCCCCCCTATGTGCGCGGGCCCCAGTATTCGACGATCGCAGACCCCGCGCAACAACCCTCAGGCGTGCAGCCCCGGCGCCTCCCGCCCGGTCCTTGCGACATACTCGGTATACCCGCCGCCATACTGATGGATCCCCTCCGGCGTCAGCTCCAGCACCCGGTTCGACAGCGCCGCCAGAAAATGCCGGTCATGCGAGACAAACAGCATCGTCCCCTCGAATTGCGACAGCACCGTGATCAGCATCTCCTTGGTCGCGATATCCAGATGGTTGGTCGGCTCATCCAGCACCAGGAAATTCGGCGGGTCATACAGCATCAGCGCCATCACCAGCCGCGCCTTCTCGCCCCCCGACAGCACTCGGCAACGCTTCTCAATCTCGTCGCCGGAAAACCCGAACGCCCCGGCCATCGTGCGCAACGACCCCTGCCCCGCCCGCGGAAACGCCGCATCCAGCGTCTCCAGCACAGTGCTCTCGCCATCCAGCAATTCCATCGCGTGCTGCGCGAAATAGCCCATCTTCACGCTGCCCCCCAGCGTCACACTCCCCGCATCCGGCGCCGTCGTCCCGGTCACCAGCTTCAGCAGCGTCGACTTCCCCGCCCCGTTCACCCCCAGCACGCAACAGCGCTCCCGCCGCCGCACCAGCAGATCCAGCCCCTGGTAGATCACCCGGCTGCCATAGCTCTTATCCACACCGCGCAAATGCGCCACGTCATCGCCCGAGCGCGGCGCCGGCGGAAACTCGAACGCCACCGACTGCCGCCGCTTCGGCGGCTCAACCCGGTCGATCTTCTCCAGCTTCTTCACCCGGCTCTGCACCTGGGCGGCATGCGACGCCCGTGCCTTGAACCGCTCGATGAAATTGATCTCCTTGGCCAGCATCGCCTGCTGCCGTTCGAACTGCGCCTACTGGTGCTTTTCATTCAGCGCCCGCTGCTGCTCGTAGAACTCATAATTCCCGGTGAACGACGTCAGGTTCCCACCATCGATCTCGATGACCTTGTTGATCACCCGGTTCATGAACTCCCAGTCGTGCGAGGTCATCAACAGCGCGCCCTCGTACCCCGCCAGGAACTGCTCCAGCCAGATCAGGCTCTCCAGATCCAGATGGTTGCTCGGCTCGTCCAACAGCATCACATCCGGCCGCATCAGCAGAATGCGCCCCAACGCCACCCGCATCTTCCACCCGCCCGACAACTTGCCCACGTCGCCGTCCATCATCTCCTGGCTGAACCCCAGCCCATCCAGCACCTCGCGCGCCCGCCCATCCAGCGCATAGCCGTCCAGATCCTCGAACCGCGCCTGCACCGTGCCGAACCGCTCGATGATCGCGTCCAGCTGATCCATTTGCTCCGGGTCCGCCATCGCGGCCTCCAGGCTGGCCAGTTCGGCCGCCACCTCGGCCACCGCGCCGGCGCCCTCCATCACCTCGGCGACCGCGCTATGCCCCGCCATCTCGCCGACATCCTGGCTGAAGAACCCGACACTGATCCCGCGATCGATCAGGATCTGCCCCTCATCGGGCTCCTCCTCGCCGGTGATCATGCGAAACAGCGTGGTTTTCCCCGCCCCGTTCGGCCCGACCAGGCCAATCTTCTCGCCTTTCTGCAGCGCCGCCGACGCCTCGATGAAAATCAGGCGCTTGCCGTTCTGCTTGCTGATGTTGTCCAGGCGAATCATGTGTCCTCGGCGGCCTTTGCGATGACCGCGCGCTTACACCAACGCCAGCACCCCGTGAACCGCCTACAGCCCCGCCAGCGCGTTATGCTTCAGCCAGGTCGCCCGGTATTTCGCCTCCGACGCCCCGCGCGGCTTCAGCGCCTTCAGCCATTTCGCCTCCGCACGGTCCGCCTCGCGCCAGCATTCGTCCGACAGTTTGCGCCGCGCCGCGGTGTTCAACTGCCGTGCCGCCTCCGCCCGCGCCCGGAAATCCGCCTCCAGCGCGTTGCGCTCGGCCGCATACCCGGCCAGCCCCGCCGCGAAATCGTCGCACACCAGCGCCCGGTGCAACTGCTCATGCTTCCACCACAGCGTCCGCACGTCTGACCGGTCGCCCGGATTCGGCCCATGCGGCGGCAACCCCGCATCCAGAAACACCGGCCGGAACACCCCGGTGCACGGCGCCGAACTCGCCGTCGCCCACGCCATCGCGCTGCCCGGCCTGAGATCGCACACCATCGCCGCCACGCTCTGCCCGCCCACCACCGCGCCCGCATGCATGCAGATCGTCGGCCCCGTCAGCGTCTGCGGATGAAACCCCGCCCCCTCGCCGCCATGGTCGCGCAGGAACCCCATCACGCTGGCCACCCCGATCTGCCCGGCCGCTGCCGCCATCAGCCCGGTCGAGCGCCCACACCGCGCCTGCGCCCCTGCCAGCCCCGGATTCTCCGGATTGGTCACCGCGGCGGCCAGGTCGAACGCACCCTTCCCGTCCCACCACCCCATCGCCCGCGCATGCTCGTCCAGCCCCGCGCTCGCCCGCTCCGGCCGCCCGATCGTATAGGTGTTGGAGATCGCCCGTGTCGCCCCCACCCGCTCCACCGCCCAATGCCGCCCCATGGTTTCAACCACATAGGCCTCGCCGGCATCGGCCACGATGAACGAGTTGTCGTAGGTCCGCTTCGTCAGGTGCCCGCAATTGCCGCCCTGCCCGAACTGCTCCAGCAGCGAGGTGATCACCTCCACCGCCTCCGCCGCACTCGCCCCGCGCTCCAACCCCAGCCGCAGCAGATCCATCCCCAGCAACGCCGGCGACATGCTCGGCTTCTGCCGCGGATGCACCGCCTCGTTGCCGATCGCCACCCCGTGCTCGTTCAGCCCGATCTCCGCCCCCCAGATCCAGAACGGTCGGCTCAGCAGCACCGCATGCGTCCGCGCCGCCTGCGGAATGGCGATATACGTCGTCCGCACCACGCTCCCCGCCCCCCAGTCCCGCGCGGGAACCAGGTCGAGAAACTGCGCCTCATTGCGCTCCCGGTCGCTGTTCTTACCGAAAATCGTCCCGCCGGTGGTGGTGGCGCCGCTGGTGGCCACCATGGTGTCGCACATGCTCATTACCCTTTGTGGCCCTCGCATGCTGGGACACACCGCGGCAAGGGGCAAGCGATCTTGCAACACCGCCGACCCGCGCGCGTTGATCCTGAACAATGCACCCCTCGTGCTGCGGTGCAATATGCGCCTCGCCACTCCCCACAAAATCAGGACGACGCAAATGGCAAGAATGAAGGCCGCAATCTTCGTCGAACCGGGCCGGATCGTGCTCGACGACAAACCTATCCCCGATGTCGGCCCGCTCGACGCCCTGATGCGCGTCACCACCACCACGATCTGCGGCACCGACGTGCATATCCTCAAAGGCGAATACCCCGTCGCCCGCGGCCTCACCATCGGCCACGAACCCGTCGGCGTCATCGCCAGGCTCGGCTCGGCGGTCCAGGGCTTCCGCGAAGGCCAGCGTGTCATCGCCGGCGCCATCACCCCCTCCGGACACTCGGCCGCCTGCCTCTGCGGCTGCGGCTCGCAGGACGGCGGCTTCGGCAAGCACGGCTTCAAGGCCATGGGCGGCTGGCGCTTCGGCAACACCATCGACGGCTGTCAGGCCGAATACGTCCTGGTGCCCGACGCCATGACCAATCTCTGCGAAGTCCCCGAAGACCTCACCGACGAGCAGGTTCTGATGTGCCCCGACATCATGTCCACCGGCTTCTCCGGCGCCGAATCCGGCGGCATCCGCATCGGTGACACCGTCGCCGTCTTCGCCCAGGGCCCGATCGGCCTCTGCGCCACCGCGGGCGCCAAACTCTCCGGCGCCACCACCGTCATCGGCGTCGACGGCATCGCCTCGCGCCTTGCCATGTCCCGCAAATGCGGCGCCGACCTCACCGTCAACTTCAACGAGGTCGACCCGGTCGAGGAAATCATGCGCCTCACCGACGGCCGCGGCGTCGACGTCGCCATCGAGGCCCTCGGCACCCAGAACACCTTCGAAGCCGCCCTGCGCGTCATCCGCCCCGGCGGCACCCTCTCCAGCCTCGGCGTCTACTCCACCGACCTGAAGATCCCCCTCGGCGCCTTCGCCGCCGGCCTCGGCGACCACAAGATCATCACCACCCTCTGCCCCGGCGGCAAGGAACGCATGCGCCGCCTGATGAACGTCATCCAGTCCGGCCGTGTCGACCTCAAACCAATGGTCACCCACCGCTTCAAACTCGATGACATCGAAGCCGCCTACGACCTGTTCAGCCATCAGCGCGACGGCGTGCTGAAAGTCGCCATCACCCCGTAACCCCCCCTCACCTTCCGGCGTGCAGCCCCCTATGCTGCACGCCGGAAGCACTTCCCGGGGGAACACGGACCATGGACGAACTCATCAGCCTGCGCGGCCAGACCTTCCGCACCCGGCTCGACGGCCCCATCGGCGCCCCCTGGCTCGTCTTCTCCAACTCCCTGATGACCGATCTCGGCCTCTGGAACGCCCAGATCGCCGCCTTCAGCCAGACCCACCGCATCCTGCGCTACGACCAGCGCGGCCACGGCCAAACCTCCATCCCCGCCACGGACTGCACCTTCGACGACCTCGTCGCCGACCTCGCAGCCCTGATGACCCACCACAACGTCCAAAACGCCACCCTCGCCGGTGTCTCCATGGGCGGCGTCACCGCCCTCGGCACCGCCGCGCGGCACCCCAGCCTCGTCGCCCGCGTGCTGATCTGCGACTGCCAGCCCGTCGCCAGCCCCGCCAACGCCAAAGCCTGGGACGACCGCATCGCCCTCGTCCAATCCGCCGGCATGGCCGCCCTGGTCGAACCCACCGTCTCCCGCTGGTTCCGCCCCGCCTTCCTCACCGAAAACCCGCCCGCCCTCGGCGAAATCCGCGCCATGATCGCCAACACCAAACCCGAAGGCTTCCTGCGCGCTGTCCGCGCCCTGCAATCCTACGATCTCCGCCCCGAGCTCTCCGCCCTCGCCTGCCCCACCACCTTCCTCGTCGGCGCGCTGGACGGCGTCCTCCCCCCGGTGGTCCGCGCCATGGCCGAACATAAATCCGCCCGCTTCACCGAAATCGCCGAGTCAGGTCATCTTCCGCCGGTCGAACAGCCCGAAGCGTTCAACGCGGCGCTGAAAGAACTCATCAACAGAAAGTAAGAGTTCTTTTGTGAACAAAAGAACCAAAAAACTTCAATACTTGTAGGGCGGATTAGCCCTTGCGTAATCCGCCATCTCTCCCCCACACCCAAACTCAACATTAAACCACCCGCTACGACTCCCGCTCCCCAAACCCCCCATCCGCCGCCACATCCACCCCCCAATCCCCCGCATAAACCCCCGCTCGCACCGCCCGGTGAAACGACGAATACGGCCAATCCGCCACTCGCTCCACCAACCCATGCTTCACCGGGTTGAAATGCACATAATCCATATGCGCCGCATAATCCCGCTCATCACGGATCGTGTGCTCCCAGAACCGCCGCTGCCAAACCCCCCGCTCACGCCCCCGCCGCCGCACCGCCGAAAGCGGCTCACCCGCCGGCAACCGCTTCGAAAACAACATCTTCACCATCCGCCACCGCAGCCCGCAAATCCTCGATATGCCGCACCAAATCATCTCTGCCCCGATCAAGCAGATTCACCGTAAAAAAATAAGTCCCCCCAGCAACCCGATTACGACGATACTCCGGCATCCCCCACCCCTAACTCCCTGGTTGGGCGTATTAGCGAAGCTTAATCCGCCACCTCTCCACTGACACAAAAATCGCCAAGCCACCTTCCCGCCCCCTAAGGATGCAGCCGCGCCCCCTTGATCGCCTTATCCACATCCTTCTTCGCCCCCCGCACCGCAATCCCCACCAGATCAGGCGCCTCGGCATCCTCCAGCCGAAACACCTCCCGCTTCGCCGCGTCATGCCCGGTCGCGAACATCGCCCGCACATACGCCGCACACACCAGATCGCGCTCGAACGCCTGCCGCCGCGCCCGCTGCAACACGTCCAGGCCGGCCGCGAAGATCATCACCAGCTCGCCCAGCAGCCGCGCATACCGCCGCCCGGCCGCGTCCTCATACGCCAACCCCATCGCCTCCGGCGCCGCCCCCGCGATCCCCGTCGACAGAAACGCCGTCACATTCAACTTCTGCCACACCGGCAGGTCGTCCAGCACCAGAATGGCAACCTTGGTATCGAACACGCGAAACACGCCTCCACAGTAAGATCAGGCACCCAGGCCCGTCCTGCGACCGCCACAGCGCCAATGAAAGCGGTGGAAATCCCAACGGAACCGCCCCACCTACCTTGAACCCACCCCTCTCCCCCAGACCACACAGGGACCACGCCCATGGAAATCACACGCATCGGCACCCAGCCCTCCGGCACCGGCCCCGCCGCCTACTTCACCTGCACCGTCCGCGTCGACCCGCTGTTTTCGCCCCCCGACCCCGCCCGCGTCGCCATGGCCCTCGTCACCTTCGAGCCCGCCGCCCGCACCGCCTGGCACACCCATCCCCTCGGCCAGACCCTGATCGTCACCGCCGGCTGCGGCTGGGTGCAACGCGAAGGCGGCCCGCGCGAGGACATCCACCCCGGCGACGTCGTCTACTTCCCCCCCGGCGAAAAACACTGGCACGGCGCCACCGCCACCACCGCCATGAGCCACATCGCCATCCAGGAAAAACTCAACGGCTCCCCGGTCGACTGGATGGAACACGTCACCGACGCGCAATACGCCGGCTGAGGGTCAACGCTGCTCGCCGCCCGTCAGGACTCCTAGCGCGCCGCGTACGCCTTCGCCCGTTCCAACTCCGGTCGCGCGCTGTCGGCGTTGGCCGCAAGCGCGATCAGCTTGCCGTAATACAGCTTCGCCTTCGCCGCATCGCCGGCGGCCTCCGCCGCCCGCGCGGCGCCGTAATAGCCGCGAAACCGGTTGGGTTCGCGCTGTTGCGAGGCTTCATAGGCCTGCAAGGCGAGCCCGGGTTGCCCCGCTTCCAGCAGCATATCGCCCAGCAACTCCCGCGCCGGCAGAATCCGCCCCGGGGTAACGATATGCTTTTCGTGGCTGTCCTCCTGATCCGCCGCCTGCCGCATCAGCGCCAGCGCCTCCTCCGGCCTGTGCTGCGCCAGTGCGATCCAGCCGGCGGCGGCATTCTGCTGCACCTCAACCTCCAGCGCCCAATAGCCGTTCTTCGCCTCCACCAGCGCCTTGCGCAGCGGCTCAAGCGCCGCGGCATCGCGCTGCGCCGCCGGCACGTCGCCCAGCCGGGCCGCCCCCAGCGCCCGCGCGAACCACGTAATGGCGGTGGTGTAAGGCAGCGCGATCTTCGCTGGCTCCAGCTTCGTCGCCGCCGCCCAGTCGCCCCGCTCCACCGCCATCCGCGCCGGCATCGAGGCCGAGGAATACGGGATCGGCCCCGCATAGGGCGGCGACAGTTTCAGCGCCAGCGCATGGTCCAGCGCCACCGCGGCGGCCTTGTCCCGGCCAAGCTGCAGGTCGCCGTACACCGCGTAATCCGTGGCGTGGAATGCCTCGCCGGGCTCGTTGCCGTTCACCGCCGCATCGAACGCCCGCAGATTGGTCGCCACCGAATCCGCCCACGCGCCCACCCGGGTGAAGATATGCGACGGCATATGCAGCGCATGCGGCGCGTCCGGCGCCAGAGTTGCATACAGCCGCGCCGCCGCCAGCCCCTGCTCGGCAAGCGGCGGTGCATCATACACATGGATCAGGTAATGCGAGACGCCGGGATGCTGCGGGAATTTGATGAATTCCGTCTGCAGGATCGCCGCCGCCTTGGCATAGGCGGCATAGCTCTGATCGGCCTGAGACTGTGTGCCCGCGATGTACAGCGCGCTGAAAATCTGCGCCTCGTCATCCTGCGGATAGCGAGCCGCCAGCGCCTCATAGGCCGCCGCGCGCGCCTGCTGGCGTGCGGCCTCGCTCTGCTGGGCAAAATCCCGGTAATAGCTCGCCACCGCCTCGATATAGTCGCGCTCCCGCTGCGTCGGATGCCCGGCATGCCGCGCCAGTTCAAGCTCCGCCTGCGCCTGCGCGGCGCCCTGCGCGGTGGAGCCGACCCCGTTCAACGCGTTCAGCATCAGCAACGAGGCAATGCCCCAATGCGCGATGGCACAGCCGGGGTCCTTGGCCAGCACCTCGCGAAATGCCTGCTCGCCGGCGCTGTACCAGAACGAATGCAGCATCGCCACGCCGCGGGCAAAATCCGTCTGCACCGAAGGTGCGCAGGAATTGGCGAACTGGACCGTACCCACAGCCGCCCCATGCCCGGCATGGGCATCGCCCATCGCGTGACCCGGCATCGATTGCGCCAGGGTCACGCCTGAAGACAGCGCCAATCCGGCAATCCCGGCCGCCACATCCCGAAACCGCATTGTCTGCCTCCCGACGGGGAATGGCGGCCGATCCCGCGATCCCGCCGCAAAACCTACCTGGGATCGCGCGGCATTTGCAATTCGAACAGCAATGGCAACGAGGTTGCCTCTCCATCTCCAACGGACTGGGCGTCTGAACCGGCCGTCGCAGCCGCCGCATCCATGGTATCAAAATGTTGCTAAACGCAATTTATATCGCCTAACCTGACCTCGTTGTGGTCGGAGCCCGTTGCTTCCGCCGCCCTCACCGAGCGCCGATGCGAGTCACGTGCTGACGGAGGCACCATGAACCCCGCCGCCCCATGCCGCAGCCCTATCGCCCTCCCCCGCATCGCGGCCCTCGCCACCGCCATGGCCTTACTGGCCATCCCCCCGGCACAGGTTTTCTTCATCGCGGCCTCAACCTCGGTAGGCGGCACCAGCGGGCTGTTCACGCCGAACACCGGCTTCTCCACCACCTACGAAACGCCCGATCCCTCGTTGCAGGGCGTCACCACAATTTCGGTCGCCGACTTTCTAGAGCAGACCTACAGCTACGACGGCATGGTCAACAGCAACGCCGCTGCCGCGCCCGCCCACCCATCGCCAAGAAAAATTTCATCGAATAACGTTTTTTCTACTTGCTTTTTTATCTAACCGACGCTATATCCACCGTCATGAAAACATTCGCACAGCTTCTCACAGGTCAGAAAGGAACCCCCGCCACCCCTTGGCGAAGCTGCGCCCAAATTCCCGAAATCCTGCTGCTCTGGCTCGCTTTCCGGCGCCTGTTCCGCGCGCTCGACACCCTGTTCAGCGCCTGGAAATCCGGCATGCTGCCGGTAGAATGCCCCCCGGCGCCCCCGGCGGTCAGCCAGGCCGCGCGCCCAGCGCGGGTCCAGCAACCACGCAAGCACCGCCCGCGCAAATCAACCCGCGCCCGCATTGCGCCCGCCGCCCGGCAAGCGCCCATCGCGCCCCGCGCCGCACCGCCCGAACCGCTCGGCCCGCAAGCCCCGCCGCGGCCACGCCTGGCGGATCGCACGATCCCCAGGCGCCGCCGACGAACGCGCTTACTCCGAAAATCGCAGGCGCAAACCCACGATTATTTTGTATCGATTTGTTATCGTTTACTTCTTCTTGCCGCTGTAATGCCCGCCGCCCGACGCCGCCCGCACGCCGGCGGCATCGCTCGCCTGCCGCAGCGCCGCCAGATGGATCGCCTCGGCATCCAGCATCGCCTGCGCATTGCTCAGCACCTGTGCGGCCTTGTCCGCCGGGAACTTCACCGCCCCGTTCTCATCCATGTGCAGCAGATCGCCCGGCGCCACATCCATCCCGCCCACGCTCACCGGCACATTCACCGCCTGCACCGCCATCTCGCCATGCCCGGCGGTCACGCCGCCCAGCAGCATCTGGAAGTTCAGCCGCCGCACCGCATCCACATCGCGCGACGGCCCGTTGGAGATCATCCCCACGCAACCCACCGCCTTCATCGACGTCACCATGATCTCGCCGGCCAACCCGGCCTTCTTCATGATGCCCTCGGGCCATTTCTGCTCGATCACCAGGATGGTCGGCTTCTTCATCGCATCCAGCGCGTCGATCACATCCATGAAGCTCAGCCGCCCGGCGAAATTCGGGTCCGGCAGCCCGAACACACAGGTCACCGCATAGCCGATCGTCGGCCCCATCTCCGGATAGATGCAGCGGATCGAGGTGTCGGTGTACCAGTTCTCGGTCCAGGGATTGTACAGCCCCAGGCACAACGGGTTCTTCGGATAGGTCGCCACCACATTGGTGATGGTCGGCGTATCGATCTTGCGCAGCCCGTCGAACAGCGCGTCAGTGTTGGGTTTCTTGGCCATGCCGGTTTCCTCATTGCGAACCGCGAGCCAAGCGCGCCCGGCCGCTACCGGTCAAGCCCTCTTCCCACTTGCGCCGGCGCCACCATCTACGCAATGAAGCTGAACAAACCAATTGGGAGGAAATCATGACGCAACTGTCCCGCCGCGCTCTGCTCACCGGCGCCGCCGCCCTCGCCGCCAGCCCAGCCCTCGCATCCGCCCCGCTCGCGGGCAAGCAGGCCCCGGGATATTACCGCTACAAACTCGGCGACTTCGAACTCACCCAACTCGCCGACGGCGCCGCCACCTTCGCGATGCCGGACAACTTCGTCGCCAACGTCCCCAAGGACAAAGCGCTCGCCGAAGCCGCCCGCAACTTCATCGCCGGCCCCGGCCAGATCCGGGTGCCCTTCAGCCCGGTGCTGATCAACACCGGCTCCAAGCTGGTGCTGATCGATACCGGCTACGGCCCCAACATCGGCCCCGTCGTCGGCCACCTCCCCGCCAGCCTCGCCGCCGCCGGCATCACGCCGGACCAGATCGACACGGTGGTGATCTCCCACCTGCACCCCGATCACATCAACGGCCTGAAAACCAAGGACGGCGGCCTCGCCTTCCCCAAGGCCGAGATCATGATGCCGGAGAATGACTGGAAGTTCTGGATGAGCGACGAGAACGCCGCCAAAGCCAACGATCCCGTCAACAAGGCCTATTTCGCCAACACCCGCAAAGTGCTGTCCGACCTCACCGGCAAGGTAACGATGTACACCCCCGGCAAGGAAGTCGTCTCCGGCATCACCGCCATCGACACCGCCGGCCATACCCCCGGCCACTGCTCCTTCGCGGTCGCTTCCGGCAAGTCCAGCATGTTCGTGCAATGCGACGTCACCAACATCCCGGCCTTCTTCCTATCCCACCCCGACTGGCACGTGATCTACGACCACGACGCCAATCAGGCCGAACGCACCCGCCGCAAATTTTACGACATGGTCGCCAAGGAGAAGTCGCTGATCGTCGGCTACCACTTCCCCTTCCCCTGCCTCGGCCACGTCGAGAAGGTCGGCAAGAACTACCGCCTGATCCCCGTCGGCTGGAGCGACATGCTGTAGGAGCTAAACTGGCCGCTCGCCCTGCACGGTCACCCGGTGCCCGCTGCGGGTGTGCGGCCAGTAATCCCACATCGCCCGGTGCTGGGTGCAGCGATTATCCCAGAACGCCACGGCATTCTCCGTCCAACGGAACCGGCACTGAAACAGCGGGTTCTCCGCATGGTCGAACAGATACTGCAGCACCGCCCCGCCCTCATCCGGCGGCACCCCCAGCAATTCCGTGGTGAAGCCGCGATTGACATACAGCGCCTTGCGCCCGGTCACCGGATGCGTCCGTACCACCGGATGCTCCGCCCGCGGATAGCTCGGCTTATCGGCCACGCCGAAATTGGCATAGGTCCCGCGATACACCGGCTCGCCATCGTGCACCGCGGCCATCCCGTCCAGATACCCCTTCATCCGCTCCGACAGCGCCTCGTAGGCCGCATACATGCTGGCAAACAGCGTGTCCCCGCCCTGCGGCGGACAGGTATGCACATGCAGGATGCTGCCCATCGGCGGCTCGGCGTCGCACGACACGTCCGAATGCCACCCCTCCCCATTCGCCCGCTTGCTGGTCTGGTCGGCATGGATGCGCATCAGCGCCGGCTCACCCTCGGCATGCGGCGCGGCCGGATGGATATGCAACTCCCCGAACCGCCGCCCGAACCCCAGATGATCCGCCGGGCGCAGCTTCTGTCCGCGAAAGAAGATCACCTGAAACTCCGCCAGCGCCCGCTCGATCTCGGCGAACTGCGCATCGCTCAACGGCTGCGTGAGATCGATGCCGCCGATCTCGGCCCCGATCACCGGCGTCAACGGATCGATGCTGATGGTCTCGTACGGCATCCCGTTCGACGCCTGGTGGCGATAGCGTGGTCCGCCCATGCCGCGCAGCACATTCATCGTTTCATCCCCCGTTATTGCCGCAACCCTACGCGCTTACAGCGCCACCGTCAGCCAATTCGACCCAACGTGGCCGCCATCAGCACCGCCATCCGATCCCCCACCCCCCGCAAGGGTGGCCCCGCGCGCCGCAAATCCCGCCGCGCCAGCACACCGACCAACCCCGCCGCCAGCACCTCCCGCGGCAGTCGCCCCCGCCCCGCCCGCAGATACGCCTCTCCCGCTTCGACCAGCACCTCCACCGGCACCACCCCCCGTCGCAACTGCCCGGCCACCCCATATGCCGCCCCCAGGTTCCGCAACCGCTCCAGCACCGCGCCCTCTCCCCCCAGCAACCGCCCGGCCGCCACCGCCAGCGCCCCCGCACTGCCCTCCACGTACGCCCGCCAGTCCGTCTCCTCCTCTACCTCCGCCTCCCGCGCCGCGATCATCGCCTCCAACTCCTCGGGCAGCAGCATCCCTTGGCCGATCAACGCCCGCAGCGGCGTCGCCACCTCATGCCGCCGATCCGCCCCCTCCACCACCTCGCGCCACCATTGCAGCCGGATCAGCGCAAGCATGGGCAGGCTCGCAACTTCACGGGCACGGGCGAGTTCATTGTTGAACGCATACAGCGTCCACAGCGCCTCCCGCCGCTCCGGCGGCGCAAACAGGCTGGTGAAGAACCGGTCGGGGTCGGAACGGCGAATCAATGCACCAATTTCGGAAAGCTTTGGCTCCATTATCTCTCTCCGCCTTGACGCATCACCGTACCAGCCATAGTACCCCACTCGTCCACGCCAGAAACCAGGAGACGGCGCCCATGGCCTTCACCCTTCCCGCACTGCCTTATTCCGTCAACGCGCTCGCCGCCAACAACATGCAGCAGGAAACCCTGGAACTGCATCACGGCAAGCACCACAACGCCTACGTCACCGCGCTGAACGGCTTCGTTGACGCCAACGCCGCCCTGCAGGGCAAGACGCTCGAAGAGATCGTCAAGCTGTCGCACGGCGATGCCAGCCTCGCCGGCGTGTTCAACAATGCCGGTCAGCATTGGAATCACATCATCTTCTGGGAAAACATGTCGCCCAACGGCGGCGGCATCCCGGGCAAGCTGGAAGCCAAGCTGATCGCCGATTTCGGCTCGGTGCAGGCCTTCAAGGACAGCTTCAAGACCGCCGCCACCACGCAGTTCGGCTCCGGCTGGGCCTGGCTGGTGCAGGGCGCCGACGGCAAGCTGAAGACCACCAAGACCCCGAACGGCTCCAACCCGCTCGCCACCGGCGAGGGCAAGGTGCTGCTGGGCTGCGACGTGTGGGAGCACAGCTACTACCTCGACTTCCGCAATGTCCGCCCGGCCTATGTCGACAACTGGCTGAACAAGCTGGCGAACTACGAATACGCCGAAGCCCAGCTGGGCTGAACGGAAATGGGCCGGGGGAAACCCCGGCCCTTTTTTTTACTTCGCCTTGGTGTCGTTGGCCGGCGGCGGATCGGCCAGCACCGTGGTGATGGTCTCGCGGATCACCTTGATGCGCACGTTCGGCGCGATCTCGACCTCAATCTCGTTCGAGCCCTCGGTGGTTTTCTGCACCACGCCGATGATGCCGCCGCCGGTGACGACGCGGTCATTGCGCTTCAGCGCGGCGAGCTTGGCCTTCAGCGTCTTCTGCTGCTGCTGCTGCGGACGGATCAGCAGGAAGTAGAAAACCACGAAAATCAGGATGATGGGCAGGAACTGCGTAACCTGCGAGGTCAGGGCGCCGAAGTCCTGTGCGTAGGCGGGCGAAATGAGCATTTTGGGTCCCGGGTTGCGGTGCGTCGCGCCGGACCATAGTTTCCGCCCCCCGCACGTCAAGCTGGAGTTGCATTTATGGACGATCGCCTGTTGGAACGCCTGGTGGCAGCACTGGAACGCATGTCGCCGCCGCCGGCGAATGGGGTCGATCTCAGCGGCGCCGACGGCTTCGTCTGGGAACCCAGCCCACCCTCGCTGATGGCCGTGCCGGCGATCTCGCGGGTGGCGATCTCGCTGCTGAAGGGCGTGGACCTGCAGAAGAAGATTCTGGTCGAAAACACCATGCGCTTCGCCGCCGGCCTGCCGGCGAACAACGCCATGCTGTGGGGCGCGCGCGGCACCGGCAAATCCTCGCTGGTGAAAGCGGCGCATGCCGCGGCCAACGAGCAGTATCCCGGCGCGCTGGCGCTGATCGAGATCCATCGCGAGGATATCTCCACCTTGCCCGAGCTGCTGCGCCTGCTGCGCGGCGCCGAGCGGCGTTGCCTGATCTTCTGCGATGATCTGAGCTTCGAGCGGGAAGATGCTGACTACAAGGCATTGAAGTCGGTGCTGGATGGCGGCATCGAGGGGCGGCCGGCGCATGTGCTGTTCTATGCCACCTCGAACCGCCGGCACCTGATGCCGCGCGACATGATCGACAACGAACGGCAGACCGGCATCAACCCCGGCGAGGCGGTGGAGGAGAAGGTCTCGCTGTCGGACCGGTTCGGGCTGTGGGTAGGCTTCCACAACTGCGATCAGGATACTTTCTTCGCAATGATAGAGGGTTACGCAGCGGAATTCGGCCTGGATATCAGTGTCGAGAAACTGCATGCTGAAGCCGTGGCCTGGTCGCGGACGCGCGGGGCGATGTCCGGAAGGGTGGCGTGGCAGTTCATCCAGGACCTGGCGGGACGAATGGGGGTGAGCCTGTGACCGAGAAACTCTACCTGGACGATACCCAGGCGCGCGAATGCGTTTCCACTGTATTTTCAGCGACTCCCGAGGCGATCCTGCTGGATCGCACCATCTTCTACGCCCGCTCCGGCGGCCAGCCTGGCGATCGTGGCGTGCTGCGCTGGGATGGCGGTGAGACGGTGATCATCGACACCATCAAGGGCGAAGGCGAAACCGTGGTCCATGTACCCGCGCCGGGATCGGTTTTGCCCGCGGGAACAGTCACCTGCGTGCTGGACTGGGAACGGCGGGCAAAGCTGATGCGGATGCACACCGCGATGCATCTGCTGTGCGCGGTGCTGCCCGGCGTCTCGGTCACCGGTGGCAGCGTTGGCGACGAGAAATCCCGCCTGGATTTCGACATGCCGGACCCACCGACCAAGGAAAGCGTGGAAGTAGCACTCAACGCCTTGATCCTGCAGGATCATCCGGTCAGCGCGAGCTGGGTGGACGAGAGCGTGCTGGATACCAACCCCGAGATGGTGCGCACCTTGTCGGTGCAGCCGCCGCGCGGCACCGGGCGGTTGCGGCTGGTGCGGGTCGGTGGCGAGGCGATCATCGATATGCAGCCCTGCGGCGGAACCCATGTTGCCCGCACCGGCGAGATCGGCGCGATCGCCGTGCTGAAGATCGAGAACAAGGGCAAGCAGAACCGGCGGATTTCAATCGCTTTCGCCGGCCAGTAACAAGGATACTTCAATGTCCAACCCCGTCGTTTCCACGGAATGGCTGGCCGCGAATCTCGGCCGCGCCGATCTGCTGGTGTTCGATTGCACCAAATATCTGCCGAACCAGCCCGGCGACCCGAAGGCGGAGTTTCTGGAGCGTCACCTGCCCGGCGCGCGGTATTTCGATATCGACGATATCTCAGACAAGGATACCGACCTGCCGCACATGGTCCCGGCGCCGGGGCTGTTCCGCAAGAAGATGGAAGCGCTGGGCGTCAGCAACGAGTCGTTCTTGGTGTTCTATGACAACAACGCTTTGGGCTGGTCCTGCCGCGGCTGGTGGATGATGGGCACGTTCGGCCATGACAAGGCCGCGGTGCTGGATGGCGGGCTGAAGAAATGGATCGCCGAGGGCCGTGCGCTGGAAAGCGGGCAGTCCCCTGCCCGCGCGCCAGGTTCGTTCCGGCCGGATTACCGGGCGCGCCGGGTGCGCGGCATCGGCGACGTGTTGGGCAATATCGCCTCGGGCGACGAACTGGTGCTGGATGCGCGCGCGGCCGGGCGGTTCAAGGCCGAGGTGCCGGAACCCCGCGCCGGCATGCGCTCGGGCCACATCCCCGGCAGCGCCAACCTGCCATATGCCGACCTGCTGGCGCCCGATGGCACGATCCTGCCGGCCGCCGTGCTGAAGGCGAAGCTGGCCGCCGCCGGCGTCGACGGCTCGCGGCCGGTGGTCACCTCCTGCGGGTCTGGGGTGACGGCGACTGTGTTGACGCTTGCGATGGTGCTGTCAGGCTTGCCGGCTGGAGCGGTGTATGACGGGTCCTGGACCGAATGGGGTGGACGGGCCGATACGCCGGTGGAGGTCTGAGAATGTCCGAAGAGCATGATTTCGCGACCCGCATGTCGCATGTGGGCCGCGCTGGCAGCAATGCGCGCGGTTTCGTCAATTACCCGGTCTATCGCGGCTCGACGATGCTGTACGAGAACATGGCCGCGCGCGCCGGTGCGGCGAATGAGCGGTTCGAGCAGAAGCCGCATTACGGCACCGGCGGCAACGTCAACCATTGGGCGTTGGAAAACGCCATCGCCGAGATCGAGGGCGGCACGCGCTGTCAGATCGTCTCGACGGGGCTCGCCGCCATCACCGTGCCGCTGCTGGCGTTCATGAAGACCGGTGAGCACATGCTGATGCCCGACAGCGTCTATGGCCCGGGGCGGAATTTCGCCAACAACTTCCTGAGCAAGATGGGCATCGAGACCACGTTCTACGACCCGTGCATCGATGCCGCCGGCATCGCCGCGCTGTTCCGGCCGAACACCACGGTGCTGTATACCGAAAGCCCGGGCAGCCACACTTTCGAGGTGCAGGACATCCCGGCCCTGGCCGCCGTCGGCCGTGCCAAGGGCGCCAAGGTGATGATGGACAACACCTGGGGCATTCACCACTTCCAGCCGTTCAGGCATGGCGTGGATGTGTCGATCCAGGCGCTGACCAAATACGTCGTCGGCCATTCCGATGTGCTGCTGGGCAGCATCACGGTGAACACCCAGGCCGATTGGGAGCAATTGCGGGCGACCGCTTCGGTGCTTGGGCAGTATGCCAGCCCGGACGATTGCTGGCTGGCGCTGCGCGGCATTCGCACCATGGCGGTGCGGATGGAGCGGCAGATGGAATCGGCACTCGAGGTCGCGGCCTGGTTGCAGAGCCGGCCCGAGGTGAAGGAAGTGCTGCACCCCGCGCTGCCCGGCGCACGCGGCCACGAGATCTGGAAGCGCGATTTCACCGGCGCCTGCTCGCTGTTCGGCGTGGTGTTTCAGCCGGGGTTCAGCCGGGAGCAGATCTGGAAAATGGCCGAGGCGCTGCAACTGTTCGGCAAGGGCGCGAGCTGGGGCGGGTTCGAGAGTCTGGCCCTGCCGACCGGCGGCGGCGTGACGCGCACGGCGGGATCGGGCGAGTTCGGTGGCGAGATGCTGCGGCTGCATGTCGGGCTGGAAGCGCCGAAAGACTTGATGGAGGACCTTGAGCTGGGCTTCAAGGCCCTGGTCTCCAACGCCTAAAGAAAACGGGCGGCCCCAAGGGGCCGCCCGCTCAGACTACCAGGAGTAAGCGACGCCAGCGCCGCCGACCAGCTGGGTACCGCCGGAGCCCGGCGCGATGCCGATGCCGGCACGCGCGGTGAAGTTCTCGGAGAAGCGCATGGAGGCACCGGCGGCGAAACCGCCCTGCCCGCCATAGCCGGCACCGCCGGCGCCGATCGAGAAGTTCTTTCCCGGTTCGACCTGCGGGATCATGGTCAGCGCCGCGGTGGCGGCGATCCCGCCGGACATGCGGGTTTGCAGGTGGTTGAGCTGTCCGACATTGACGGCATCGAAGGTGCTGGTGCCGTTGGCCACGCCGTGCACCTGCGCCGGCCCGCCGGTGGCGGGGTTGGAGAAGGTGGCGCCGTTGTTGTCCAGCGTCATCGTGGTGGAGTTGGTGCCGCCCGACAGGGTCGTGGAACTGGTGCCAACCACAAGGCCGTGGGTGGCGCCGGTGGCGGTGTTGACGACGCTGACCACGGCACTGCCGTTATTGGCGGAGATCGAGGTGTTGCCGTCCGCACTGGTCAGGCTGGAGCTGGTGCCGGAGACCCCGGCGCGCGCCCCCGCGGTGCTGGACAGGAAGCTGCCGCCCGCGCCCACGGTCAGCGCATTGCCGGTGCCGGTGCCGCTCCAGATCGTTCCGCCGCCATTGGCGGTGAAGCCGCCGTTGACCGTGGCGCTGTTATTCAGCGTGCTGCCGCCGCTGGCAGTGAAGCCGCCAAGCACGGTGGCGCCGCCATTGGCCGCGAGCGCGCCGGTGAGCGTGGTGGCGCCAGTGACGGCGAGCGTGCTGCCAATCGTCGTGGGACCGGTCGCGCTGACGACCCCAGAGAATGTTGTCGTGCCGGCGACGGTCAGCGAACTGCCGAGGGTGGTTGCGCCGGCCACGCCCAGCGTGCTGCCGAGCGTGGTGGCGCCGGTGAGCGTGCTGGTGCCCGCGACCGCGAGGGTGCTGCCCAGGGTCGTCGGGCCGGAGAGCGTGCTGGCGCCGCTCACGGATTGCGCCCCGGTAATGGCAACGCCAGTGTTACTGACCGCGATGCTGTGCAGGGCATTCGGGCTCGTCAGCACAGCACCGCCATTGCCGGTGATCAGTCCACCGACCGTCTGTGTGCCGGTGACGATCTGATTGCCGGTAACCGTCTGGTCGCCAGTGATCGCACTGTTGCCGATGACGCTCGCCGGACCGCTGGTGACCGCGCCGGTGAAGGTCGCCGGACCGTTGACGGTCAACGCATTCACTGTCGTGGCGCCCGCGACATTGAGTGCGCCGGTGACATTGGCCACCCCGCCGATATTGGCTGCGCCAACGACGTTAATCACGCCGCCAATCGAAGTAGCGGCGCCGGCGGTGCTGAGCGCGGTGGCGCCCGTGACATTCAACGTTCCGCCGACCGTCTGATTGCCGCTGATCGCCACGGCGATGGGATCAATCACGTCGGTATTGATCAGCGGGCCGCTCATCGTGGTGGTGCCGCTCATCGTGGTCGGCCCGACGATGGTGGTGGGCGGCACGGTGGTGGTCTGTGCCGAGGCCATGCCGGTCGCCGCAAGGACAAGGGCGGTGATCAGACCGGATTTGGCGAGGGTTGGGACGAGTGTTCTCCGCATGGGGAGCATCCTTTCTGGAACTGACGGGGGGCGACGCGCAAAATTCGGCAGGCTGCACGGTACGGAAGAGAAGGCAGACCGGTCGCGGAACCCGTTGGCTGGGCACCCTGCGAGACAGTCGCTCACCGCTTTAGGCGTGCTGGTGCAGACGAACAGCGTCGGAACTTACCCACGCCTGCCGTGGGTAATTACTCATATCCGGTCGGTTTTGATCGAAATGCACCCTGTGGTGCCGGCCGGCATCAGGAATATGCGGGCATTGCCGCCAAGCTCCAGCGTTGTGATCGCGGGGCCGAGCGGCAGGCCGGGCGCCTGGCCGGGGAAGCGCGTGGCCGCGATCTCCGCACACGGCGCCGGCCAATAGGTGACGGTTTGGTAGATCGCGTCGCAGCCGCGGCCGGCGGCGGCGAATTGGGCGCTGGCGTAGCTGGAGGCGCCCGCCGGCGGCGTGATTTCCATCGCCGCGCCCGCCATCCGCAGGTCGCGCGGTGGCTGGGGCAGGGAAAGCTGAAACGCCATTTGATTACCGGCGCCGAGAAAACGGGAAACCTGCTCGATCCGCGCGGCGCAACTCAGCAGGCCTGCCTGTGCGGCCGTTCGGGTCAACGGCGTGGAGGCAGCGGTATCAACGGGGGGGGCTGCGCCAATGCCAGAGACGGCGCGAGCAGCAGCACCGCGAAGGCGCAGCGCGGGGTCACAGCAGTTCCTTCTTGATGCTGACGCAGCCGGCCACGCCGGCCGGCATCAGGAACACCCGCGCGCCGTTGCCGGCATCGAGGCTGGTAACCTGCGTGCCGAGATTTCTGGCCTTTGGCAAAGTGGTAAACTGCTTTGCTGCAACCTCGGCGCACTTCGCCGGCCAGTAGACCACGGTCTCGTAGATCGCTCCGCAGCCATCAACCATCGCGGGTGCGAAATCGGCGCTGGCATAGGCGAGCGGCCCGCCCTTGCTGTCGATCTCAATTGAGGTGGAGACGATATGCTGGTCGCGGGCGGTGGCGGGAAGGAACATCCAGAAGCTGCCGACGAGACCGGTGGTCAGGAACCGCGCCACCTGGTCCACCCGCGGCGCGCAGGCGAGCACGCCAGCGGCGACCGCGGCCTGGGTGATGAGGTTGACCCCGCCGCTCGCAGGCGGCGGTGCGGCGGTTGGCGTCACCGAAATCGCGGGCGCCGGTTCCGGTTCGGCCTCGGCCAGGGCCGGGCCACAGAGCAGGACGAGGGACAGCAGAACGGCTGTGCCGGCGGACGACGTGCGCCGGCGCGAGGGCCGGCCAGGGATGGATCGCATGGCGCGAGTGTGATGACCAGGCGCAGGCCGCGGCAGCGTCGGAAACTACTCACCGCATGCAACCGTTTCCAGGCCATGCAGACCGATGCGGCGCTGGCCCCGCGAGAACCACCTGACCGTTCGACTGCCGACATGACAATTTTGCTTTGATTCCGCAGCAAAGCCGGGCTTGCTTGCAGCCTGAACCCGGGGGCTTTGGCATGTATCGCAGACAGTTGTTGCAGGTTTCAGCCGCGGCCACTTTGGCGCGTCCAGCTTTGGCGCAGGGCAGCAAGGTGCTGCGATTCGTGCCGCAGGCCAACCTGGCGAACCCCGATCCGATCTGGACCACCACGGTGGTGGCGCGCAACCACGGCTATGTGATCTGGGACACGCTGTTCGGCCTGGATGCCGGGCTGATCCCGCGGCCGCAGATGCTTGCGGGATACACGCTTTCGGACGACAAGCTGACCTGGCGGCTGACCCTGCGCACCGGGCTGCTGTGGCATGACGGCGAGCGGGTGCGTGCGGTGGATTGCGTTGCTTCGCTGGCGCGCTGGATGAAGCGCGACGGGTTCGGCCAGCGCATCGCGCAGCAACTGGCCGAGATGCGCGCGGTGGACGACCTGACGCTGGAATTGCGGCTGACCAAGCCGTTCGCCCCCCTGCCCTACGCGCTTGGCCAGGGCTCCTGCTTCATGATGCCGGAACGGATGGCGAAGACCGACGCGTTCCAGCAGATCAACGAATATGTCGGCAGCGGTCCGTTCAAATTCGTGCGCGACGAATGGGTGTCCGGTTCGCGGGCAGTGTATGCGCGGTTTGACAAATATCTGCCGCGTGACGAGCCGGCTAGTTTCACCGCCGGCGGCAAGCGCGCCTATGTCGATCGCGTGGAATGGGTGGTGATGCCCGATCCGGCGACGGCAGCTGCCGCGTTGCAGACCGGCGAGGTGGATTGGGTGGAGCAGCCGCTGTCGGACCTGTTGCCGGTGTTGCGCAAGGCGCCTGGGGTGGTGGTGGAGAATGTCGACCTGCTCGGCGCAATCGGCATCATCCGGTTTAACCATCTGCAGGCGCCGTTCGACAATCCGAAGCTGCGCCGGGCACTGCTGCCGGCGATCGAGCAGTCCTCCTACCTGGCGGCGATCATGGGCGGCGAGACGGCGCTGGCGCGCGACGGGGTGGGTGTGTTCACGCTGGGCACGCCGTTGGCCAATGACGAGGGGCTGAAGGCGCTCACCGGCTCGCGCGACCTGGAACTGGCGCGCCGGCTGGTGAAGGAGAGCGGCTACAAGGGCGAGCGGGTGGTGCTGATGGCGCCGTCGGATTTCCCGGTGGTGAACGCGATCACGCAGGTGACGCGCTCGGTTTACGAGAGCGTCGGGCTGAACGTCGATTTCGTGGTGGCGGACTGGGGCACCGTGGTCAGCCGGCGCAACAGCCGGGAGAGCGTGGAGAAAGGCGGCTGGAGCACATTCTGCACCTATGGCGACGGGCTCAGCTACTCCAACCCGGCGACACATACCGCGCTGTGGGGCAGCGGTTTGCAGGGCTGGTACGGCTGGCCGACCAGCCCGCGGATCGAGGCGCTGCGGGCAGCCTGGTACGAGGCGCCCGACATGCCCGCGCAGCAGGCGCTGGCGCGGCAGATGCAGGCGGCCGCGTTCGACGAAGTGCCCTACATCCCGGTCGGCCAGTGGTATCAGCCGATCGCGCGGCGAACTTCGCTGTCCGGCATCCTGAAGAGCATCCTTCCGATCTTCTGGGAGGTGCGGAAAGTCTGAGCTATTCCATCACGAAGCCGGTGCTCGGCAGGGTGAGTTCGACACGGAAGGTGCTGCCCTCGCCCGGGGTGCTCTCGGCCGTGATGCCGCCGCCCATCGTCTCGACCAATAAGCGGCAGATCGCCAGGCCCAGGCCGAGACCGCCGAAACGGCGGGCATAGGACGCGTCGGCCTGCATGAACGGGTCGAACAGCCGGCCGAGCGTGGTCTGGTCCATGCCGATGCCGCTGTCGGAAATACTGAGCGCAAGCCTGCAGCCGGCCCCCGTATGCGGCAAGGCCTGCACGTCGATGGCGATGGTGCCGGCATCGGTGAACTTCACCGCGTTATCGAGCAGCTTGAGCAGGACCTGCCGCAGCCTGGCCTCGTCGCCGGTGACCGATTGCGGCAGCGCATCGTCGATCTGCAGATCAAGCCGCGATCCTTTGGCAGTGGCGCGGCGGGCGACCAGCCCGCTGGTGGCCCGCAGCATCGCCCGCAGGTCGAATGGCTGCTCGCGCAGTGCCAGGCTGCCGCGTTCGAGATGGGCGACATCGAGGATATCGTTGACGATCGACAGCAGTTGCATGCCGGCTTCCTCGATCATCTGGATATCTTCGGCGTGCCGTTCCGGCGGGCTGTGCGCCAGCATCAGGCCGGCGAGACCGATGATGCCATTCAGCGGCGTGCGCAACTCGTGCGTAACCACCGCGAGAAATTCAGTGCGGCTGCGCAATGCGGCTTCCGCGGCGCGACGCGCCTCGGCCTCGGCCTGGAGCGCGGCATACTGCGCGGTGATGTCGGTGTAGGTGGTGACGGCGCGACCGTCACGCAGCACGGTAAAGCGCACGTCGATGCGCCGTCCGTCGGGCGTGTTGCGCTGATATTGGAAGAAGCGGCGCGCGTCTGCGGCCGGCGTCTGGCCAGCGGTAAGAATGGCACGTGCCCGCGTCGCGACCTCCGGCACCTCATTAAGGTCACCACGCGCAAGTTGCAGGCGCGTGATATCGTCCTCAGACACACCGGAGTGCAGGATCTCGGGTGTCAGATTCAACAGATCAATGGCGCGCTCGTTGACATAGAGCACCTTGCGGTCGGCGCCGGTGAGCAGCACGCCGTGCAGCACATTCTCCAACCCCGCGATCAGGGTCGCTTCCGCAGCTTCGGCCTTGTCACGCGAAGCGGCGACGGCGGCAGCGGCACGGCGCGCCTCGGTGACGTCAGTGAAGCTGCGGACCAGACTGCCATCGGACAGCACTTCCGTGCGCACCTGCAGGATGGAGCCATTGGGACGAACACGGTCGTAAAGCCGCGATTCGGGGGCGATGCCGATCAGATCCTGATCCAGGCTCGGCGGCGGGTCGTCGGCGAACTCGCCCGCCTGCTTTTGAAAGGTGACGATCTCCGCCAGGGAACGCCCAGGCACGACGAGCCCCTTCGGCAGATCCAGCATCGCGCTGAGTTGCGGGTTGGCGACGGCGACGCGGTGATCTGGGGTGACCAGCATGATGCCGTGACTGACATTGGCGAACGCCCCCTCGAGCGCACGCCGCGTGTCGCGGCGGGTGCGGCCGGCATGGCTGAAGGCAACGCAGACGGTGATGATAAGCAGCGTCAGCGCCAGGCCCAGGCCGATCACATGGCTGGCCAGCCGGCGCGGCACAGTATCGACTTCACTCACGGAGGAGGAAACGCTGACAATGAGTGGGAAATGGGCGACGCGTCGGTGAACGCTGAAGCGCTCGACACCGTCCACCGGGCTGCGGCTGCGCGCTGTAACCTCAGTGGTGCCATCGCGGAACGGAGCCACCCAGTCCTCGGGCACCATCATATCCAGGTTGAACCCGGTATTCGCGAACCTGGCACGGATCGCCCGGTCCATCCCCACCAGAGCGATGGCGCCGTCGGGCGTCACGAGGTCACGATAGAGGCTGGAGAAGCTGTCGGCGTCCAGCGTGATCGCCTCGACGGCGTCGAAATGGCCGGCGGCATCGAACAGTTTGCGGGTGAACGCAATCACCCGCCGGCCGCTGATTGGGCCCACCAGCGGTGGCGAGATCCCCATATTGTCTTCGGGATCGGCGAGTTGCTGGGTGATACCGGGCCGTGCGCGCATGTCGACGGGCGGCGCCAGCGGCCCATCGGCGGTGAGCCGGGCCATCCCCTCGCGATCGACCAGCACGGCATTGGACCAGGCCGGATCACGGTTGGCGCCGGTCCAGTCGCTGAAATGGAAACCCGCCGGGTCACGGGCATAGAGATACTGGCCGACACGCAATGTGCGATCGACGGATTCGACACGGGCACTGACCTGCGCCTCAAGGCTGCGGGCGAGGACATGCAGGTCGTTGAACGCATGCGCCTCGTGATTGCGGAATTCGGAATGGATGAAAAGGCCAAGCGCCACCCAGATCAGCACTGTCGCGGCGAGCCCGATAAGCGTGATCGTTGGTCCGAGTGGAAGATGCCAGTCGCTTGCCGTAAATGGCCGGTCCAATGGGCGGGTCAAAACGGCGGTCTCCATGTCGGCCGATGCTGCCCAGTTTGATGCACATTTTACGCCACGAATTTTGGTCGAATCGTCGCAATAATCCTCGCATTTCGCGACAAACGGCACAGCCGACCGCAATTCGCGTTGCGTTTCGCGATCTCCACACGCTTCGTCCGCGACGACACCGCCACCACATCAGCACATCGACGGCAGAGCAACCGATATGCCAAACTTCGACGCTTCCGCACCTGGAGTGCCCTGATGGGATTTCCGCTGACATTGCTGGACCTCGCCGGCGCGGTCGCACTGCTACTGTGGAGCGTGCACATGGTGCAGACCGGGGTGCAGCGTGCGTTCGGCGCCAGGCTGCGCGCTGGCCTGTCGCGCGGTCTGCGCACCCGGGGCTCGGCGTTCCTGGCTGGCGCGGCGGTGACCGCTGTGTTGCAGAGCAGCACCGCGACAGGGCTGATGGTCACCGGCTTCGCCGCGGGCGGCCTGGTCGATCTGGTTCCGGCGCTGGCGGTGATGCTGGGCGCCAATGTCGGCTCGACGCTGATCGTGCAGGCGCTGTCGTTCGACGTCGCCTCGATCGCCCCGGCGCTGGTGCTGATTGGGGTGATGACCTTCCGCCGGGCCTCCGCCGGTGTGCGCGACCTCGGGCGGGTGTTCATCGGGCTCGGGCTGATGCTGATGGCGCTGCGCCAGTTGCTGGTGCTGGCGACACCGTTCGAGGATGTGCCCAGCCTGCGAATGATGCTGGGCGCGATTGCCACCGAACCGGTGCTGGACGTGGTGCTGGCCGCTGGAATCACCTGGGCGGCGCATTCCTCGGTCGCGGTGGTGCTGCTGGTGATGAGCCTGTGTGCCAAGGGCGTGGTGCCGCCGGTGGCCGCCTTCGCGCTGGTGCTGGGGGCAAATCTGGGCACCGCGATAAACCCGGTGCTGGAGGGCAGCGCCGGGGCGGATGCCGCGGCGAGGCGGGTGCCGCTGGGCAATCTGCTGGTGCGGCTGGCCGGCGTGGTGTTCGCACTGCCGCTGCTGGGCGTGGCGGGGCCATGGATGGTCACCCTGGTGCCTGACAATGCCCGCGCGGTGGCGGATTTCCATACGCTGTTCAATCTGGCACTGGCCGCGATCGGGCTACCGCTGCTGACGGTGTATGCCAAGGTGCTGGTGCGGATGCTGCCCGCCCGGGTGGACCCGGCCGATCCCGGCCGGCCGATGCACCTCGATGCCTCGGCGCGGGAAACCCCGTGGGTGGCGCTCGGCGGCGCGGCGCGGGAGGCGCTGCGGCTGGCCGATGTGCTGCAGGAGATGCTGGCCGGGCTGCGCGAGGCGCTGGTGAAGGGCGACCGGCGGCAAATGGCGCGCACGCGGCAGTTGGACGACGTGCTGGACAAGCTGAACGCCGCGATCAAGGCCTATCTGACCGGGATGGAGCCGGAGGCGATGACCGAGGCGGATCACCGGCGGATGACCGAGATCCTGGTGTTCATCACCAATCTGGAACACGCCGGCGACGTGATCGACCGCAATCTGCTGGGGTTGGCGGCGAAAAAGGTGAAACGCGGCATCGCGTTCCCCAGCGATGTGCAGGAGGCGCTGCTGGGCGTGATCGACCGGCTGGAGGCAGCGCTCAGAATCGCGGGCTCGCTGCTGGTGAGCGGCGATGCGCCAGTCGCCGCTATCGCGGGCGAGCACTCCGGCGGACAGGGTGATGGTTCCGATCTCGGTGAATTTCACCGCATTGTCGAGCAGCTTGCGCAAGAGATGCCGCAGGCGGTCCCGGTCACCGCGGACCATCGGCGGCAGGGCGGGGTCGAATTCCTGGCGGAGCACAAGGGTCTTCGCCGCGGCGGCGGGGGCGATTGCATCGCAAACCTCGCGCAGGGTCGCCGTGAGATCGAACCCGGCTTCATGCGGCGCCACGCCACCATGCTCGAAATGCACCACGGTCAGGATGTCGTTGATAATCCCCAGCAACTGGTCACCGGCCTCGGCGATCAGGCGCAGATCAGCCTGCTGCTGCATGGACAGTTGGCCGCTCGCCAGCAGTTCGGCAATGCCGATGATGCCGTTCAGCGGCGTGCGCAATTCGTGGGTAACCACGGCGAGGAATTCGGCGCGGCTGCGCTGGGCGGCGTGCTGCGCGGTGATGTCGGTGTAGGTGGTGACGACCCGGCCATCAGCGAGGTAGGTGATGCGGATCTCGACCCGCCGGCCATCGGGTGTATTGCGCTGGTAATCGCGGATCAGCGAGCCGTCGGGCGAAGCGGGAAGCCCGTGCAACAGCACATCTCGAACCCTGGCCTCAACCTCCGGCGCGCCGGCAAAGTCACCGCGCTCCACTTGCAGGCGTAGGATATCGTCCTCGTGCACACCGGGGTGCAGGATATCGGGGGTCATGCACAGCAGATCGACGGCACGGGCATTGACGAACAGCACGCGCCGGTCTGCCACCACCATCATCACGCCATGCAGAACATTGTTCAGCGCCGCGGCAAGGCTGGCCTCGGCGGAGCGGGCCTGATCAGCGGCGGCGGCGATGGCGGCGGCAGCGCGGCGGGCCACGGTCACATCGGCAAAGCTGCGCACCATGCTGCCATCGGCCAGCGCCTCGGTGCGCACCTGCAGCACGGTTCCGTTGGGCCGGGTGCGCTCGTAGTTCAGCGCCTCCGGGATCGGGTGTGCTCCAAACGCATCGTCGAGAGTCAGTTGCTGCGGCATGCTGACAAACTCGCCGTGCCGCTGCTGCCAGTCCGCCACCTGCTTGATCGGGCGGCCCGGTTCGGCCAGACCGGGGGGCAGTTCGAGCAGGGCGGAAAAGCGCTCATTGGCGATGGCGATGTTCATGTTGGGGTCCAACACGATGATGCCGTAGTCGACATGGGTGAACGCGGCATCGATCGCCGCATGCGCCCGCCGGCCGGCGCGTCCGGCGAATGACAGCGCGAAGGCGATCGCGGCAATCATCACGGTGACCAGCACGCCGGCGACGGCAAGATTGATGGCCGCGCTGCGCGGTTCGGCGCGCATCGCCTCCACATCGAAGGATACGGCGACCGCCAGCGGGAATTGCGCCACCCGGCGCGCGACGACAAAGCGTTCCACACCATCGAACGGACTGCGATGCTGCAAGCTGGCCTGCGTGCGCCCGCCCGCGAGCAGTCCTGCGATCGACTCGGGCATCACCATGCCCGGCTTGACGTCGCGGTCCGGATAGCGGGCACGGATCAGATGGTCATCCAGCCCGAAAAGCGTAATCGCGCCGTGCGGCAGGTCGAGCGCGCGGTACAGCGAAGAAAACGTGTCGTTATCGATCGACAGCACCATGACGCCAGTGAAACGACCCTGGGCGTCGTGCAGCGGGCGTGCGGCCGTGATGATATTGCGCGCGGAAACACGGCCGAATATTGGCGGACTGATCAGCAAGCGATCGGCACCGCCACTGGCGATTTGACCGGCAATGGCCGCGTTGTCATGCAGGTCGATCCCCTTTGCCCGGGCACCGTGGACAGTCTGCACCACCACGCCTTTCGCATCGGTGACGATGGCATTGACGCGGTCAGTGCCCGTCACCGCCCAGCCGGCCAGCGCGAAGTGTTCGGGATCGGCAGTATAGAAGTGCTGCGCGGCGCGCAGCGTGCTGTCGATGGCATCGAACCGGCCGGCGACCTGGGCTTCCAGCGCCAGCGCGAAGTTCGACGTATCGCGCTCGGTCTCCTCGGCCTGATGCGTGAAATCGTTGACTGTCAGCAGTGCGACGATGATCCACAGCGCAGCGATCGCGACCCCGGCGATAGCCGCGAGCGCCCAATCGAACGCAATAATGGAGCGCGCCAGGTTTCGCAGCCATCCGAACGCCGGCGACGTATTCATTCTCGACAGCAAACGGTTCTTCCCCAACGCGACCGCGGGACTCCCACGCCATCGGTTGTAATGGATGCACGTCGTGGCGAGAAACAAGAATTTATTACGATCGGCGCCGCGGCCGTGGCGGGCAGCCGGTAGCGCCAGGGCGCCCCCTCGCCTTCCGCCGGTTGTGTGTCTAGGCTTGCGCAGGAACTGCAAGAGTCCGCTGGAGTAAAACGTCAAAAATGACAGTGCAGGCGCGGCATCCGGGAGCTGGACGCGGGCGGGCGCGGGTAACCCCGAAGGGATTGCAGGCTGATCCGGTAGTGGCCGGGCAATTGCGCGCGCTGCTGGGCGAGGCGCCGCTGCAGCGGAACCTGCTGA
This sequence comes from uncultured Rhodospirillales bacterium, assembly GCA_903881515.1. Taxonomy (GTDB): domain Bacteria; phylum Pseudomonadota; class Alphaproteobacteria; order Acetobacterales; family Acetobacteraceae; genus CAIRTN01. The sequence continues at coordinate 2,223 of CAIRTN010000316.1, read as the reverse complement.
TCGAGTATCTGCATGCGATCCAGGATGCGCTGGGCCGGATTCCGCATGCGCACCTGGCCGCGCTGGCCGGTCTGCTGCGGCTGTCGATGGCCGAGGTGTTCGAGGTCGCGACGTTTTACGCGCATTTCGACGTGCAGGATGCCCCCGCGCCGGCAGTAACCATCCGGGTGTGCGACGGGATCGCCTGCAAGATGGCCGGCGCCGAGGCGCTTGCCGCCGCGGTGCGGGAAGGCGTGGCTGCGCGGGTCATCGAGGTGCCCTGCATCGGCCGTTGCGCCGCGGCGCCGGCGGCACAGGTGGGCTTGCAGACCGTGGATGCGGCCACGCCCGAGCGCGTGATCGCCAAGGCTCGGGAGGGGCGGCTGCTGCCGATGGTGCCTGTGGTCCCCAGCGGCAATTACGCCATGCTGGCGCAGGTGCGCAGCGGGGTGGTTGATCCAATCGCCGTCATCGACGCGGCAGGGCTGCGCGGCTGCGGCGGGGCGGGATTTCCCACGGCGCGCAAATGGCGGGCGGTGTGCGCCGAACCCGGGCCGCGGCTGATGGCGGTGAATGCCGATGAGGGAGAACCAGGAACGTTCAAGGACCGGCACTGCATCGAGACCGCGCCGCACCAGTTCCTGGAAGGCGTGCTGATCGCGGCCGAGATTGTCGACGCCGAGACGGTCTACATCTATCTGCGCGACGAATATGCCGCCGCGCGGATCGTGCTGCAGGACGCTCTGCGGGCGATGCCACCGGGACGCCGGGTGGAGTTGCGGCGCGGCGCCGGGGCCTATGTCTGCGGCGAGGAAAGCGCGATGCTGGAAAGCATCGAGGGCAAGCGCGGCCTGCCGCGGCACAAACCGCCCTTCGTGTTCCAAAGCGGGCTGTTCGGGCGGCCGACGCTGGTGAACAACGTCGAGACCCTGTTCTGGGTGCCGGAGATCCTGCGGCGCGGGGCAGACTGGTGGCGCGGCCTGGGGCTGCGCGGACAGAGCGGACAGCGGTTCTATTCGGTGTCTGGGCGGGTGCGGAACCCCGGTGTGGTGCTGGCCGGCAATGGCAGCACGGCGGCCGAACTGATCGCGGCCTGCGGCGGTATGCCCGAGGGTCACACGCTGCGCGCCTTCCTGCCAGGCGGCGCGTCGGGGGGAATTCTGCCCGCCGCAATGGCCGATGTGCCGATCGGGTTCGGCACTCTGGAGGAGCATGGCTGTTTTGTCGGCTCGGCGGCGGTGATCGTGCTGTCGGAGGCCGATGACCTGCGCGAGGTCGCTGGCGAACTGATGCGGTTCTTCCGTGACGAAAGCTGCGGACAATGCACGCCGTGCCGGCTGGGGACCGAGAAGGCGCTGGGGTTGCTGCACCGACAAAGCTGGGATCGCGGGTTGCTGACCGAGCTTTTGGCGGTGATGCGCGATGCCTCGATCTGCGGGCTGGGCCAGGCGGCGCCGAACCCGGTGCTGAGCCTGCTGCGCTATTTTCCGGAGGTGGGCGCATGACCCGCTTCACCCTCGATGGCATCGAGGTGGAGGCCGCCGCCGGGGAGAGCATCTGGCAGGTGGCGCAGCGGCTGGGCACCACGATCCCGCATCTGTGTTTCCAGCCGGAGCCCGGCTATCGCGCCGATGGCAATTGCCGGGCCTGCATGGTGGATGTCGAGGGCGAGCGGGTGCTGACCGCGTCCTGCCTGCGGCTGCCGGCCGACGGCATGGTGGTGCGAACGGCGAGCGCGCGGGCGGTGGCGGCGCGGGAGATGGTGCTGGAACTGCTGCTGGCCGACATGCCGGAACACGGCGGCGGCAAGCTGCGCGACTGGGGCGTTGAGGCCAGCCGATTTGAGGGCGGCGCCCGCTTCGCGGCCGATCTCAGCCATCCGGCGATGGCGGTGAACCTGGATGCCTGCATCGCCTGCGGTCTGTGCGTGCGGGCCTGCCGCGAGGTGCAGGGCAACGACGTGATCGGCATGGGCTACCGCGGCGCGCAGGCACGGCCGGTGTTCGATTTCGACGCCGCGATGGGCCAAAGCACCTGCGTCGGCTGCGGCGAGTGCGTGCAGGCCTGCCCGACCGGGGCGCTGCTGGAGGCGACCATCGCCGCCGGTGCGGTGCCGGACCGCGAGGTGCGCTCGCTCTGCCCGTATTGCGGCGTCGGCTGCCAAATGACCTATCGGGTGCAGGACGATGCGATCGTGGCGGTGGATGGCGCCGATGGCCCAGCCAACCAGCAACGTCTCTGCGT
>CAIRTN010000315.1 GCA_903881515.1 uncultured Rhodospirillales bacterium | reverse complement strand
GTTTGACGAGTTCAAGCGGCTCTACGGCACCACCGTGGTCACCGGCTTCGCGCATATCTTCGGCATGCCGGTCGGCATCGTCGCCAATAACGGCATCCTGTTCAGCGAGAGCGCGCAGAAGGCGGCGCATTTCATCGAACTCTGCGCCCAGCGCGGCATCCCGCTGGTGTTCCTGCAGAACATCACCGGCTTCATGGTCGGCCGCAAATACGAAGCCGGCGGCATCGCCAAGGACGGCGCCAAGATGGTCACCGCGGTCGCCACCGCCGCCGTGCCGAAACTGACGGTGATCGTCGGCGGCAGCTTCGGTGCCGGCAATTACGGCATGTGCGGCCGCGCCTATGACCCGCGCTTCCTGTGGATGTGGCCGAATGCCCGCATCTCGGTGATGGGCGGCGAACAGGCCGCCAGCGTGCTCGCCACAGTCAAGCGCGACGGCATGACCACCCGCGGCGAAGCCTGGCCGGCCGCAGAGGAGGAAGCCTTCAAGCGCCCGATCCGCGCCCAGTACGAAACCCAGGGCCACCCCTACTACGCCACCGCCCGGCTGTGGGATGACGGCGTGATCGACCCGGCCGACACCCGCCGCGTGCTCGGCCTCGGACTGAGCGCCGCATTGAACGCGCCGATCGAGCAGACACGCTTCGGCGTGTTCCGGATGTGAGCATTGCTTTGCACGGCAGAAATCGCATATAGAATGACAGATAAACCTGTCATCTGGAGTGCCTGAAATGGGAACCGTGGCGAAGACCAAGCCCGCCTTCCGCGGCGCGCAATTGGCAACCGCGTTGATGGATGCGGCCGGCAACGTGTCGGTCGAGCGTGTGGCCGAGCGCTTCGGCATGTCCAAGGCGCAGTTGGCCGAGACGATGGGGTTGAAGCGGGAGGCGATGCACCGCTCGGCGCGGGTGCAGGCGCCACGCACCCAGGCGCGGGCGACGGAGATGCTGGAAATCGTCGGGCGGATTGTCGACTGGGCCGGCGGCGAGCAGCAGGCGATGGCGTGGTATCGCGCCGAACCGATCCCGGCCTTCGGCGGGCGCACCGCCGAGGCCTTGGTGAAAGAGGGCAAGGCGGCCGCGGTGCGGGACTATCTGGATCACGTGGCAACGGGCGGCTTTGCTTGAGATGGCAGGGCGTCGGCTATCGCGCGCATGACCCGCGATGGACGTGGACGCCACTCTCCGGCGAGGGCGCTGCGGCGAAAGGCGGCCGGTTCAACCCTGTCGGCGTGCCGGCGCTGTATCTCGCGTTGACGGTTGAGGGCATGTTTTTGGAAATGGGACATGGCTTCGGGCACCGGTTCGATCCGTTGACCATCTGCTCCTACGCGGTTGACGTCGACGATGTGGTGGATATGCGGGGCGAAGCGATAGCGTCCTGTGCCTGGCGCTATGAGATGGCGATGGGGCGTGAGCCGGCATCGTGGGCTCTCGCGAAACGCCTGATCGCAGACGGGGCGGCGGGGATTCTGGTGCCGTCCTTCGCCAACGGGGCACGGGCGGACATGGCGAACCTGGTGCTGTGGCGCTGGGGCGCGGCGTTGCCGCATCGGGTCGTGGTGCACGATCAAAGCGGAAGGTTGCCGAAAAATCCGGCATCCTGGTCTTTGGGAGGTTAATGGGTGTTTTCCACGGTTCTGATCGCCAATCGCGGCGAAATCGCCTGCCGGATCATGCGTACGGCGAAGCGCATGGGCATCGCCACCGTCGCGGTCTATTCCGACGCCGATGCCAACGCGATGCATGTCGCGATGGCCGACCGCGCGGTGCGCATCGGCCCGCCCGCCCCGCGTGACAGCTATCTGCGCATCGACGCCATCATCGCCGCGGCCCAGGCCACCGGCGCGCAGGCGGTGCATCCCGGGTACGGCTTCCTGTCAGAGAATGCGGCCTTCGCCGAGGCCTGCGCGGCAGCCGGCCTGATCTTCATCGGCCCGCCGGCACAGGCGATCCGCGCCATGGGCGGCAAATCGCAATCCAAGGCACTAATGGCCGCCGCCGGCGTGCCGCTGGTGCCCGGTTATCACGGCGAGGCGCAGGACCTCGCCACGCTCCGCGATGCCGCGTTGGGCATCGGCTTTCCCGTGCTCATCAAGGCCTCGGCCGGCGGCGGCGGCAAAGGCATGCGCGTCGTCACCGAGGCTGGCGACCTCGACGCCGCCATCGCCGCCGCGCAGCGCGAAGGCGCCAGCTCCTTCGGCGACCCCCGCCTGCTGATCGAGCGCTATCTGACCAAGCCCCGCCATGTCGAGGTCCAGGTCTTCGCCGACACTCATGGCACCGCGTTGTATCTGTTCGATCGCGACTGCTCGGTGCAGCGCCGCCACCAGAAGGTGATCGAGGAAGCCCCCGCACCCGGCCTTAGCGACACCATGCGCGCCGCAATGGGACAGGCCGCGGTCACCGCAGCGCAGGCCGTCGGCTATATCGGCGCCGGCACGGTGGAATTCATCGTCGAAGGCCCCACATTCGCTTTCATGGAGATGAACACCCGCCTGCAGGTGGAGCATCCGGTCACCGAAGCCATCACCGGGCTCGACCTTGTGGAGTGGCAGTTCCGCGTCGCAGCCGGCGAAGCCCTGCCCTGGCGCCAGCAGGATCTGCGCGCCACCGGCCATGCCGTCGAGGCACGGCTTTACGCCGAAGACCCGGCGCAGGATTTCCGCCCCGCCGTCGGCCGCCTCACCCATCTCAAGCTGCCGGACGACGTCCGCGTCGATGGCGGCGTGCGCAGCGGCGACCGCATCACGCCCGACTATGACCCGATGATCGCCAAGGTCATCGCCCACGGGAGTGATCGCGAAACCGCCCTGCGCCGCCTCGCCGCCGCCCTGGCGCGGACCGAGATCGCCGGCCTGCGGACCAACCTGTCCTTCGTCCGCGCGGTAGTGACGCACCCGGCCTTCATCGCCGCCGAACTCGACACCGGCTTCATCCCCCGCCACGCCGAGGCCCTGTTCGCCGAACCGCCGCCCAGCGATCACGCCATCGCCGCCGCCGCGCTCGCCGCCCTCGCCACGCCTGACCTCGGCCCCTGGTCCGAAGCCTGGCGCATGAATCTGCCCACCAGCCGCAGCGTGCTGCTGCGCACCGGCGACCGCGACATCGCCGTGCGCGCCGACGCCACCGGCCTGACCTGGGACGGCCAGACCCGCATCGCTGCCGCCGGCCCGGGCCGCGTGACCTGTGACGGCATCTCCCGCCCGCTCGTCACCATCCCAGCCCTGCCGCTGATCACTGTGCTGCAAGACGGCGCAGCGCATCTCTTCACCCTGATCGACCCGCTCGCTCCGCCCGAGGCCGAAGGTGCCGGCGCCGGCCACGTCATGTCCCCCATCCCCGGCCGCGTCGTCGCCGTCCTCGTCGCCCCCGGCGACTCCGTGGTGAAAGGCCAAAAACTGATCATGCTGGAAGCGATGAAAATGGAACTGTCGCTGACCGCTGCCGCCGACGGCATCGTCGCCGAAATCCGCTGCGCCGTCGGCGACCGCGTAGACGAAGGCGTAGAACTCGTCCGTCTCGAGGACTAAAGTTTTTTTGTTTCTTTTTTTACAAAAAAAGAAAGCGCTTCCTTACTTCCTCTTGCTCACAAACGAAATTGAATAGGACATAAAAGCTGTCCTAACCTAGCCGCAACGGGGAACCCAAAAGGCGTCCAGCATGAAACACTCCGCAGCGACTCTAGACGACAAATGGCGGACCGACACCGACCGGTTCTACCTCACCGGCACTCAGGCCCTCGTCCGCCTGCCGATGCTGCAACGCCAGCTCGACCTCGCGGCCGGCCTGAACACCGCCGGCTACGTCACCGGCTATCGCGGCTCGCCCCTGGGTCAGATCGACATCCAGATGTGGCAGGCCAAGAAGCAGCTCGACGAACACCACATCCACTTCCAGCCCGGCACCAACGAGGAACTCGCCGCCACCGCCATCTGGGGCTCGCAGCAACTCCCGCTCACCCGCGGCGCGAAATACGACGGCGTGTTCGCTTACTGGTACGGCAAAGGCCCCGGCGTCGACCGTGCCGGTGACGCCTTCCGCCACGCCAATCACGCCGGCACCAGCCGCCACGGCGGCGTCCTCGCGCTCGCCGGCGACGACCACGGCTGCAAATCCTCCACCCTGCCGCACCAGAGCGAACCCGCGCTGATCGCCGCCCACATGCCCGTCCTGGTCCCCGCCGACGTGCGAGACCTTCTCGAACTCGGCCTGCACGGTTGGGCGATGTCGCGCTGGTCCGGCCGCTGGATCGGCATGAAAACCGTCGCCGACGTCGTCGACAGCTCCGCCTCGGTGGAATTCGACCTCGCTGGCTTCCGCTCCCTGCTCCCCGAGGGCCCACACCCCGACGTCAACATCCGCATCCCCGACCCACCGATGGAGCAGGAAGCCCGCATGCTCCTGCACGGCATCCCCGCCGCGGTGGACTATGTCCGCCTCAACCGCCTCGACCGCATCATGCTCGACCCGCCAGGCGCCCGCCTCGGCATCATCACCCTCGGCAAATCCTACCAGGATACCCGCCAGGCGATGGCCGAACTCGGCCTCGACGCGCGCCACGGCGTCCGCCTGCTGAAACTCGCCATGGCCTGGCCGGTCGACCGCGAGATCGTCCGCGCCTTCGCCGCCGGCCTCGAGGAAATCATCGTCATCGAGGAGAAGGCCCCCGTCGTCGAACAGCAGATCCGCGACATCCTCTACGACCTCGCCGAACGCCCCCGCATCCTCGGCAAGCGCGACGAGCGCGGCCAGACCCTGCTGAAAAGCCACGGCGAATACACCTCATCCGAACTCGCCAGCGTCGTCGGCGCCCGCGTCGCCCGCTACGCCGACAGCGAAGACCTCCGCATGCGCCTCTCCACCCTGCGCCAGCAGGACGAGGCCCTCGCCCAGGTCCAGGCCGCCGCCGTCCGCAAGCCCTATTTCTGCTCTGGCTGCCCGCACAACACCTCCACCAAAGTGATCGACGGCAGCCGCGCCATGGCCGGCATCGGCTGCCACACGCTGGCCATCTACATGGACCGCGGCACCGAAACCTTCAGCCAGATGGGCGGCGAAGGCGCGCAATGGATGGGTCAGGCCCCGTTCACCGAGGAAAACCACGTCTTCGCCAATATCGGCGACGGCACCTATTTCCACTCCGGCATCATGGCCATCCGCGCCGCCATCGCCGCCAACGTCAACATCACCTACAAGCTGCTGTTCAACGACGCCGTGGTGATGACCGGCGGCCAACCCTTCGACGGCCCGCTCACCGTCCGGCAGATCACCCGCCAGCTCGCCGCCGAAGGCGCCACCCGCATCGTCGTCGTCACCGACGAGCCGGAAAAACACGCCGACGTCAAAGACTTCGCCCCCGGCGTCACCATCCATCACCGCCGCGAGATGGACCGTATCCAGAAGGAACTGCGCGACACCGCCGGCACCACCATCCTGGTCTACGACCAGACCTGCGCCAGCGAAAAGCGCCGCCGCCGCAAGCGCGGCACCTACCCCGACCCGGCCCTGCGCACCTTTATCAACGCCGAAGTCTGCGAAGGCTGCGGTGACTGCTCGAAGGCCTCGAACTGCCTCTCCGTGCAGCCGCTGGAAACCCCCTTCGGCACCAAGCGCAAGATCGACCAGTCCTCCTGCAACAAGGACTTTTCCTGCATCGAGGGCTTCTGCCCCTCCTTCGTCCTCGTCCACGGCGCCAAGCCGAAAAAGCGCGCCGGCACTGCCCCCGACGGCACCGCCCTGATCGCCCCCACGCTCCCCGCCCTCGATCGCCCGTGGGACATCCTGGTCACCGGCATCGGCGGCACCGGCATCGTCACCGTCGGCGCCCTGCTCGGCATGGCCGCCCATCTCGACGGCAAACACGTCTCCGTGCTCGACCAGATGGGCATGGCCCAGAAAGGCGGCAGCGTCACCAGCCACATCCGTATCGCTGGCGTGGCCGCCGACCTCAACGGCCTGCGCATCGGCCGCGGCGACGCCGATCTCCTCCTCGCCGCCGACCTCGTGGTCTCCGCCGGCAAAGACGCCATCGCCACCCTCAAGCAAGGCGTCTCGCACGTCATCCTCAACACCCAGGAAGTCCCCACCGGAGACTTCGTGCTCGACCCCAACTCCCGCCTCCCCGGCGGAACCCTCCGCCGCTCCATCCGCGACGCCGCCGGCGCCGACGCCGTGCACGCGCTCGACGCCACCGCCATCGCCGCCGCCCTGCTCGGTGACTCCATCGCCACCAACCCCTTTCTGCTCGGCTTCGCCTGGCAGAAAGGCACCATCCCGCTCTCGCTCGAAAGCCTGATGCGCGCCATCGAGCTCAACGGCACCGCCGTCCAGGCCAACCAGGCCGCCTTCACCTGGGGCCGCCTCGCCGCCGACAACCTCGCCGCGGTCCTCTCCCAGGCCGGGCTCGACACCGCCCCCCCAAAACCCGAAACCCTCGACGACATCATCGCCCGCGCCGAAGCGCACCTCACCGCCTACCAGGGCAAACGCCTCGCCCGCCGCTACCGCGCCCTCGTCGACAAGGTCCGCACCGCCGAACAAACCCAGTTCTCCGGCGGCACCGCCCTCACCGAAGCCGTCGCCCGCAACTTCCGCAAACTCCTCGCTTACAAGGACGAATACGAAGTCGCCCGCCTCTACAGCACCGACGCCTTCCGCAAACAACTCGCCGCCCAGTTCGAAACCCCCGAGAAGATCGAATACTACCTCGCGCCCCCCCTCTTCGCGCAGCGCGACCGCGACACCGGGCACCTCGTCAAACGCAAATACGGCCCCTGGCTCGCCAAAGCCTTCCGTCTGCTCGCACCGATGAAAATCCTGCGCGGCACCGCGCTCGACCCCTTCGGCCGCACCGAAGAACGCCGCGCCGAACGCGCCCTGATCGGGGAATACGAAGCCGACATCGCCACCCTGCTCGCCACCCTCGACGCCCGCACCCTGAAACGCGCCGTAGACCTCGCCAGCCTCCCCGACATGATCCGCGGCTTCGGTCACGTAAAGGAAGCCTCAATGCGCCGGGCATCTGCGGAGCGGGCGAAGTTTTTGGCAGGGTAGGGAAGGGGAGAAAGGCGAGGGCGCTGCCCTCGACCCGCAAGGGGACTCAGTCCCCTTGACCCCACATCCCTAAGCACACGTAGCAATCGTGATATTCGTTGCGATGTAGGGTGTAGTTCCCCTTCGGAACTGCACCATCTGCGATCGTCAACCGGCCCATCAGCTTTTTACGGCGCGGCCCGGATTTCTAGCTCTATCCGGCAGGAGTGGCATCATCAGTCTTGGATGAATGTATCTTATATGATACATTATTTCGATAAACACTCAAAATCGCACGCAAGCGAATGAAGGCATGAGCACGAAAAATCCCCATTGGGGCACGACGCTGGATGCATTCCTCGCCGAGGACGGCACCCGCGAAACCACCAAGGCCGAGGCGATAAACCGCGTGGTGGCCTGGCAACTCACCCGGGAGATGGAGCGTCAGGGCATAACCAAGGCCGCCCTCGCCAAAAAGATGCACACCAGCCGCGCCCAACTCGATCGCATCCTCAAAGCGAAGGGCAATATCACGATCGAAACCCTTCAACGCGCCGCAGCCCTGGTCGGCCGCGAACTGCGACTTGATCTGGTCTGAGAAAGGGCAGGGGAAGGGTGAGGGCAACGAACCGGCATGATCTGAAAACGCAAGCTTGCTGAACCAAGCTAATTAAACTAGACTAATCAAACTTAGTTCAATGAGGCCCCCATGCGCGTCGTCAACATCCACGAGGCAAAGACGCATCTTTCGCGCCTGATCGAGGCCGCCATACGCGGCGAACCCTTCGTGATTGCCAAGGCCGGAACACCGCTGGTGAAGGTCACCGCTCTGGAACCCCCCGCTGTCAGCCCGCGCCTCGGCTTCATGATCGGCCAGATCGAGGTGCCAGAGGATTTTGACCGGATGGCGGAAGGCGAAATCGCCGATCTCTTCGACGGAACCAATCGCGGCGGATGAAACTGCTGTTCGACACCCATCTGCTGCTATGGGCGGCCGGAATGCCAGACCGCCTGCCGCAGGCAGCCCGAGCCCTGCTCGAGGACCCCGAGAACGAAATCTATTTCAGCGTCGCCTCAATCTGGGAAATCGCGACCAAATGCGGTCGCGACCGGACGGATTTCCGCGTCGATCCGCGCGCCTTGCGACAGGGACTGCTGACAGCCGGCTATCGCGAACTGCCAATCGCCGGTGCGCACGTCCTCGCGGTGGAAACCCTGCCACCGATCCACAAGGACCCGTTCGACCGCGTGCTGGTGGCACAGGCGAGCGTTGACGAGATCGTGCTGGTGACCGCCGACTCACTTGTCGCGCGGTATCCCGGCCCCGTCCGGCTGGTTTGATATCTTCATTCACCCATCAGCAATCCATCCCGCGACGACAGGGCGCCAGATCCGGCACGGCAATCCCGCATCAAAGTGATGCCGGTTGAAAGCCCTGTCACCTGCTCACCGCTCACACCCAACCCGGCAAAGCTGGCGCGATGCTTGCTTAACCCCATCGTACCAAACGCTCCTTGCCCGTCTGCAGGAGCGTGGGGACAAATGCGTCGCATTTCGCATCGCATTTCAGAAGGGAAACAACCACGTGCCGAAAAAGAAATTTAAACAACACCAGTTTCTGCCTTTGCTCGCCCTGCCCATCGCAATCCTGGCCGTCCGGACCGCTGCGGCGCAGAGCTATCTCAGCGGTAACGTCGAAATCTCTGAGAGCCTGTCCTACATCCCGTCCAACGCCTCGGTAAACCTGCTCGACCTCGGGACCGCAAAGCAGCCTGGGCTGGTCAGCACCAGCCGCGTCACTTTCAGCGATCCGGGCAGCAAAGCTGTGAACACGATCGATTTCAGCGGCGCGTCCGGCGTTTACCAAGGGAGCCAATCCGGCGTTGCCGCCGCGCCTTGGACTGCAGGTGGCGCCGAAAAGACCAACTACCTTGCGGCAGAACCAAATGGTTCTGTGACCATCAACTATGCCAATAGCCAGAAATATTTTGGCCTGCTTTGGGGATCTGTGGATAAATATAACTCTCTGGATTTTTACAACAACGGAAAACTGGTGGATACGATTACCGGATCGCAAATCCAGGCAAACGCCAATGGTAATCAGACGGCGGCCGGTTCCGACATCGTCAATGTGAATTTCCTGAACGGCGCCTCATACAACAAGGTTGTCGCCACCTCGAGCTCGCCGGCCTTTGAGTTCGACACCATCGCGTATGCCAATACCAATGTTGCAATCACGCCGGCTGCAATCGCCGCTGCGGGCGACCAGGGCAGCATCACCAAAGTGACGACCTCGCTCGCGCCCAATCCGGCGCCGCTACCGGCTCTCGCGGCATCGCCCTTGGGCGTCGCGGTCGTCGTCGGTGGCGCCGGCATGCTGTTCCGCCGCCGCCGGGCCTGAGACAGCACGTTGACCGGTTCCCTCCTGCCCTTGGTGTTGCTGGTCTGCGGCTGGCTTAACACCTTGGCGCAGGGGGTTATCGCTGGGGCTCGCTCCGGCGAGGCGGAAGGGGGTTTTGGACTCCTCGGCATCAGCCCGCTCGCGTTGCTGATCGCCGGCATCTGTGCGCAGGCCCTCTGGCGAAACCGCGCCTTGGTGGCGCCGATGGCGCACGGGCCCTCCGCCCTGTTGTTTGCCGCTGCCGTGCTGGTGCCAAGTTCCCTCGTCAGTGCCGGTGCGCTGGCAATATGGGGTGCTTTGGTTACCTGGCGCTCGCGCGGCGCGGCGCGCTGGGCTGTGGCGGGCTTCGCCGGGCTGGGCCTGTGTGCGATCTGGCAGGCGGCCGGCGCGCGGATTTTAGCCGCCCCGTTCCTGACCGGTGATGCCATTGCCGTCGAATGGCTGCTTGGGCTTGTCCGCGAGGGCATTACCCGCAGTGGTAATGTCGTCGGTCAAACCGACGGACACCGGATCATCGTCTTTCTCGGTTGTGCCACGGTCTGGGCGCTGCCGTTCGCCGTGCTAGCGGTGGCAGTGCTGCTGCGTCATCTGGGCACCACGCCGCGAGGCTTCATCCGCGCGGTCGCCTTGGTCACGGCGGGATATACCGGGTTGAACGTGCTCAGGCTGGGCATCCTTGCGTGGTCGCCAGCGGCCTACGCCATTGGCCATCGCGGCATTGGTGTCGACATTTTCGATGCCGCCGCGGCACTTCTCGTCTTTGCCGCCGCCTTTCTGGCACCGCGCGGCACGTAGCGATGTACAGAAACTGGTACTGGATCCTGGTCGGATTGTGGTTGCTGGGCAGCCTGGGTGGCAAGTCGCTGCGATACGGCAAGCCGGAAACCCCTGTGAACGACCTGGCCGAGGCGGAGGTCATCCGGTTCCTGGCCGAACGGGGTTGGACACAAAGCGGCGTAAAGCCGATCACCGCGGACGGCAGTTACGTCGCGCTCCGGTTTCAACGGGCCGGCTGCGCGACGGCACTGCTGGTAACGGTGCTGTCGCCCAGTCGTGAGGCGGAAGCCGCGACGCGGGAGGTGCTCGGCAGCGATCTCGCCTTCCTGCAGGCCGGCGCATTGCGCGACACGGTCGGCATGGCCGCGTATCACTGGCAAACCTTGGTCGCGGCCGCATTCGCAAGGCAACCATTGCCGGTGCTGGCCATCAGCCCAGCGCCCCAACCGTCAAACCCGACACAATGCGCCCCGCCGCAAACCGCGGCGTGGAGCTCGCTCATCCTCCCGCGCTAACCAATAAGATTTTAGTCGTATTTCGCAACGGAAGCTCCAGGGGGCTCGGTCCCTGGCATGGTGTGAAGGAGGAATGCGTCCCTCTTGCGTTATCTGCTCACCACGCCTTCATTCGCCCCGCGAAGGATCGACCCACACGCAACTCCGCGCGACAAAGGCCCCCATGCCCCTCACCCAGCTTGACCCCACCGCCGCGCTCATCGTCATCGACATGCAAAAGGGCATTCTCCGCATGCCCCTCGCCCATCCCGCTGCCGAGATCACGGGTCGCGTCGCACAGCTCGCCCGTGCCTTTCGCGCCCGCAACCTGCCGGTCGTTCTCGTCAACGTCGCCGGCGGCGCGCCGGGCCGTGTCGATGCCAAATTCAGCTTCACGCCCCCCGCCGATTTCGCCGAACTCATCCCCGAACTGGACCAGCAGCCAACCGACCTCACCGTCACCAAAAAGCGGGTCGGCGCGTTTGCGGGCACCGCATTGGACGACCTGCTACGCCAGCGCAACGTCACCCAACTCTTCTTCGCCGGCATCGCCACCAGCCGAGGCGTCGAGGCCACGGCCCGCGCCGCCTACGATCAAGGCTACAACGTGGTCACCATCGCCGACGCGATGACCGACATGGACATCGCCGCCAACACACACAGCATCGAGAAAACCTTCCCCAAGCTGAGCGAAGTCACCACAACCGAAGAAGTGCTGCGCACCCTGGCCGCGACTTAAACCCCGGCAGGTCCAGGGGGCCCGGCCCCCTGGCAGGGGGTCAAGGGGGACAGCGTCCCCCTTGCCTGTCCTTAGCTAACCCAACGCGGAACCTACCCCCCCGCGGTCGGATCGATCCACCCGATATGCCCATCCGTCCGCCGGTAGATCACGTTCAGCTCGCCGCTGGTGGCGTTGCGGAACATCATCACCGTCTGGTTGGCCAGGTCCATCCGCATCACCGCGTCGCCCACGCTGAGCGAGGCAATCTCGGTCGGCGTTTCGGCAATCACAGTTGCGTAAGTACCCGCCTGCACGGCGGTCTCGCCGGCGGGGGCGGCTTCCTCGTCCTCCTGGCGCAGCACATAGCGGCGGCCGGATTGCGAGGCGGCGCGGTTCACATCGTCTCGCGAGTGTTCGTTCACCCGGCGGCGATAACGGCGCAATCGTTTGGCGATATGTTCGGCGGCGTCGTCGAACGCGGCATTGGCCTCGGCGGCCTCGCCTTCCCCGCGCAGGGTCAGGCCGCGGCCGGCATGCATGTTGATGTCACAGGTAAAGAAACTGCGGGCACGGCTGAACGTCACGTTGGCCTGCAACGCGTGGTCGAAATACTTGCCACATATCAGATCGAGCTGGGTTTCGACGCGGGTGCGGAGTGCGTCGGAAAGTTCGACCTGCTTGCCCGAGACGGTGATGTGCATCGTGTATCCCTGTGCCCCCTTTATGGGGTGCTTCCGATGTTCGGGACCGCCGTGCCGGTCCGGCCAAGGCCTCAGGCCGGCAGGGCCTTCTCCCGCTTGCGCTGCACCGAACTTGGGATGTGCAACGCATCGCGGTATTTGGCCACCGTCCGCCGTGCGATGTCCACGCCTTCTTTGCGCAAGGCAGCAACAAGCGCATCGTCTGACAGAATATCCTCGGCGGTTTCGGCATCCACCATGGCCTTGATCCGGTGGCGAATGGCTTCCGCGCTGTGTGACTCGCCGCCCGCAGTCCCGGCGATCGCGGTTGTGAAGAAATATTTAAGTTCCAGCGTGCCGCGCGGCGTTGCCATGTATTTGTTCGAAGTCACACGGGAAACGGTGCTTTCATGCATCTCCACCGCATCTGCGATATCGCGCAGGATCAGCGGCCGCAGATGCGAAATCCCGTGCCGGAAAAACGCGTCCTGCCGCCGTACGATCTCGCTCGCCACCTTCAGGATGGTCTGCGCCCGCTGTTGCAGCGATTTCACCAGCCAGGTCGCCGTCGCCAGCTTCTCCGCCAGGAAAACCTTGTCGTCCTTGCTCGCCCGCGGCAGCACGCGCGCGGTGAAACTCTGGTTCACCAGCACCCGCGGCAGCGTCTCCGGGTTCAGCTCCAGCATCCACCCGCCATCGATCAACGGCCGCATCAGAATATCCGGCACCACCACCTGCGGCGGCACCTCGTTCCAACTCGCCCCCGGCTTCGGGTCCAGCCGCCGGAGCTCGGCGACCATATCGGTCATGTCCTCGCTGTCGACGCCGCAGATCGCCATCAGCCCGCGCATGTCGCGACGCGCCAGCAGTTCCAGATTGTCCAGCAGCGCCTGCATCGCCGGGTCCAGCCGGTTCTTCTCCGCCAGCTGCACCGCGAGGCATTCTTTCAGGTCGCGCGCGAAGATCCCGGTGGGGTCGAAGCGCATCATCCGCGCCCGCACCTCCTCCACCTTCTCCACGCTGGCCCCCAGCGCATGCGCCAGCGCCTCCGGCGTCACTGCAATCCGCCCCGTCGGCTCCAGCACAGCGATCAGCGTCGCCCCGATCAGCCGGGCCGTCGCGTCGTTGAACGACAGCCTGAGCTGCTCGCCCAGATGCTCGCGCAGCGTCGTGGTCTGCTCGGCGAAATCGTCGATCGAGCGATCATCGTCCTCGAAGCCCGAGCCGCCGCTGCCCGCGCCGCCCATCGACACGCCATCGCCCGCGCCGCCGGGGTCATAGGTTTCAGCCCCCTCGGCATCGAACGCACTCGTCGCCACCGAGTCCGACACGCTGCCCAGCGCCTGGCCGACATCGTGCACCGTCGGGTCGCTATAGCTCGCCTCGCCTGGCAGCGGCATGTCGTCCGGCAACCGCGGCGTCTCATACGGCCGGTCGTCCACCCGCTGATCCAGCGCCGGCGCCTCGCCGATGATCTCCCGCTCCGGATCGCCCCGGTCGTCGCGCTCCAGCAGCGGATTGCGTTCCAGCTCTTCTTCGATGAAGGCGGAAACCTCGATATTGGAGAATTGCAGCAGCTTGATCGCCTGACGCAGTTGCGGCGTCATCACCAGCGATTGGGATTGGCGAAGATCCAGGCGGGGGCCGATCGCCATGCTGTTTGGGGTCTCGTCTACCGTGTCGATAAAGCCGATGCGCCGCGAACGGCACGTTCCTTGCTAGGACAGGCGGCAAATCAGTGCAAGCAAGAATCGTGCTTGCCCAGGGCAATCGGGTGAATAAGCGCGTGACAAACAGCTGAATTGCTGAATCTGTGTCTGTCCTCTGACGCGCTTTGTGGAGGCCGACGATGGAAAATCTGGAGACAGACGACGGTTCGTTTTTGGAAGCAACCGTCTTTCT
>CAIRTN010000314.1 GCA_903881515.1 uncultured Rhodospirillales bacterium | reverse complement strand
TGCGCCGCCTCTGCCCCGCCCTGCCCGCCCATACCCGCCTGCGCGGCCCCGAAATCGGCATGACCATGCTGCGCGGCCGCGCCGGCGGCACCGGCAGCCGCTTCAACCTCGGCGAGATGACCGTCACCCGCTGCACCATCCGCAACAGCACCGGCCTGGTCGGACACGCCTACATCGCCGGCCGCAACCCCGACCTCGCCGAACTCGCCGCCCAGCTCGACGCCGCCCTGCAAGACCCCACCCTCCGCCCCGCCTTGGATGCCACCATCATCGCCCCCCTCGAAGCCGCCCAGGCCGCCACCCGCGCCGAAAAATCCCGCCGCGCCGCCGCCACCCGCGTCGACTTCTTCACCATGGCAACGATGAGGTCATGACATACATTCGCATGATGATGCGCGCATGAGCATCGACCTCCCCGGCTTCGCCGACCCCGTCGCCGACGCCCAGTCCGCCTTCCGCGCCGTGCTCGACGCCCTCGCCCGCCCCGGCCAGATCCGCGCCGCCGGCACTGGCCTCACGCCCCCCGCCCCCCTCAACCCGGCCGCCGCCGCCATGCTGCTGACGCTGGCCGACGCCGACACCACGGTTTACCTCGGCCCGGCCTTCGCCGACGCCGCCGACTGGGTCCGCTTCCACTGCGGCACCCAAGTCACCGACTCCCCCGCCGACGCCACCTTCATCCTCGCCGACGCCCTGCCCAACCTCACCGCCCTGCCCAACGGCACCGACGAGGAACCCCAATCCGGCGCCACCATCCTCCTGCAAATCCCCGCCCTCACCGGCGGCCCCGCCCGCATCATCCACGGCCCCGGCCTCGCCACCCCCACTACCCTGTCCCCCCAAGGCCTCCCCCCCGACTTCGCCGCCCAATGGGCCACCAACCACGCCCAGTTCCCCCGCGGCATCGACCTCATCCTCTGCGCCGGCGACCACCTGCTCGCCCTACCCCGCAGCCTCTCCATCAGGGAGCCCTGACATGGCCTACGTAGCCGTCAAAGGCGGCGAGCGCGCCATCGACAACGCGCACGCCTGGCTCGCCGAGGATCGCCGCGGCAACCCCGACATCCCCGAAATCACCCTCGAACAGATCCAGGCCCAGCAAGCCCGCGCCGTCGATCGCGTCATGGCCGAAGGCGCGCTCTACGACCCCGGCCTCGCCGCGCTCGCCATCAAACAGGCCCAGGGCGACCTCATCGAAGCCGCCTTCCTGCTGCGCGCCTACCGCACCACCCTGCCCCGCTTCGGCTACGCCGAACCCGTCGACACCGGCGCCATGCAGATCCGCCGCCGCATCTCCGCCGTGTTCAAAGACCTCCCCGGCGGTCAGATCCTCGGCCCCACCTACGACTACACCCACCGCCTGCTCGACTTCGCCCTCGCCGCCGGCGGCACCCCGCCCGCCGCCGCCCTCGCCGAAGCCCCCGGCGAACCCGTCATGCCGGTTTACACCATCCTGCGTCAGGAAGGCATGATCGAACCCGACAGCAACTCAGACCCTGACCCCGCCGACATCACCCGCGAACCCCTCACCTTCCCCGCCACCCGCGACGTCCGCCTGCAAACCCTCGCCCGCGGCGACGAAGGCTTCCTCCTCGCCATGGGCTACTCCACCCAACGCGGCTGGGGCGGCACACACCCCTTCGTCGGCGAAATCCGCGTCGGCGAAGTCACCGTCGAAATCACCCCACCCGAACTCGGCTTCCCCATCGACATCGGCGACGTCACGCTCACCGAATGCCAGATGATCAACCAGTTCACCGGCTCCAAAACCAAACCCCCGCAATTCACCCGCGGCTACGGCCTGGTCTTCGGTCACGCCGAACGCAAAGCCATGGGCATGGCCCTCGTCGATCGCGCCCTGCGCTCGGAAGAATTCAACGAAGACGCCACCGCCCCCGCGCAAAATCCAGAATTCGTGCTGTACCACGCTGACAACATCGAAGGCACCGGCTTCGTCGAACACCTCAAGCTGCCCCACTACGTGGACTTCCAGAGCGAACTGGAAAGCCTCCGCCGCATGCGCGCCGCCGCCGAAAAGGAAGCCGCAGAATGATCGGCTACAACTTCGCCTACCTCGACGAGCAGACCAAACGCATGATCCGCCGCGCTTTGCTCAAGGCCGTCGCCATCCCCGGTCACCAGGTCCCGTTCGGCTCGCGCGAAATGCCGCTGCCCTACGGCTGGGGCACCGGTGGCATCCAGATCACCGCCGCCATCCTCGGCCAAACCGACACCCTCAAAGTCATCGACCAAGGCGCCGACGACACCACCAACGCCGTCTCCATCCGCCGCTTCTTCGCCAAAACCGCCGGCGTCGCCACCACCACGCGCACGCCCGAAGCCACCGTCATCCAAACCCGGCACCGCATCCCGGAAACCAAACTCCGCGAAGACCAGATCATCGTCTACCAGGTCCCCCAACCCGAACCGCTCTCCAAACTCGAACCCCGCCGCGCCGAAACCAAACGCATGCACGCGCTCGCCGAATACGGCCCGATGCACGTCAAACTCTACGAAGACATCACCCGCTTCGGTCAGATCTCCATCAGCTACGACTACCCGGTGATGGTAAATCACCGCTACCTCATGGCCCCCAGCCCCATCCCCGCCTTCGACAATCCCAAAATGCACATGATGCCCGCGCTCCAACTCTTCGGCGCCGGCCGCGAAAAGCGCATCTACGCCGTCCCGCCCTACACCAGCGTCCAAAGCCTCGACTTCGAAGACCACCCCTTCCGCGCCGTCCGCGCCCCCCACACCTGCGCCCTCTGCAACGCCCGCGACAGCTACCTCGACGAAGTCGTCGTCGACGACACCGGCCGCCGCATGTTCGTCTGCTCCGACACCGACCACTGCGAAACCCGCCGCGAAGCCGGCCACGAAGGCACCGGCGAACCCGTCGCCCAGGCCGCCGAATGACCCCCCCCTCCGTCATCCTGAACTCCCCCTCCGTCATCCTGAACGAAGTGAAGGATCCACGCTTTCTGCTTCCTTCCCTCACCAAGGAAGGCCAAAGCAAAGTCCCTTCTTTTTGTGAACAAAAAGAAGCAAAAAAACGTCATCCAAAAGCGGCCCGCCATCACCTCACCGGTCGGCTTCTGGCCGTGACGTCCCGACCGTCACATCGGGTGCGGATCCCTGTGACGGCCCGGTGAGGCTGCCGACTTGAGTCCAGCCGACGGCATCCGGGCGGTCTCCCTGCTCGGCCCCACGGCATCAGGAAAGTCCTCCCTGGCGATGGCCTGGGCGCGCTCGATCCTCGCCGGCGAACGGCCCGGCCCCATGGTGGAGTTGGTCTCGGTGGACTCCATGGCGGTGTATCGGGGAATGGACATCGGGACGGCCAAACCGACGCCGGCCCAGCGCCGCGAGTTTCCCATCCATCTGGTGGATCTGGTCGAACCGCACGAGGACTTCGCCGTGGCCGAGTTCCAGGCGCTCGGACGCGAAGCGATGGCATCCATTGTCCACCGCGGTCACCGACCGCTCCTGGTGGGTGGGACCGGCCTGTATCTTCGGGCCCTGGTCGACAATCTCTCCTTTCCCGGCCGTTTTCCCGAGGCGGCCCGGGATCTCGAGGCCCGCCTCGACGCCGCCGGTGAGCCGGGAAGCCCGGAGGAGCTGGCCGAACTGGCCCGGCTCCACGACGAACTCGTCCGCCGGGATCCGGTGGCGGCCGAACGCATCGACCCCGCCAACCGGCGTCG
>CAIRTN010000313.1 GCA_903881515.1 uncultured Rhodospirillales bacterium | reverse complement strand
TCGCGCTCGGCGGCATCCGCCGCCGCTGCACCACCGTCAGATCGCCTTCGACTGCCGCCGCGGCAAGGGGGCATTTTCCCCTGCCTCGGCGATGGCGCCCCGCTCCGCCCGGCGCTATCATCGCCGCAACAACTCTGGTGGAGTCCCTCATGTCGCCCATCGCATGGCGCGCCCTGGCGTCCTTCGTCGCGATCCTCTTCGTCGGCTGGCTCAACGCGCTGATCAGCCCGGCTGCAACGATCCTCTCGGCCGATGCCGCCGGCCAGCAATTCGCCAACTCCACCCAGGCCTACATCCAGGCCAGCTACATCATGCGCTTCGCCGGCGGCCTCGCCGTCCCCGCCGTGGTCCTGCTCGCCATTCTCCTCGCCATCTGGTGGTCGGATCTCATCCGCCTGCGCAACCGCCTGTTCCCCGCCGTCGCCCTGTTGCTGCTGCTGCCTGCCGCCGCTCAGGCCTATTACGACAAGAACGACTTCACCGAGGCCTACTTCATCCTGCCCAATGAAAGCGCCTTCTTCATCCCCGACGTCGCCAACAACAAAGACACCCAGGCGAAGTTCGGCTCGATGGAATACCTCGAAGCCAACAAGGTCGCCGCCAAGCGCTTCACCATCCCGCACGCCAAATTCGCCGGCTCCAGCCTGTGGTCAGATTTCTACGTCCCCACCGGCCGGCTGATCATCGTCGACCGCACCCCCTACAACCGCGAATGGACCGCCCCCACCAGCCGCGGCACCTCGGCGCGCAACGAATCCTTCCCCTGCCAGTCCTCCGAAGGCATCAACGTCACCGCCGAAGTCGCCATCGCCACCTCGGTGTCCGAGGAAAACGCCGCCCGCTTCCTCTACTTCTTCGGCGTCCGCCCGCCCCAGGGCAACCGCTCCGACCCGCAGGTGATCTTCACCTCCGTCTACGCCGGCCGCAATCTCGCCGAGGTGATGGACAGCGTCGGCCGCGGCAAGGTCCAGGCCCTGGTCTGCCACGAAATCGGCGCCCGCACCTTCGACAACGTCAACCACGACATCAACGCCATCATGGACACGGTCGAAAAGAACGCCGCCGCCTTCCTGCAATCCAAAGGCATCACGCTCGACTATATCGGCTGGGCCGGCACACTCTCCTTCGACAAGGACGTGCAACAGGCGGTCAACGACCGCTACACCGCCGAGAAAATCGCCCCCGTGCTCGTCACTCTGCAAACCAAGGCCATGCTCGACGCCATGGCAAAATGGAACGGCGTGCTGCCCTCCAATCTCTCCGGCCTCTGGCTGCTGCCCGGCGACCTGCTGAACGGCCTCTCCGCCTGGCTGAAATCCGTGCCTGGGAGCAAGCCGTCATCGCCCTGATCCCCCCGTCCATATGACCTGGGACATCATTGTCGCCGCCCTGATCAATGGCGTGCTAACCGGGGGCGTCTACGCCCTCGTCGCCCTCGGCCTCACCCTGATCTACGGCGTGCTGCACATCGTCAACTTCGCGCACGGCTCGCTGCTGATGTTCGGCATGTTCGCCAGCTACCTGCTGGCCGTGCACCTGCACATCGATCCCTATCTCGGCCTGCCCATCGTCGCCGCCGCCATGTTCTGCTTCGGCTGGCTGCTCTACCGCTTCGTCATCGGCGCCGTCTCCCATAACGAAGACCGCGCCATCCTGCTCGCCACCCTCGGCGTCTCCGTCGTGCTCGACAACCTGGCCCTGGTCCTCTTCACCGGCGACACCCGCCAGCTCGAGACCGGCTGGACTTTCGCCATGTTCGAAGCCGGGCCCCTGCTGCTCTCCGTGCCCCGCCTGATCAGCTTCGCCGTCGCCCTGCTGCTCGCCCTGCTGATGTGGCTGTTCATGGCCCGCACTGACACCGGCCGCGCCATCCGCGCCGTCGCCCGCGAGCCCGAAGGCGCCAAACTCATGGGCATCCGCCCCGACCGCATCTTCGCACTCGCCTACGGCATCGGCATCGGCTGCCTCGGTGCCGCGGCCTGCCTGCTGCTGCCCACCTTCTACGTCTCGCCCTCCGTCGGCAACGTCTTCGTCCTCGTCGCCTTCACCATCGTCGTGCTCGGCGGCATGGGCAGCTTCCCCGGCGCCGTCGTCGGCGGCCTGCTGATCGGCGTCACCGAAAGCCTGGGCGGCCTGTTCCTCGGCGAATCCCTCGGCCCGATCTGCATCTCCATCGTCTTCATCGCCGTGCTGCTGTTCCGCCCGACTGGGCTTTTTGGCGCGCGGGGGTAGGGGAGATGAGGCAAAAGCAGGAAGACAAGGGCTTCTTTTTTGAAAAAAAGAAGCAAAAAACCTTTATCCCCTCCGCTTGCGCGAACGCTCGTCGCAAAGCACCAACGCCCGTCCAAGCGGAAAGAGAAAAGTTTTTTGCGTCGCTTTTTTTCAAAAAAGCGACCACTTCCCTTCCCGAATCTGCCTTATGAACCGCTTCCTCCCCCTCCTCGCGCTCCTCATCGCCCTGATCCCCTTCGGCTTCAGCTCGCAGTATTTCGTCAATCTCGCGATGCTGACCGTGTTCTCGGCCTTCCTCGGCCAGGCCTGGAACATTTCCGGCGGCTTCGGCGGCCTTACCAGCTTTGGCCACGCCGTGTTCTTCGGCATTGGCACCTACACCGCCGCCACCCTGTCCACCCGCTATGCGCTCTCGCCCTGGTTCGCCCTGCCGATCGCCTTTGCGCTCGGCGCTACCGCCGGCACCATGATCGGCGCCGCCTCCTTCCGTGCCGGGCTGCGCGGCTCCTACTTCGCCCTGGTCACCTTGGCCTTCGCCGAGGTGTTCCGTGTGCTGGCCACCGCCTCGGACTGGACCCGCGGCGGCCAGGGCATCAACGTCCCGCTCAAGCTCGGCTTCGCCAATTTCCAGTTCTCCGATCGCCGCGCCTCCTACGCCGTCATGCTGGCTTTGCTGATCCTTGCGATGCTGGCCGCATCCTGGCTCAAGCGCGCCCGCTTCGGCGCCCGCCTCGCCGCGGTGCGTGAGAACGAGGACGCCGCCAAGGCCCTCGGCGTCGACATCGTCCGCACCAAGACCATGGCCCTCGCGCTCTCCGGCGGCCTCACCGCGCTCGGCGGCGTGGTCTACACCCAGACCTATCTGTTCGTGGACCCGCAGATCGCTTTTGGCGTCGAGCGCAGTGTGGAGATGCTGCTGGTGGTGATGATCGGCGGCGCCGGCACCGTCTGGGGCCCGGTGTTCGGCGCCATCGCGCTGCACATCGTCGCCGACACCACCCGGTCCTGGATCTCCACCCCCGGCTTCGCGCCGATGCTCTACGGCGTCGTGCTGCTGGTCATCATCGCCCTGCTCCCCGGCGGCATCGCCGGCATGCTCAGGAGGTTCGTCGGTGACAAGTAGAGGCAAGCACTCCTTTTTTTGCAAAAAAAAGGAGCAAAAAAACTCTTATCCGTTTGCCCCCTGCACGTACCTCCAATCAGGAAGCCGGCCGAAGGCCAAAATTGAGAAAGTTTTTTTTGGTTCTTTTTGTTCACAAAAAGAACAACTTGCCT
>CAIRTN010000312.1 GCA_903881515.1 uncultured Rhodospirillales bacterium | reverse complement strand
GGCGCAGGAGCCGCGACTGGCGTTCGACGAGGCCGCGGCCAAGAAGCTGCTGGCCGACGCCGGCTATCCCAACGGCTTCAGCCTGTCGCTGGTGTGCGCCAGCGATGGGCTGGTGAACGAGGAAGCGATCTGCAACGCCGCGGCCTCGATGTGGGCGAAGATCGGCATCAAGGCGCAGGTGACGGTGGGGCCGCGGGCGGTGATCACGCAAAAGCGGGTGGCCGGAGCGTTCGACATCACGCCGCTGGGCTGGGCCAACGAGCCGGCGATCGACGCCTATTCGCTGCTGTTGCAGGTGCTGCATTCCAAGACGCAGTCAGCCGGGGTGTTCAACTGGGGCAACTGGGGCAACGCACAGATCGACGCGCTGACCGACCAGGCCGCGAATGAGCTGGATCGGCCGAAGCGGCTGGACCAGATGGCGCGTGCGCTGATGATCGCCAAGGAGCAGATCATCTTCATTCCGCTCCATCTGCAGCCGATGATCTGGGCGACCCGCGACAACGTCGCCGAAGTCGTGCAGCTTTCCGACAACAAGCCGCGCCATTGGCTGACGCGGATGAAATGAACGGAGCGCGTGGGATGACCGATCTGCTGATCCGCAATATCCGCCCGATGGGCGGAGCGGCGCGCGATATCCTGGTGCGCAGCGGCCGCATCGCCGCGATGGGGACGATGGCGGCCGAAGGGGCGCCGGTGCTGGAGGGCGGCGGGCGGCTGGCCATCCCCGGCCTGGTGGAGGCGCATGCGCATCTGGACAAGACGCTGTGGGGCATGGCGTGGTACCGCAACGAGGTCGGGCCGCGGCTGATCGACAAGATCGATAATGAGCGGGCGGCGAAGAAGACGCTGGGCATCGATGCGCGGCGGCAATCGGCGCGGCAGGTGGCGCTGACGGTCGGGCATGGCAGCACGCATATCCGCACCCATGTCGATGTGGATACCGAATGCGGGGTGTCCTCGATCGAGGGGGTGATGGCGACACGCGATGCGCATGCCGAGCATGTCGACATGCAGATCGTGGCGTTTCCGCAGTCCGGCCTGCTGGTGCGGCCGGGGACGGTGGAGCTGCTGGACCAGGCTATGCGGCTGGGCGCCGATGTGGTGGGCGGGCTCGATCCCTGTGCGATCGATCGCGATCCGAAGGGGCATCTGGATGCGGTGTTCGGGCTGGCGCAGCAGCATGGCAAGGGCGTCGATATCCATCTGCATGAGCCGGGCGAGATGGGCGTGTTCTCGATGGAGCTGATCATCGAGCGGGCGGAGGCGCTGGGGATGCGCGGGCAGTCGGTGGTGATCAGTCACGCGTTCTGCCTGGGTATGCCGGATACCGCGGCGGTGGACCGGCTGCTGGCGGATCTGGCGCGGGCGGAGGTGGCGATCATGACCACGGGCACGCCATCGCGGCCGGTACCGCCGCTGCAACGGGCGCGGGCGGCGGGCGTGGTGGTGGGAAGCGGGTCCGACGGGATTCGCGATACCTGGGGGCCGTATGGCAACGCCGATCTGCTGGAGCGGGCGATGTTCCTGGGCATGCGCAACAATCTGCGACGGGATGATGAGGTTGAGCTGGCGCTGGATGTCTGCACCACCGGCGGGGCGGCGATGATGGGGCTGACCGATTACGGGCTGGCGGTGGGGCGGCCGGCCGATATGGTGCTGTTGCCTGGGGCGACTCTGACCGAGGCGGTGGTGTCGCGGCCGCGGGACCGGATCGTGCTGAAGCGGGGCCGGGTGACGGCGCGCGACGGTGCGGCGGCCTTCGAGGTCGCCTGATGCGCACGCTGCTGACGGCGCGCCATGTCGTCGGGCACGAAGGCGGCCAGCACCGGCTGCTGACGGATGGGCAGGTGGTGATCGAGGACGATCGCATCCTGTTCGTGGGGCGGGAATTTCCCGGCGAGGTGCAGGCGCGGCATGATTTCGGCATGGCGCTGATCGGGCCGGGATTTGTCGATCTCGACGCGCTCAGCGACCTCGACACCACCATTCTGGGCTATGACAACCAGCCGCCGGCGGAGAAGGGGCGGATCTGGCCGAAGGACTATACGGCGCGGGCGTACGAGATGTATTCGCCTGAGGAGCTGGCGTTCCAGAAGCGCTATGCGCTGGCGCTGCTGCTGCGTCATGGCATCACCACCGCGCTGCCGATCGCCTCGCTGTTCTATCGCGAATGGGGGGAGACGACCGAGGAGTTCGCGGCGGCGGCCGAGGCGGCGCAGGAGCTGGGCATCCGGGTGTACCTCGGGCCGGCCTATCGCACCGGCAACACCTATGTCGACGAGGATGGGGCGATCCGGTGCCATTACGATGAGGCGCGCGGACTGGCCGGGCTGGACGAAGCGATCGCATTCTGCCGGCGCTTCGAGGGCAGCGGGCTGGTGCGGACGATGTTCGCGCCGGATCGGATCGAGACCTGCACCGCCGAATTGCTCCGGCGCACGGCGGCGGCGGTGCGCGAGTTGGATGTGCCGGTGCGGCTGCATTGTTGCCAGTCGAAGCTGGAATACGCGCTTGTGGTGCAGCAGCACGGCATGAGCCCGCCGGAATGGCTGCAAAGCCTGGGGTTCCTGTCGCCGCGGGCGCTGTTGCCGCATGGCACCTGGGTTTCGGGCTCGCGGGGCTTGGAACGGCCGGGGCGGGATCTGGAGATCATCGGTGCGGCGGGGGCGAGCATCGTGCATTGCCCGATCGTCTCGGCGCGCGGCGGGCGGGCGTTGGACAGTTTCTCGCGCTACCGTGCGCGCGGGCTGCGGATCGGGTTGGGCACCGATACCTGGCCGCCGGATATCCTGGCGAACATGCAGGTGGGCGTGATGCTGGCGCGGGTGATGGATGGTGGTGCGACCGGGGTGCGCGCGGCGGATTACTACGATGCGGCGACGCTGGGTGGCGCGGATGCGCTGGGGCGGCCGGATCTCGGCCGGCTGGCCGCGGGGGCGAAGGCGGATATAACGGTGTTCGACCTGTCGCACCCGCTGATGGGGCAGGTGATCGATCCGATCCAGACGCTGCTGATCGGCGGGGCCGGGCGGGATGTGCGCGATGTGTTCGTCGACGGCCGGCATGTCGTGCGCAATGGCGCGGTGGCCGGGTTCGATCTGGCGGCGGGCCATGCGCGGGCGCAGGCGCAGTTCGACGGGTTGGTGGCGAAGTATCCGCAGCGGACGTGGAAGCATCCGCCGGTGGAGGCGATTTTCAGTCCGAGTTATCCGCGGGCATGAAGAACGACCGGGCGTCGCCACCCGGCCCTCGCTCAGTGTTCGGGACGATCAGCCGGCGGCGATCACCGCCCGCTTTGTCACGACCTGCACCAGATGCGCCCGGTATTCGGCGCTCGCGTGAATGTCGCTGTTCAGAGCATCGGCGGGCACGGTGATCCCGGCGACCGAGTCGGCCGACCAGTTGGCGGCCAGCGCGGCTTCGGCGGCGGAGTGGCGGTGCACGCCCCCCTGCCCTGCCCCGGTGACCGCGACGCGGACGCCCTTAGGGCCCTTGGCGACGAAGACGCCGACCATGGCGTAGCGCGAGGCCGGGTTCTTGAACTTGACGTAGGCGGCCTTCGCCGGGATCGGGAAGGACACGGAGACGATCAGTTCGTCCGGCTCCAGGGCAGTGGTGAACATGCCCTGGAAATAGTCGTCGGCGGCGATCTCGCGCTTGCTGGTCTTGATCGTGGCGCCGAGGGCGAGCGCCGCGGCAGGGTAGCAGGCCGACGGGTCGTTGTTGGCCAGCGAACCGCCGATGGTGCCGCGGTTGCGGACCTGGTTGTCACCGATGCCGCCGGCGAGCGCCGCGAGCGCCGGGATGGCGTTGCGCACGTCCTTGGAGGCGGCGACCGCGGCATGCGTGGTGGTGGCGCCGATGGTGACGCTTTCGCCGGTGACGGTGATGAAGCTGAGGCCGAGGCCCGCGAGATCAACCACCACAGAGGGGTTGTTCAGGCGCTGCTTCAGCACCGGGATGAAGGTCTGGCCGCCGGCGAGCGCCTTGGCCTGGTCGTCCCCCGCGAGGGCAGCGACGGCATCGGCGAGGCTCGATGGCTTGCTATAGGTAAAATCGTACATGGGTAACTCCTCGCTCGTTGCTACTCAGCGGCCTTGGCGTGCAGCAGCGGCTGCGCGGCGTCGATGGCTTTGACGATGTTGTGGTAACCGGTGCAACGGCAGAGATTGCCTTCCAGGCCGTGACGGATTTCGTCCTGGCTGAGCCCCTGCGGGTTCTTCTGCACCAAGTCGATTGCGCTCATCACCATGCCGGGAGTGCAGAAGCCGCATTGCAGCGCATGGTTCTCGCGGAACATCTCCTGCATCGGATGCAGGGTGCCATCGGCGGCGGCGAGGCCTTCGATGGTGGTCACTTCTGCGCCTTCGGCCTGCAGCGCCAGCATGGTGCAGCTTTTCACCGAGTTGCCGTTCACATGCACGACGCAGGCGCCGCACTGGCTGGTGTCGCAGCCAACATGGGTGCCGGTCAGGCTGAGTTTCTCGCGCAGCAACTCGACCAGCAGGGTACGCCCTTCCACTGTGACGGTCGATGTCTTGCCGTTAACCGTCAATGTTACTTGAGGCATTCGTATTCCCTCCGAAAGCGGATCTGGTCATTGGATGGTGTTGGCCGAGTTTTGTGCCCGACAACGGATATGGTCAAGTCGGTTTGGTTTACAATTGCCTAACCGTTATGCCGCACTCGACATAGCGGGTACCTCTGGCACCACATCGAGATGGCACGCCGACTTGCGACCCATGCCGACATCGCGCAACTGCGGCTCCTCGTTGCGGCACCGATCGTGCACGTAGGGGCAGCGGGTGTGGAAACGGCAGCCCGATGGCGGGTTGATCGGACTTGGCACGTCGCCCTTCAGGATGATGCGCTGACGCTTGACCGTGGGGTCCGGCACCGGCACGGCGGACAGCAGCGCGCGGGTGTAGGGATGGTGCGGGGTGGCGAACAGCGTGCTGCGATCGGCCAGTTCGACGATCTTTCCGAGATACATCACCGCGACGCGGTGGGTGAGGTGTTCGACGATGGCGAGGTCGTGGCTGATGAACAGCAGGGCGAGGCCGAGCTCGTCCTGAAGGTCAGACAGAAGGTTGACGATCTGCGCCTTCACCGACACGTCGAGCGCGGAGACCGCCTCGTCGCAGATGATCAAGTCAGAGCCCGGGGCGAGTGCGCGGGCGATGCAGATGCGCTGGCGCTGGCCGCCGGAGAACTCGTGCGGAAAGCGGTGCATCGCGTCGCGCGGCAGGCGGACCTTGTCCATCAGCTGCGCCACACGGTCGTCAAGCTCCGAGCCGCTGGCCAAACCGAAATTGACGATCGGCTCGGCGATGACGTCGCGCACGCGCTGGCGCGGGTTCAGCGAGCTGAACGGGTCCTGAAACACCACCTGCACCCGCCGGCGCATCGGGCGTAGGTCGGCGGCGCTGAGATTGTCGATGCGTGCGCCGTCGAGCAGCACCTCGCCATCGGTGATCGGGAACAGCCGCAGGATCGCCTTGCCGACGGTGGATTTGCCGCAGCCGGATTCACCGACAACCGACAGGGTTTCGCCCTTGTCGATGGTGAAGCTGACGCCATCGACGGCGTACACGTAGCCGGTTTTCTGGCCGAACATCCCGCCCTTGAGCGGGAAATGCTTCTTCAGGCCGTTGACTTCCAGCAGAGGGGTTTTCTTGGTGTTCAATGGATTGCCCTCATGCGGCCAGGCTGCGTTCGGCGAAATGGCAGGCGACGAAATGCCCGGGCGACTTTTCCTCAACCGCCGGCGCAATGCTGCGGCAGGCATCGGTTGCCAGCGTGCAGCGCCCGGCGAACGGACAACCGACGATACGCTGACGCAGGCTAGGCACCAGGCCAGGGATTTCCGTCAGCTTTGAGCGCCCGGTGGTCTCCAGCGACGAGCCCAGCTTGGGCACCGCGCCGAGCAGGCCGCGGGTATAGGGATGCTGCGGATTGAGGAACACCGCTTCGGCCGTCCCCTCCTCTACCTTGCGGCCGGCGTACATCACCACCACGCGCTGTGCCATTTCGGCAACGACGCCCAGATCGTGGGTGATCAGCATGATCGCGCTGCCGAGCCGGGTTTTCAGGTCACGCATCAGATCGAGAATCTGCGCCTGGATGGTGACGTCGAGGGCAGTGGTCGGTTCGTCGGCGATCAGCAGCTTCGGGTTGCAGGCCAGCGCCATGGCGATCATCACGCGCTGACGCATGCCGCCGGAAAGCTGGTGCGGATACTCGCGCACGCGCCGGCCGGGGGCTGGAATGCCGACCAAGGTCAGCATCTCGACCGCCTTCGCCTCGGCGTCGTTCCAGTTCAGGCCCTCGTGCAGTTGCAACGTCTCGCCGATCTGCTTGCCGACGGTGAGCACCGGGTTGAGGCTCGTCATCGGTTCCTGGAAGATCATCGAGATGTCTTTGCCGCGGATCTGCTGCATCTCCGGCTCGGTGGCCTCGAGCAGGTTGCGGCCCTCGAAGCGGATCGCACCGGCGATCTTGCCGGGCGGTTCGGGGATCAGACGGAGGATCGACATCGAGGTCACGGACTTGCCGCACCCGCTCTCACCGACGATGGCCACCGTTTCGCCGGCGTTGATGTGAAACGACAGCCCTTCGACCGCGCGCACCACGCCATCAATAGTGCCGAAATGCGTCTGCAGGTTTTCGACCTCGAGCAGAGGACGGTTCGTCTTTTCCATCGTCGGGCCTAAACCTTCTTTGCCAGGCGCGGATCCAGCGCATCACGCAGCCCGTCGCCGAGCAGGTTCACCGCCAACACGGTGACCGAGAGGAAGATCGCGGGGAAGAACACGATGTAGGGCTTCACCTGCCACAGCGCTCGGCCCTCGGCCATGATGTTGCCCCAGGACGGAATGGTCGGCGGCGTGCCGGCGCCGATGAACGACAGAGTCGCCTCGGTGAGCATCGCCGAGGCACAGATGAAGGTGGCCTGCACGATGATCGGTGCCATCGTGTTCGGCAGAATGTGCTTGAAGATGATTTTCGGCACCCGCGTGCCGGAAGCGATCGCCGCCTCGACATAGGGCTGCTCGCGCAGGCTCAGCACCACGCCGCGGACGAGGCGGGAAACGCGCGGTACTTCGGCCACGGTGATCGCGATCACCACCGTCTGCACGCTGGCTCGGGTCAGCGCCATCAGCGCGATGGCGAGCAGGATGCCGGGGATCGACATCATGCCGTCGATGACCCGCATGATGATGGCATCGAGCCAGCGGATAAAGCCTGAGCAGACGCCCACCAGCATGCCGAGCACCGAGGCCAGGGTGGCCACGGAGAAGCCGACAATCAGCGAAATCCGGGCGCCGTAGAGCACGCGGGAATACACATCCCGGCCCAGCATGTCGGTGCCGAACCAGTATTGCTCGGACGGAAACCTGGTGCGCTTGGCAGGTGCAAGCGCCGTGGGGTCCACCGTCCACAACAGCGGCGCGAAGATCGCGATCGCCAAGATGATGGACAGCATCGCCCCGCCCGCCGCGATGGTCGGGTACCGATAGATGAACATCATGATCTTGCCGCGCGCCTTGCGCGGCGGAAGGATGTCGGCGAGGTCGGGGGCCGCGGTCAGGCCGTCCGGCGTAAGAGTGGTGGTGCTCATCAGTAGCGAATCCTCGGGTCGAACACGGTGTAAAGCAGATCGACGAGCAGATTGACGATGACGTAGAC
The DNA here is from genome assembly GCA_903881515.1 of uncultured Rhodospirillales bacterium. Taxonomy (GTDB): domain Bacteria; phylum Pseudomonadota; class Alphaproteobacteria; order Acetobacterales; family Acetobacteraceae; genus CAIRTN01. The sequence goes on along the minus strand of CAIRTN010000312.1, from coordinate 4,000 downwards.
GAAGCTGAACATCAGCACGACGCCCTGGATCACCGGATAGTCGCGCCGCAGGATGGCATCGACCACCAGACGGCCCAGGCCGGGAATGGCAAACACACTCTCCGTCACCACGGCGCCACCGATCAGCGAGGCGAAGCCGATGCCGACGATGGTGACAATCGGCACCGCGGCATTTTTCAGCGCATGTACGAACAGGATGGCGCGCTGCCCGACGCCCTTGGCGCGCGCGGTTCGCACATAATCCTGGTTCAGCACCTCCAGCATGGTGGCCCGCGTAATGCGGGCAATCAGCGCCATGTAAACCCCGGCCAAAGCGACCGCCGGCAGCACCAGATTACCCAGCCACTTGCCGAACCCGTCCTCGAACGGCGTGTATCCCTGCACAGGGAACATATCGAGCTGGAGCGCGAAGGTGTACGCCAGCAGATAGCCCACCACGAACACCGGCAGCGAGAACCCGAGCACGGCAAAGATCATTACCACCCGGTCAATCCAGGTGCCATGCTTCCAGGCCGCCAACACCCCCATCGGGATCGCGAGCGACAGCGCGATCGTCAACGTCAGCACCATCAGCGAAAATGTCGGCTGCACGCGCTGCGCGATCATGTGGGTGACCGGCAGGTTGGTGAAGATCGACGTGCCGAGATCGCCGTTCAACACGTGCCAGAGCCAGTCGCCGAACCGGATCAGGAACGGACGATCGAGCCCGAGCGAGGCGCGGATGCGCTCGACATCGGCGGGTGTGGCCTGGTCGCCGGCGATTATCGCGGCGGGATCACCCGGGGCGATATACAGCAGGCTGAACACAAACAACGCCACCACCGCCATCACCGGGATGGTCGCCATGATGCGCCGGAGGATGTAGGCGAACATGCGGTCTCGGTATCCCTCTCTCAGTATGCCGTCAGGGCGGCGGCATCATGCCGCCGCCCCAGCGTCATCAGGCCTTCTGCACGTTCCAGAATACCGGGAACGGTGCCTTCACAACACCCGTAACCGAACTCCGCCACGCCTGATACATCAGGAAGAAGCCAGTCGGTACGTAGGTCACGTTTTCGAAGCTGGCGCGGTTGATTTCTGCCATCGCCGCCTTTTCCGCCGCGGCATCCGGGGCATCGTACCATTTGGCGATCCCGGCCTGCACCGCGTCCGATTTCGGCCAGCCGAACCACGCCTTGTCGCCGCCGGCATCGAGCGCGGTGTAAGGTGCCGGGTTCACACAGTCCGCTCCGGCATGCCAGGTGTGGAAGATGTTCCAGCCGCCCTGGTTCGGCGGGTCCTTCTTCGCGCGGCGCGCGCCGACGGTGCCCCAGTCAGTGGCGACGTAGTCGACGTTCATGCCGATCTTGCGCAGCGTATCGGCAGTCACATCGCCCTCAGCTTTGGTAATGGCGACGTCGGTGGCAACCACCAGCACCACCTTCTCGCCATTATAGCCGGCCTCGGCCAGCAGCTTCTTCGCCGCGGCGTAGTCGCGCTTGCCCTTCAGCAGCTCGCCACCGTCTTCGGTGTAGAACGGTGTGCCGGGGGTGAAGAAGCTCGGCAGAGTCTTCCAGGTCGAGGTGTCGTCGCCTGCAACGGCCTGCATGTAGTCCGACTGATCGACGGCCATCATCACCGCGCGGCGAATTCGCGGGTCATTGAACGGCGGCTGCAGGTGGTTCATCCGCAGCGAGCCGATATTTCCGAACGGGTCGGCGATATCGACGCGAATGTTCGGGTTCTTCTTCAACACGGGGATCAGGTCTGGCAGCGGGGTTTCCCACCAGTCGATCTCGCCGTTCTGCAACGCCGCGGCGGCGGTTGCCGGGTCCATGATCGACCACTCGATCCGGTCGAAATGGATCCGCTTGCCGCCGGCCAGCCACTCGCCGGGCTCATTGCGCACGCTGTAGCCGTCGAAGCGCTCGAACACCGCCTTGGCGCCCGGCACCCATTCCTTGGTGTTGAACTTCATCGGCCCGGAGCCGACATATTCGCTGATCAGCTTGAACGGGTCGGTCCTGGCGATCCGCTCCGGCATGATCAGCGCCACCGGCGCGTTGTTCTTGCCCAGCGCGAACAGCATCTTCGGGAACGGTTTGTTCAGCCGGATGCGGAACGTGCGGTCATCCAGCGCTTCCAGCGCGTCCAGCCGCAGCTTGATCTGCTGGCCCATAGTGTCGCGCACCATCCAGCGCTCGAGGCTGGGGATCACGTCGCGCGTGGTCACGGTCTCGCCATCGTGGAATTTCAGCCCGGCGCGCAGCTTGAACGTCCAGGTCTTGAACGCGGCGTCGACCTCGTGGCCTTCGCACATCTGCGGCTTCGGGGTCAGCGAGGCATCGATGCCGTACAACGTATCCCACACCATCAGCGCCGCATTGCGCACCACGTATTGGGTGCCAGCCACCGCATCCATGCTGGAAAGATTGGCCTGCGGCACGAAGCGCAGCAGCTTGCTGCCCTGGGCGCGCGCAATGCTGGGTGCTGCCATAACGCCTGCTGCCGCTGTTGCCAAGAAACTCCGACGTTTCATCAGTTCTCATTCCCTTTCACTGTCCGCCGGCGTGCGACACACGCCGGATAGCCTGCCCCAACCCAGTGACCCGCGCCATAGGCACGCGTCGTGAGCCGGAAAAGTCCCGTCGGCACGGACAGCATGGTTGGCCCTGGCGTCACTGCGCCAGAGTCCGAAGCCCCCAAGCGGTCCCGGCCTTACGGTCCGGAACCAGCATTTCCACGACGCCATTGCGATGATCCAGGGTGGCGCCCCCCAGGATCTTTAAGCGATATATGCAGGCGCGGCGCGCCGCCCGCAACAGGCTTCGCATCACGCGATGCAAAACCACGCACCGGGGCAGCAGCCGGATTGGCCGCCGCCCCGGTGGTTTCGTCAGCCGCGCTGCACGTTCCAGCAGGTGATAAACCCGTTCAAAACGCCGGTCAGAGACTTGTTGTAGGCAGTGGCCGTCAACACCTGGCCCAGCGGCGCATACGGCACGTCGGTCATCGCCTGCTTCTGCAGTTCGACGGCGAGGCGCTTCTGCGCGGCAAGGTCGGGCGCATCGATCCAGGCCTGACGCAGCGATTCGAGTTGCGGACTGGTCGGCCAGCCCATGGTGCCCTTCTCCGCGCCCTGGCCACGCAGGAAGGTGTGGCCAACCGGGTTCAACTGGTCGGCACCGGCCCAGAACGTGTGGAATACGCTCCAGCCGCCCTGATCCAGCGGCTCCTTCTTGGCACGGCGACCGATCACGCTGCCCCAGTCCATCGCCTGGTAATCGACGTTCAACCCCATCTTGCTCATCACGTCGGCGCCGACATCGGCGAGCGCCTTCAGGATCGGGAAGTCGGTCGGCGCCAGGACGACACATTTCTCGCCATTATAGCCTGAAGCGGCCAGTTCCTTCTTGAGCGCGGCATAGTCGCGCTTGCTGGTGAACACCTCGAGCCCGGCATCCGAGGCCATCGGTGTTCCAGGCGTGAAGATCCCCGCCGGGGTATGACGCAGCGCAGGGTCATCACCGGCAACCGCGATGGTGAAGTCCTCCTGACTCAGTGCGCGCAGCAGCAGCCGGCGGATCGCCGGATTGTTGAACGGCGGCTGCAAATGGTTCAGCCGGGCGCAGGCCATCAGCCCGGTGGGGTCTGTGACTTCAACCTTGATGCCGGCCTTGCGTAGCACCGGCAGCAGGTCGTTGGTCGGATTCTCCCACCAATCGATCTCACCGTTCTGCAGCGCCGCGGCCGCGGTGCCCGGGTCCTGGATGATGTGCCATTCGACGCGATCGAAATGAACATTCTTCGGCCCGGCGGTCCATTCCGGTTTGCCTACCGGGGTCGGGCTATACTTGTCGAACTTCTCGTAGGCGACGAGATGGCCCGGGACGCGCTCATTGGCCAGGAAGCGGAACGGGCCGCTGCCAACCATCTCGGTGATCTGCTTGAACGGGTCGGTGTTGGCCAACCGCTCCGGCATGATCGGGCAGAAATTCGAACCCGACTTGCCCAGCGCATC
>CAIRTN010000311.1 GCA_903881515.1 uncultured Rhodospirillales bacterium | reverse complement strand
TTCAATCTATGGCCTTCGGCCAGCCCTCCAGCCGCATATCTATGCCGGAGGCAATCGGATAAGAGTTTTTTTGCTCCTTTTTTTGCAAAAAAAGGAGTGCTTACTTCCCCTTGGCGCCTTGTCTTCGCGCCTATGGGGCAGTGCCCTGGCCTTACCTAAAAATCCTTTCTTTCAGCCGCCTACGCCCCCGTCCCACCCATCACCGCCGAGGCCGCATTGCTGGCCTCGATCAGCAGCGGCCGCAACTGCGGCAGGTCGCGCGCGATGCGGTCCGCTGGGCCGCCCACCATCAACGCGGCAATCACCTGACCATCGGACCCGAAGATTGGTGCAGCGATGCCGGCCGCATCGGGCACGGCCTCGCCGATGCTGACGGCGATGCCCTCGCGGCGGATGTGTTCGAGTTCCGCGCGCAATGCGCCGGCGTCGACGATGGTGCGGTCGGTCAGCGGCCGCAGTTTGGTGCGGCGCAGATAGGCGTTGCGCCAGGCTTCGCTTTCATAGGCCAGCAGCAGGCGCCCGGCCGAGGAACAGTAGAGCGGGCGCCGCACACCGGGGGCGACGGCGTAGCGCACGAGCTGCGGGCTTTCGATCACATCGGCGTAGGTGACCATGCCGGCCTCGCGGTCGAGGCTGGCGATGTAGACTGTCTCGCGCGTGCTTTGCGACAGCGCCAGCATCTGTGGCCGGATCGCGCCGGGAAACCGGCGTTGCGCGATGATGCCGGCGGCGAAGCGGAAGATTTCGGGGCCCAGCGCGTAGCGCCCGTCATGCACCAGCAGATGCCCGCGCTGCACCAGCGCGCGTAGCAGGCGCAGCAAACTGCTTTTCGGCGTGGCCAGCGCCACGCTGAGTTCGGCCAGCGTCATGCCGCGCCCGGATGCGCGCAGCGTCTCGTAAAGGCGGAACGCGCGGTCGAGCGCGCGTGTCGCCGTATCTTCAGCCGCTGCCGCGCGCTCCATGCTGCCCTGTGATCTCCGCGATGCCGTCGTCGGTGTAGCCGAGTTCGCGTAGCAGCGTCTCGGTATGTTCGCCCAGATTCGGCGCACCGCTGCGGATCGTGCCGGGGGCGTTGGTGAAGGTGACGGGGATGGCTGTGGTGGTCAGGCGCCCCTCGGTCGGGTGGTCGATCTGCTGGAAGAAGCCGGTTTCCTTGACGTAGGGGTCGTCCGGCAGGTCTTCAAGGCGTTTCATCGGCCCGTGCGCGATGTCGGCGGCTAGCAGGCGGCGGGAGCATTCGGCGGTGCTGTGGCGGATGAACAGGCCGGCGAGCACGGTGTAGAGCGCGTCGATATTGGTGGTGCGGTTGGCCAGCGAATTGAAGCGCGGGTCGCGGATCAGTTCGGGTACATCGAAATTGGCAAACAGCCGCGTCCATTGCTCGTCGGTGGTGGCCAGCAGGCATATATGGCCGTCGGTGGTGGGGTAGGGCCGGCGCTGGCGCGACAGCGCGCGCGGATAGCCGAAGCTGCCGCCCTCGCCATAGGCCCGTGTCCAGAGGTGATCGACCAGATTAAACGACAGCAGGGTCTCGAACATCGGCACGTTGATTTCTTCGCCGGTGCCGGTGCGCGTGCGGTTGAACAGCGCCATGCCGATCGCCGAGGCCAGCACATGGCCGCCGAGCTTGTCGGCGATCGCCATCGGCGCGTAACGCGCTTCGCCCGAGGCGCGCAGGATGAGATCGGCGAGCCCGCTCTCGCCCTGGATCATGTCGTCATAGGCCGGGCGATCGGCCCAGCTGCTGCCTTTGCGGAACCCGGCCGCGGCTGCGTAGATGATGCGCGGATTGCGCGCCATCACCGCGGCACTGCCGAGGCCCAGCCGCTCGGCCGCGCCGAGGCGCATGTTGTGCACGAACACGTCGGCGGTCTCGACCAGCCGCAGCAAAGCCTCTCGCGGCCCTGGTTGCTTCAGATCCAGCACCAGGCTGCGCTTGTTGCGGTTCATGTTGAGGAAGAACGCCGCCATGTTCGGATGATGCGCCGGCCCCAGCACGCGCATGGGGTCGCCCTGCGCCGCTTCGACCTTGATCACATCGGCGCCCATGTCGCCGAGAATCTGGGTGGCGATGGGGCCGAGCACGTTGACGGTCAGATCGACAACGCGAATGCCTGCGAGGGGACCGGACATGGTGTTCAGGCCACCGGCCGGCGCTTGATCATGCGCAGCGGCGTGTAGGACAGCACGATATCGCCGTGCTGGTTGACGATGTCGTTCTTGGTGCGGATCAGGCCACGATTCGGCCGGCTGGCGCTGGGGCGGGATTCGATGACTTCGCAGACCACATGCACGGTGTCGCCGGCGAATACCGGCTTCAGCACGTTGAACTCCATGTGCAGGAAAGCGAAGCCAGTATACTGCATCGTCGCCTGGTTCAGCAGCCCTTCGCAGATGCTGTAGGTCAGCACCGCCGGCGCGATGCGGCGCTTAAAATCGGATTCCTTTTCCAGGAACTCGATATTGGTGAACAGCACCTCGACCATGCCGGTGACGTTGACGAAGTTGGTGATATCCGGCTCGGCGATGGTGCGGCCGATGGTCTTGAAGCGCCGGCCGAGCGGCATGTCCTCGAAATAGAAGCCGACGCCGACGGTCTCGATGTCGCTGGACTGGGTCATGCTTTGCGGCTCCCCCCGATGATGTTGCGGGCGATGATGTTGCGTTGGATCTGGTTGGTGCCTTCGACGATCTGCAGCACCTTGGCGTCGCGGAAGTAGCGGTTGATCGGATACTCGTCGGAGATGCCGGCCGCGCCGAACAGCTGCACCGCGTCGGTGGCGACCTTCATCGCGGTGTCGGTTGCATGGCACTTGGCGATCGCCGACAGGGTGGCCAGTTCGCGCCCGCTTATCCCGGCATCGACGGCCGAGGCGGCGTGATAGACGAGGTTGCGCGCGGCGGAGATCTGGATCGCCATATCGGCAATCATCCAGCGTATGCCTTGCATGTCGGAGATCTGCTGGCCGAAGGCGCGGCGGTTGGAGACGAACTCGATCGCATGATCCATCGCCCCCTGCGCCAGCCCGACCCCGCGCGCACCGATCACCGGGCGGGCCTTGTTGAACGCCTCCATGACGATCTTGAAGCCGAGACCTTCCTCGCCGAGCCGGTTGTCCTCGGAGACGCGCACATCGTCGAGGAACAGCGGCGAGGACGGCACGCCGCGCGCGCCCATCTTCGGTTCTTTGCGGCCGATGGTCAGGCCCTTGGTGCCGCGTTCAACGATGAACAGGTTGACCGTGCCCGGCGTATCGCCATCGCCGGTGCGTGCGGCGACCAGGATGAAGTCGGAGAACAGCGCGTTGGTGCACCAGATCTTGGCGCCATTCAGCACGTAATCCTTGCCGTCGCGCCGTGCCCGGGTGCGGATGCCGGCAACGTCGGAGCCGGACTGCGCCTCGGTCACCGAGATCGCCGCGCGCTGTGCGCCGCTGGCCAGGCCCGGCAGGAACCGCGCCTTCTGCTCCGGCGTGCCGCCGGCGTGAATGGCGGAAAATGGCGTCCACTGCACCACCAGCAGATAGGCGGTGTTGTAGCAGATCCGGCCCAGCTCCTCGACGGCGATGCAGGAGGCCAGCGAGCTGTCCATGCCGCCATAGTCGGCACTGAACGGCAGGCGGAACAGGCCGAGCTCGCACAGCAGCTCGAACATGTCCTGCGGATACTCGGCGCTCGCATCGATGGCTGCGGCGCGGGGCGCCAGCCTTTCGGCGGCAACGCGGCGCAGCATGTCCTGCAGCTGCACCTGCTCGGCAGTGAGTGAATGCGTCATGCGGCGTATCCGCTTCCTTCTTGTTCCAAAATTGGAACCTTGTTCTAATAGTGCTTGCTCGGCATAATGCCTGTCAATGCGCAGCGACAAGGCGCGGAACGGGAAGGAAATGACATGCGGCTGAACAGAAGAGCAGTTCTCGCCTCCGCGGCGACCGGTCTGGTGCTGGCGGGAACGCGGCGCGGCTTCGCGGCACCGGAGCCGGTGCGCATCGGCGTGCCGACGCCGCTGACCGGCCCTTATGCCGATGTCGGCAATCAGGCCAAGCGCGCGGTGATGTTCGCCATCGACGAAACCAACGCCGCCGGCGGCCTGGCCGGGCGCGAGATGCAGGTCCGCTTCCTCGACACCGAGGCCAAGGCCGATCTCGCCCGCCAGCAGGCGGAAAAGCTGGCGCTCGGCGGTTTCAACATCCTGACCGCGACGCAGACCTCCGGCGAAAGCCTGGCCATCGCGCCGATGCTGCTGCGCTGGAATGCGATGTATGTGGCCACGATCTCCAAGGCCAACGATATCACCGGCAAGTCGTGCAGCCCGCGCAGCTTCCGCGTCTGTCATCCCGATTACTCCGATGCCGCCACCGTGCTGCCCTGGCTGACCAGCCGCAAGGAAACCAAATGGGCGATCGTCGCTGCCGACTCGGCCTGGGGCCGCGATTCCGGCGCCAGCTTCAGCCGCACTGCCGCCGGCCTCGGCAAAACCATCACCTCCGAGAACTACCCTCCCTTCGGCAGCAACGATTACGCGCCTTACATCCAGAAGGTGAAGGACTCCGGGGCCCAGGGTCTGTGGGTCGCGCTGTCAGGCCGCGATGCGATCAATTTTGGCACGCAGGCCAAGCAGTTCGGCCTGCTGGACATGGTGGTCACCGCCGGCGTCAGCTTCGTCACCGACAACACGGTCGCCGCGATGGGCGAACTGTCGAAGGGCATCTGGGGCATCATCAACTACAGCTCGACCCTGGACACCCCGGAAAACAAAGCCTTCGTCGCCGCCTGGGCCAAGCGCTACCCCGGCACCACGCCGTCGAACTTCGAAGGCGAGACCTATATCGGCATGCAGGTGATCATGCAGTCGATCGTGAAGGCGAACAGCATCAAACAGGCAGACGTCTCGGCTGCGATGGGCGGCACGATGTTCGACACCGTTCTCGGCCGCCGCCTGATGCGCAAGGAGGATCACCAACTGGTGGTGCCGAACTTCTTCGGGCAAGTTGGTACCGTCGACGGCGTGCTGAAACCGGTGATCAGCATGACGGTGCCGGCGGAGCAGGCGGTGCCCGCGTCCGACGGAAGTTGCAAAGTGAACAGCTAAAACCAGGAGCATTTTCGAACCATGGAGAGATTCCCCGTCCTAGGCCTGATTGTCCGCTATGGCCTCGCCGCCTCGATCGCGGTGGCGGTACTTGTCGGGGTTGGGTTGCTCGCCCTGTTGTGGCCGGTCTGGGGCCCGATCGCCCTGGCCCCGGCCGTGCTTGCCGGCGGACTCGGCTATATCGTCTGCCGCAGCTACGTCGAACTCGTGCTGCTGATCACCGACATGCTGCTGCCGCGCTGATCTGCGCGGTATCAACGTGAGAGCTGAATGGCGACCCGCGCAGTGGCCTTGGCACAGCGGGTCACCGCCGGCAGATCGATGGCGTGCGGCAACCGGTCCTGCGGCAGGTGAAACAGCGGATTGGTGCCCACCAGCGTGATGTAGTGCCCACCGGCACGGTGAATATCGCGAGATTCGCCGTTGGGCACGACCTCGCCGGAGGTCACGGCGTGCGCCTGCCCCTCAGCGCTCAGCGCCGTGGCCATCGCCTGCCGCAGATCGTCATGACCGGACATCACGGCGGTGGTTCCCCCCGCTGCACCGATATTGGCGCCCCAGTGCAGCCAGCTTGCCTGGGTTTCCCAGCCCGGGCGGGCCGCGAGAAAGGCATCGAGCCCGGTATGGCCAAGTTCATGGCCGGAGTTGGCAGTAAACACCACATCGCAGCCTGGCCGATTTTCCAGCACCGTGCGCAGGCAGGCGAGCCAGCATACCAGACCGCCGCCGCGCTCAGATGTCGACGTCCACCAGCTTGACCGCGGCGTCATGATCACCAGCGGCGGCCGCGTGCGGTCGCTGCCAACAACGGTGGCGACGACATTGCGCGCCGCCGCCGGCGTTCGCGCCGCGCGCAGGCTGACGCGCATCGCCGCACCGCGCGCGGCAGCTGCGTCGAGCTGGCTGGCATGCTCGCTGGCGAGCAGCAGGATCGGCGGGCCATACGGCGCGTTGAACCCCTCGGCATTCAGCAAGGCCAGCCCAGGCGCCCCCCCACCGGTCGCCAGCACCAGCGCCTGATGCGGGCTCTCACGGCGCATTGCGCGAAATGCCTCGCTGTAAACGGCCAGAGGGCTGATCGGGCCAACGCCGACCGGTGTGGCTCCGCCCAGAGGACCGCAGATCCCCGCAATATCCCCGTCGGGGGCATCGAACATCGGCACCCCGGCAAGTGTCGTGCCCTCGAAACTGACCTCGGCGGTCACCGGGTCCAGCCGATGCATCGGGAAGGTCTCAATCCCTACCTCGGCGCCCAATGCAGCCGCCTCACCGGCCAGCCAGTCCGCCCCGGCCTCGTCACCCGTGGTCGCCGTGCGGTGCGTGCCCTGCTGATCCCACGCGCTCAGCCAGGCCAGCGCCTCTGCCTCGGTCGGCATCGCTCACGCCCTCCGAACGTTGAAAAAGCTGGCGCCGCCGCGCATCACACCCTGCAGATCCCTACGGAACGCGGTCAGCGGGAAATAGCTGCCCAGCGGGATATACGGCACGTCGCGCCACACCAGCAGCTGGATTTGCCGCGCGATCCCCTGACGCGACGGCAGATCCGGCGCATCGAACCACTGTTCACGCAGCGCCTCGATCTCATCGATCTTCGGCCACCCGGAATAGGCGCTGTTAATGCCCAGATGCGCCGCCGGATCGTAACGATTATAGCCGCTGAACGGCCCAAAGAACACGCTCCACCCCCCCTGCCCAGGCGGATTGCGGTTGTTCCTGCGCTGATTGATCGTGGCGTAATCAAGCGTGACGACATCGACGGTCATGCCGATCCGCTTCAACAGATCGGCCGCGACGGCGGCTGCGGCCGACAGCAGCGGATAGTCGCCCGGCGCCAGCAGCACCACCGTCTCGCCCTTGTAGCCCGCCTCGCCCAGCATCCGCCGCGCCTTGGCGACATCGCCGGCCATCACGTCGACCCCGGCATCGGTGCTCATCGGCTTGCCCAGGCTCCACACCCCGACGTGATCGCGCCACAGTGCGCGATCCTCGCCCATCGCTGCCTGCATGAAGCTCGCCTGGTCAACGCCGGTCAGCACCGCGCGGCGGATCGCCGGATTGTCGAACGGCGGGTGCAGCGCATTGAAGCGCATGAAAATCTCGCCACCGATGAAATCCTGCACCTGCAGCACCGAGCCCGAGTCCCGGCCCACCAGCTGCGCCAGATCGGGCGGCACGTCATGCACCCAATCCACCTCCCCCTTCGACAGTCCGGCCACCGCCGTCGATACGTCCGGCAGCACCGTCCAGACCACCCGCGGGATATACGCCGCCTTGGCACCGAACAGGTAACTCGGCGCCTCCTGCCGCGAGACATACCCATCGAACCGCGCATAGGCGACGCGCGCCCCCGCCAGCCGCTCGTCCGGAAGATAGCGATAGGGACCGCTGCCGATCACCTCGATCGGCTTGCCGCTGCCGGCGATCTCGGCGATGCGGCGCGGCAGGATGCACGGGATTGTGGTAGCCGGCTTGGCCAAGGCGTGCGCCAACAGCGGGAACGGCCGCTTCAGCCGGAATTCCAGCACCCGGTCCGACACCACGCTGAGCGCGTCGGTGACCGACATCAGCTTACGGCCGAACACATCGACCTTGCTCCACGCGATGATCGAGGCCACCGCGTCCTCGGCGCGAACCGGCGTGCCATCATGAAACCGCAGCCCGTCCCGCAGCGTCAGCCGCCACCGCTTGCCGTCATCCTCGACGACGTGGCCCTCCAGCATCTGCGGGCGCGGCGTCAGCGTGGCGTCCATCGCAAACAACGTCTCGAACACCAGCCCGATATGATGGGTGGTGATGTCATTCGCCGCAAAGAACGGGTCGGTGCCTGTCAGGTCCGAAACCGGCGCGAACCTCAGCGTGTCGGAAGCCGCGGCGCGGGCGATGCGCGGCGCCGCCAGCAACGACAATCCCGCAACAAGGCTGCGGCGACGCAGGCCGATCGTCTGCACATTCATTCTCCAGCGTTTCCCGGCCGCATTGCAGGCACCGGTCAGACTGCTGTCAAGCAGCCACGCGGAACTGCTCCAGCGCAGCGCGATCGATCTCGATGCCTAGCCCCGGCCCCTCAGGGATACGCACCCAGCCATCGCGCTGCACGATCGGCGCGTTCAGCACTGCCATGCGGATCGGATGCTCGGATTGATCGAACTCGAGCAGCGGTTCCAACGGATGCAGCCCCGGCGGATTATGTGGCAGCACAGCCAGCAATTGCAGCGCCGCGGCCAGCCCGACCCCGGTGCCCCACACATGCGGATTGACCCGAACCCCGAACGCGCTCGCCATGTCGGCGATCTTTCGGGTCTCCGACAGCCCGCCCGCCGCACAGATATCGGGCTGGAGCACGTCGACCAACCGTCCCGCAATCAGCGGGCGGAACCCCCAACGGGTGAACTCGGCCTCGCCGCCGGCGATCGGAATCCGTAACGCAGCCTTCACCTCGGCATACCCGGCCAGGTCCTCCGGCGGCACCGGCTCCTCGAACCAGGCAATATCGAGCTCCTCGATACGCCGGCCCAGCCGGATCGCCGCGGTGGCGTCATAGGCATGATTGGCATCAACCATGATGCCGATCCCCGGCCCGACCGCCGCGCGCACCGCATGGCACAGCGCGATGTCATCATCGATCCCAAATCCGAGTTTCAGCTTGATGGCGCCGAAGCCTTCGCCAACCCGCTGATGCGCCTCGGCCACAAGATTATCGAGGAACTGCCCGCCGCGCTTGCGATAGAACCCGGTGGCATAGGCCTGCACCCGCTGGCGCAGCGGCTCGCCCATCAGCCGGTGCACCGGCAGCCCTAGCAACTTGCCCTTGAGATCCCACAGCGCGATGTCCACCGCGCTCAGCGCCTCGATCGGCAGCCCCTTCTGCCCATGATCGCGCAGCGAATTATACAGATCCTGCCAGATCGCCTCCGTCGCCATCGCGTCCGCCCCGATCAGCCGCGGCCGGTAATGCTGCACAACGGCCGCGGTTAGCCGCGCCGGCCCGAACGCTTCGCCCCAGCCGGTGGTGCCATCCTCCGCCTCGATCTCCACCAGCATCGCGCCGCGCCGGTCGTACCATGCCTGCGAATAGGCGAAGGGCTCGGCCAGTTGGGTTTCCAGCACATGGGTGCGGATTTCACGGATTTTCATGGCACATCGTCCAACTTCGCCGGATGCAGCACCGCCCCATGCCCAGGCCCCTCCGGCAACCGGCTCGCCCCAGCCTCCGGCCGCGGCAGGGCAGGGCAGGGGAGGTCGAACAGCAACGGCGTCTCGCCCCACTGAATCTCCAGCGGCAATTCCCCGCCGATCGCCGCGCTCACATGCAGGCTCACCGCATGGCACACCGACCCCGTCGGATTATGCAGCGAAACCCCCATCCCGCGCGCCGAGAGTTCCCGCGCAATCCGCAAAGTCTCCGCCAACCCCCCGGCATATTTCACATCCGGCATCACCACGTCATACGCCTCGGTCCAGGCCAGAAACGCCTCCAGGCGCGACGCCGTCTCAAGCCCCGCAAGCTGCACCCCGGCCGCATTGGCGATCCCCCGCAACCGGCGCACCGCCGCCACCGTCTCGGCAGTCTCCGGCAACGGACACTCGAACCAGGCGATCCCGATCCGCGCCGCCTCGCGCAAAGCCGCCTCCGCCGTCGCCTCGGTAAACCGCCAATGGCAATCCACCATCAGCCGCGCCCGCCCGCCAATCGCCGCATGGGCCGCCGCAACCCGATCCAGCCCCGCACGTATAAACCGCTGCCCGTCGGCCTCCGTGGCATTGCCAGGCGTCAACCCATCGAACGGCGCGATCTTCACCGCGGCAAACCCCGCCTCCACCGCACCGGCCGCGGCCGCGCCGAACTGCTCCGGCGTCCGCTCGGTGATGCCGCGGTTGATGTTCGCGTACAGCGGCACAACGCCGTCCGCGCCGCTGCCTGGCACCAGACAGCCCGCCAGCCCACGCCCCGCCCGCCGCGCCGCAATATCCCACAACGCCTGATCGACGGCGCTCACCACCGCCCACCCCAGCATCCCCGGCGCAATCGGCGCGATCGCGTCCGCTGGCGTGCTGTCGCACCCACGCAGCGCGCGATCCTGCCGCGCAACCTCCTCGCCAATCTCCCGGGCCTGCCCATTGATCGTCGCCTCGCCCCAGCCCTCCGCGCCATCGGCACAGCGAACGCGCACAAAGCTCCATGTAGTGACCGGCGTCACCGAGCGGAAATGGGCGGTAATCGAAGCGATAGCGGCATGCATAACGCGAATCCATTCGAGGTCTGACGGCAGAGAATATCCCCCGCATCACGCCCCCGTCGCCTGCAGAATCCAAGCCGGCGCCCGCCGCGCGCCTTGACGCCCGTGCGGCATCATCCGTAAGCTTCAACCATCGGGGAAACGCGGCAAAAAATCACAGCCGCTTGACATATCAAGATCAAACAACGTCGGCGGCAACAGCAAACAATGGATCTACACCTCTCGGGTTCCGTGGTGGTCGTCACCGGTGCAAGCCAGGGTATCGGCTTCGCCCTCGCCCGCGCCTTCGCCGCCGAAGGCGCCCGGATCGCGATCTGCGCCCGCACGCCATCCCGCCTCGAAGCCGCCGCCGCCACCCTGCGCGCCGAAGGCGCCGACTGCCTCGCCATTCCCGCCGATCTCACCGAACCCGACGCCTGCCAACGCGTGATCGATACCGCCGCCGCCCATTTCGGCCGGCTCGACATCCTGATCAACAACGCCTCCACCAATGTCGACCGCACGCCCAAATCCCTCGAAGACGCCACCGATACCCAACTGACCGAGCGCTTCATGGGCAAAACCCTTGTCGCCATCAAAGCCTCCCGCGCCGCCATCCCGCACATGCGCGCCGCCGGCGGCGGGCGCATCGTCTGCATCGGCGGCACCGCCGCACGCAGCGTGTTCCGCGGCGGTGAACGCCCCTCCAACGGCTCCGGCCTGCCGCAAGGGCTTGGCAACTCCGCCCTCTGCAACTTCGTCAAACACCTCTCCGAGGAAGTCGCCGCCGACCAGATTCTGGTCAACGTCGTGCACCCACACCTCACCCGCACTGGCCGGCACCCCGACCGCGTCGCCAACCGCGCCGCCGCGCAAGGCATCAGCGTCGCCGAAGCCGAAGCCCAGATCGCCGCCAACTTCCCGATCGGCCGCGTCATCGAAACCGACGACATCGCGCCGCTCGTGCTGCTGCTCGCCTCACGCCTCTCCGGCGCCATCACCGGTCAATCCATCACCATCGACGGAGGTGCGCTGCGCGGCGTCGCCTACTAGGAGGTAAGAATCTTCTTTTTCTGAAGGGCGACGGCGAAGACGCCGCGCCGGAAAAGAAGCAAAAAGACTTTTCTCACTTGGCTGAGCGGCAGAACCGCCGAGCCTTATGAATAAAAGTTTTTTGCTTCTTTTTTCCAAAAAAGAAGGTGCTTCCTTCAACTTGCCTTTCTAAAAACAAAACGGGGAAATCAAAAAATGGCTGCAAACACCAGCGAACTCGCTGTCCGAGACGCCGCGATGGCGATCATCGATCTCATGAACAAGCACGGGGAAGACGGCCCGGCGATCTCGGCGGGCATGCGCGGTCCGATGGCCAAGGTCCTTGCCTGCCCGGACCTCACCTCCCTCGGCGTGAAGCGCGAGGGCAACCACATCGACAACTCGAAATACCTTTACTACGACGGCCAGCTCATCATCACGCTCGATGAGTTCCCCAAGGGCAAGACCATCCCGCCGCACGATCACGGCGTGTGGGAGGCGCTTTGCATCTACAAGGGCCGCGTCTCGCACACGGTCTACACCCGCCACGATGATGGCTCGGTCGAAGGCTTCGCCGACCTCTCCGTGCTGGAAGACCGCGAACTCGGCGCCGGCGACATCTCCGTCGTCGCCCAGCCCGCCGAGATCCACGGCTTCACCGCGCTGGAAGACGGCACTTTCTCGGTCACCGTTGTCGGCGGCCATTACGCCGCCGAGCGCCACTACTTCAAGCCGGACCAGAAAACCTGCGTGAAGCGCCGGCCCAAGGCCGCGGCCTGATCGTATGACGCCCATCCCGCCGGTCGCGGGCTTCATCGGCCTCGGCGCGATGGGCGGGCCGATGGCAGCGCACCTGGCGGATGTCGTGGTTTACGACATCCGTCCGGCCGCCTGCGCGCCCTTCGCCAACGTCGCCACCTCGCCCGCCGAGATGGCGGCGCGGGCCGATATCGTCTTCGCCTGCCTGACCGACCCGGCAGACTTCCGTGCCGTGGTCAGCGAACTCTGCCAAGGCGGCCGCATCCGGCACTACGTGCATCTCGGCACCTCCGGCAGCACGTTGGTGCGCGAACTCGCGGATACCTTGGCCGCGCACAACATCGCCCTGCTGGATTGCCCGATCACCGGCGGCCCAGGCCGTGCCCGCGCCGGCACGCTCACCGCCATGGCCGCCGGCCCTGCGGAAACCTACGCGCTCGCCGCCCCACTGATCGCAAAATTCGCCAGCAAGCTCGTCGCCCTCGGCCCCGAGCCAGGTGCGGCGCAGACCATGAAGGTGATCAATAACGCGATCTCGCTCGCCAACCTCGCCGTCGCCTCTGATGCCATGCTGCTCGGCGCCAAGGCCGCATCCCCGCCGAGGCGATGCTCGAAGTGATCAACACCGGCAGCGGTCAGAACTCCGCCACGCTCACCAAGATCCCCGGCCACGTGCTCAACCGCGGCTTCGACTTCGGCGGCTCCCTGCACATCGTGGTCAAGGACCTAGAACTCTTCGTCGCCAATGCCGATGCGATGGACAGCCCCGCCCGCCTCGCCCGCGCGGTGCTGCACTCCTACCACACCGCCCTGGCCCAGGGCCGCCCGGAGGATGACCTCACCACCGTCATCCGCCCGATGGAACGCGAGGCCAACGCCGAACTTCACGCCACGAAACCGGCCAGCAGATAAGCCGGATCAAGGGAACCCCGCCATGACCCCCCGCATCACCCGCCGCGCCACCTTGCTCCTCGCCGGCACCCTCGCCACCCCGGCGATCGCGCAGAAGCCCCGCACCAAGGTCAACTTCGCCATGGGCGCCGGCGCGTTCTATTTCACTCTGCATTACGTCGCCCAGGCCGGGGGCTACTACGCCGCCGAGGGCCTGGATCTCGACGAGGTCAACGTCTCCTCCGGCCCGCGGCAGACCGCCGCCGTGATGGGCGGCAGCGCCGACGTCGCGCCCCTCGGCCTGCAACTCGTGGTCCAGGCCAGCCAGCGCGCCGGCAACATCGTCGCCGTCTGCACCGGCTACAACATCCTGCCGATGTCCGTGCTGCTCTCCAACGACGCCATCGCCCGCAGCGGCATCACCGACTCCATGTCGATCGACGACAAGGTCCGCCGCCTCAAAGGCCTGCGCATCGGCGTGACCACCCCGGGCTCCGGCACCGACGACATGGTGCGTGCCCTGCTCAACCGCCGCGGCATGAACCCCGACCGCGACATCACCATCCAACCGCTGGTCACCGCCGAAGGCATGCTCGCCGCCCTCGAACGCGGCTCCACCGACGGCTTCTGCTTCACCACCCCGATCCCCGAACTCGCCGTCAGCCGCAAGCTCGGCCGCATCGTGCTGGAACCGCTGAACGGCGACGTCCCGGAAGCCGCCAACGTCCCTTACATCATCATGTCCACCAGCCCCGAAACCATCGCCACCAAACGCCCGCTGCTGCTCGCCATGGTGCGCTGCTGGATCAAGGCGATGGACCTGGTGCGCGACAACCCGAAAGAAGCCAGCCGCCTCGTCCGTGGCTATTTCCCTGACCTCGACCAGGCCGTCTATGACGCCTCGTTCGACAAATACCGCGCCGGCGTGCCCACCAACCCTTTCGTCACCGACACCCAGGTGCAAAACGTCGCCGCCTTCATGAAAATCAGCAAAGGCCAACCCATCGCTGCCAAACTGAGCGATGTCTTCGACCCCTCCATCGCCACTGAGGTGATGAAGTCGCTCGGGCGGATGTGATGATTGCGGCTCTGGTAAGGAAGCGGCGGGAAGAGTCTTCTTTTTTGAAAAAAAGAAGCACAAAACTTTTATCCATAAATGGCGTGCCGTTCCGCCGCTCGGTGCCATCGAATAAAAGTCTTTTTGCTTCTTTTTCTTCAGAAAAAGAAGATGCTTGCCTTGCCTGGCTGGCTTTCTTTGAACGTCAAGCCGCATGACCCCGCGCCAAACCCTCGCGTGGCAAGTCGCCTTGGGCCTCCTTCTGATGGCCCTCTGGGAAGCCCTGGGCCAACTCGGCGCCGTCAACTACGTCAGCCGCCCCAGCCTCGTCGCGGCCAAGCTCGCGCTGTGGTTCGGCGGCACGGTCTACCAGCATCTCGGCACCACGCTGATTGAGCTGATCCTCGGCATGGGCATCGGCTCTTCACTCGGCATCGTCGCCGGCCTGTTCCTCGGCCGCGCGCCGGTCGCCGCCGTGGTGCTGCGCCCGCTGATCGTCGCGCTGTACTCCGTGCCGCTGGTGGCGCTGGCGCCTTTGTTCATCATGTTTCTCGGCCTGGGCGTGCTGCCGAAGATCGTGCTGGTCGGGCTGGTCACGTTTTTCCTGCTGTTCTTCAACACTTTCGCCGGCGCCGAGCGCATCGACGAGGATCAGGTGCATGCGCTGGAACTGATGGGTGCCAGCCGCGGCGAGATCTTCCGCAAGGTCGTCGCGCCCGGCACCGCGGTCTGGATTGTCGGCGGGCTGAAGATCGCGTTGCCCTATGCTTTGGTCGCCACCATCACCGGCGAACTGCTCGCCACCCGCGCCGGCCTCGGCTTTCTGCTCTCCCAGGCCAGCGAGCGCTTCGACATGGCCGGGCTCTACGCCGTACTGTTCATCCTGATGACGATCGGCCTGCTGCTCAGCGAAGCCTCCGCGCGCCTCGAAACCCATCTGCTGCACTGGCGCCAAGGCCATGACTGAGAAAATCCGTCTCGAAGCCGTCACCAAGCTGTTCAACACCCGCGGCACCACCACAGTCGCGCTGAAGCCGGTCGATCTCAGCGTGCGCGACAATGAATTCGTGGCGTTGGTCGGCCCGTCCGGCTGCGGCAAATCCACCATCCTGAACATGGTCGCCGGCCTGATGCCGGCCAGTGGCGGGCGCGTGCTGTATGATGGCGCCCCGGTCGCCGGCGCCAACCGCCGCGTCGGCTACATGACGCAGAAGGACACGCTGCTGCCCTGGCGCAGCACGGCGGACAACATCCGCCTCGCGCTCGAACTGAAATGCCGCCGCACCGCGAAATCCGAAGCCGATGACCGCGTCGCGCAGATGATCGACCTGGTTGGCCTGAAGGGCTTCGAGAAGCATTTTCCCGCCGAGCTTTCGGGGGGCATGCGCAAGCGCGCCGCCCTGGCCCGCACCCTGATCTATGAGCCCGAGACGCTGCTGATGGACGAACCCTTCGGCGCGCTCGACGCCCAGCTCAAACTGGTCATGCTCGACCAGTTGCAGCGCCTGACGCAGGACCGCCGGATGACCGTGCTGTTCGTCACCCACGACCTCGCCGAGGCGATCACCTTGGCCGACCGTATCGTCATCTTCTCCGGCCGCCCCGGCCGCATCCGCTCCATCCACGACATCGCCCTGCCGCGCCCGCGCGATGTCTACAAGGCTCGCTTCGATCCGGATTTCGCCCATTTGCATGCGACCTTGTGGGACGAGATGAAGGACGACGTGATCGCCGCCGGCGCCCGCGCATGATCGCCTGGGCCGCAAGCCCCTTCGGCCGCATCGTCACCCGCGTGCTGCTGGTGTTGGCATGCCTGGCGTTCTGGCAGTTCATCCCGGTCTCGCGGGCCGTCCGCTTCTGGATGAGCAGCCCCAGCCTGATCGCCGAACAGTTCTGGCTCTGGCTGCTCGACGGCACCTTGTGGTTTCACCTGCAGGCCTCGCTCTATGTGATGGCCCAGGGCTACGTCATCGGCAGCGCCTTCGGCATCGTCTTCGGCTTCCTGCTCGGCCATTTCCGCCGCGTGCACCGGGTGCTGACGCCGTTCCTCTCGGCGGTCTACGCCGTGCCGAAGATCGCGCTGACCCCGCTGTTCATCATCCTGCTCGGCGTCGACAACGCCTCGAAGATCGCCCTGGTCGGCGTCACCGTGTTCTTCCTGATCCTCACCGCCACCATCGACGGCGTCCGCGACGTCGACCACGACATGGTGCAGTCCTTCAGCCTGATGGGCGCCACCCGGCTGGAGATCGTCCGCAAGCTGCTGATCCCGGCCTCTTTGCCGTGGATTTTTACCGGCATGCGCATCGCCGTGCGCTATGCCTTTACCAACACTTTGCTGGCCGAACTCATCGCGTCCAATCGGGGTTTGGGCTTCTTGATCGAATTCAACTCCGGCAATTTCAACACCACGGGCTCCTACGCCGCGATCTTCGCCCTGGTGCTGTGCAGCGTGGGGCTGACCGAGTTGCTGTCACGCGGCGAGGCGCGGATTGCGCGCTGGCGGTTGCCTTAGAGCGTGATGACCGTAGGTGGAATCACCGGAGGTCTGAATCACGCGATCAAACCAAGAGCTAGACCATGATGAGTGATCCTACCATCACTCATCATGGTCTAGAGCATCATCCGGCCTGACGGGATCACCCGTCGGATAATGATGCTCGCCAAAACAAAGAGCTAGAGCGATCGCCGATCGGCTATCGCTCTAGCAAGCAAGCGGTCGCTTTTTGAAAAAAGCGACGCAAAAACTTTTATCCATCAACGGCCGCTGCCCGCTTTCGCGTCTTTTGTCCCGCCATCCGGGCTGACTCGGTCACGTTGAACATCTCCAGCGTGTCGGCATCCTCCTCCATCACCGGCGTCAGCGCCTGGTCCATGTAATCCCGCGCCGCCGGGTCGCGTTTGATGCTGCGGCGCACCCGGGCCATGCGCCAGATCATGCCGAACAGCCGCACATGCTTCACCACCGTTTCCGCGATGTATTTCGGGTAGAAGCTCCACACCGGCTCGCGCGGCATGCTCGGTCGGCGGTCAGTGCGCACTTTGCGGCGCAGGTAGCCGCCCTGCAGCGGATGCACTCGCTCGATCGTCACGCAGCCCCAGAACCACAGCAGCAGGAACATCATCTTGCCCGGGCTGATCCGCCGCGCCGCGGCGCGGCGCATGATCGTCTCCATGTGCTCGGGCGTATAGTAGGTTTCCCACGCCAGCGCGTAGGCGCGCTCCCACTCCGCCTTGCTCATCCGCGGATGCGCGGTGCAGGCGTGTTCCAGGTCGTATTTGTTCATGTCCGGGTCCATCGGAACGCCGGCCAGTAATTACCCACCCCCTTGCCATGGACTCCAATCTCT
>CAIRTN010000310.1 GCA_903881515.1 uncultured Rhodospirillales bacterium | reverse complement strand
TTGGCCATCGTCGCCTGCAGACCCGGCACGTCGACCTCGTGATAGTGCAGGGCGTGCAGGGTGGCCGCGGTGGGGGAGGGGACCCAGGCGGTGTTGGCGCCGGCGTTGGGGTGACCGATTTTCTGCACCAGCATGTCGGCCATCCGGTCCGGCATCGCCCACATGCCCTTGCCGATCTGGGCGCGGCCGCGCAGGCCGCTGGCCAGGCCGACATCGACGTTGTTGTTCTCGTAGGCGCCGATCCAGGCGGCGGCGCGCATCTCGCCCTTGCGCACCATGGGGCCGGCTTCGATCGAGGTGTGGATTTCGTCGCCGGTGCGGTCGAGGAAGCCGGTGTTGATGAACACGACGCGGTCGCGGGCGGCGGCGATGCAGGCGGCGAGGTTGATGGTGGTGCGGCGTTCCTCGTCCATGATGCCCATTTTCAGGGTGTTGCGGTCGAGGCGGAGCAGGTCTTCGACGGCGGCGAACAGGTCTGACGCGTAGGCAACTTCGTCCGGGCCGTGCATCTTCGGCTTGACGATGTAGACCGAGCCGGCGCGGGAGTTGACCGGGCGGCCCTTGGCGCGGAGGTCGTGGATGGCGATCAGCGAGGTGATCGCGGCATCGAGGATGCTTTCGGGGATGTCGTTGCCCTGATTGTCCTGCACGGCGTCGGTGTACATGTGGTGGCCGACGTTGCGGACCAGCATCAGCGAGCGGCCGGGCAAGGTGAGCGTGCCGGAGGCAGTGGTGTAGGTGCGGTCGGGGTTCAGGCGGCGGACGATGGTGCGGCCGTTCTTTTCCAGATCGGCGGTGAGCGTGCCCTGCATCAGGCCGAGCCAGTTGCGGTAGACCAGCACCTTGTCTTCGGCATCGACGGCGGCAACGGAGTCTTCGCAGTCCATGATGGTGGTGATGGCGGATTCGATGACGATGTCGGCGAGGCCGGCGGGGTCGGCGGCGCCGACCGGGCGGGTGCGGTCGAACACCAGTTCGATGTGCAGGCCGTGGTTGGCGAGCAGGATGGTTTTCGGGCTGGCGGCATCGCCGGTCCAGCCGGCGAGCTGGGCAGGATTGCGGAGCGCGGGGACGAGGGCGCCGCCCGCGATGCTGTAGCTGCTGACGTCGGCGTGGCTGCCGGTGGCGAGGGGGGCGGCATTGTCGAGCGCCTGTTTGGCGCGGGCGACGACCTTGGCGCCGCGGATCGGGTTGTAGCCGCCGGCGCGGGTGGCGCCATCGGCTTCGTCCACCGCGTCGGTGCCATAGAGCGCGTCGTACAGGCTGCCCCAGCGGGCGTTGCCGGCGTTCAGCGCGTAGCGGGCGTTGGACACGGGCACGACGAGTTGCGGGCCGGCGATCTTGGCGATCTCGGCATCCACCTTGGCAGTGTTGACCTGAAACGGCGACGGCGCGGGGCGGAGGTAGCCGATCTCGGACAGGAAGGCCTTGTAGGCGGCGGGGTCGATCGGCTTGCCGCGATGGGCGCGGTGCCAGGAGTCGAGCTTGGCTTGCAGGCGGTCGCGCTCGGCGAGCAGGGTCTGATTGCGCGGGGCGAGCAGGGCGAGGATGCGGGACAGGCCGGCCCAGAAGGTTTCGGCATCGAGCCCGGTGCCGGGCAGGGCTTCGGTTTCGACGAACGCCTTCAGCAGGGGCGACACGCGCAGATCGGCAGCCGGAACATGAGACATCGGGCGGGTTCCCCAGAGTTTTTTGCTGGCGGGTTCTTGCCGTCTGGTGCCGCGCTGTCCAGACCTATTTGCGATGCCTGAGGAGAAATCATTGATCGATTGCGGGGATTCATGGATGGCGGCGGCTGAGCGGTTGGCTGGTCCAAATCGGCTTGCCTGCGACGTTCATTTATGGCAAAGCTTTTGGTATATTAGGTTGCTAATTTTGCACAAGGCTACGTTTCATGACGCGTATTGCTGCATTTTGGGCGGGGCTTGCAGCTTTAGCGTGTGTCGGCGTGACGCCGGCATTGGCGCGGCCCACCTTCAATCTGAGCTTCATTGCCGGCACCAGCCAGGCGGCGCAGGACGATTTTACCGCGGCGGCGAACTACTGGGCCGGCACGCTGACCAATAACGTGACGATCAACCTGACGGTCGGCACGGCGAATCTGGGCGGCTTGATCCTGGGCGCGACAACCTCGGCGCAGGTGTTCGAGACCTATTCCTCGCTGCGCAGCGCGCTGGTGGCCGACAAATCGGGCGATGCAACGGATGCGACGGCGACGGCTAACCTGGCGAGTTCGGCAAGCCCGCTGAGCATCTACATGAACCACACCACAGATAATTCGAACAGCGCGACTCCATTCACTTACTCAGTCAGTAATCCGGATTTCCGCATGACCACGGCGCTGGCGCGCGCGCTGGGGTATTCGGGATTGGACAATGTCGGGTTTTCCACCGCGGGTCAGGCGCTGTCAGTGACCGCAGCTTCAACAACCGTAACCTGCACGACCTGCGACGCGATCATTGAGTTCACCACCGCGTTCAACTGGGACTACACCACCAGTGACGGCATCGCGGCAGGGAATTACGATTTCACCGGGGCGGCGATCCACGAGATCGCGCATGCGCTGGGTTTTATCAGCGGCGTCGATACGGTGGATTTTTTCGCCTCGGGCACGCCGACCTCGGCGGCTACGCTGGCCGGTTTCTACATGGCGCCGCTGGATCTGTTCCGCTGCTCCACCGCGTCGAAGGCGGCAGGCACCGCGCTGGATTTCACCGAGGATACGCGGACCAAGTATTTCTCGCTGAACGACTGCACCACCACCGGGGCAGCGCAGTTCGCCGATGGCACCAGTGCGACGAACGGTGATGGGTCTCAGGCCAGCCATTGGAAGAACGGGCTGGGGTTGGGGATCATGAACCCGACATTGACCTCGGGCGTGGTGGCCGCGGTGAGCACCAACGATTTGACGGCGCTGGATGCGATCGGCTGGAACCTGAGCAGCGCGCCGGAGCCGGCGAGCCTGGCGCTGGGCGGGGTTTGGCTGGCGGGCCTCGGGTTCGCGCGGCGGCGGGCGGCGGCTCGCGGCACGCTTAAGTAAGTTAAGGCCCGGGCTCTGCCCTGGACCCGCAGCGCTGCGCACGTGGCGCAGCGGGAAAGGCCGCGGGCCTTTGGAATCGCATCTTTCTGAAAAACAGGACGTTTTCCGGGCGTATATCTCATCGCTGTGCTTTCACAGCGCGAGAACCCGGGCGACCGGCGCACCGGATTTTGCGGGCGTCCGCCAGACGATCTCGCCTCAATATGACAACGCCGCCTCAGTTCCCCGAGACGGCGCGTTTAACCTACCGATGTGACCGGGACCTATTCCGCTACGGCGGCCTTGCGACGGCGGGCGGCGCCCAACCCGAGCAGACCGGTGCCGAGGAGGGATAGGGTCATGGGCTCGGGGACAGGGCCCGTGGAAGACGGACCAGCTTCATCGTAATTACCCACCCCCATTTTGAAGCGTGATTTTCCGCGCTGGGGCGCGCCGGGCGATTGTCAGGCCAGCGTGGCGACGATGACGTCGAAGGGGTTCGCGCCCTTG
>CAIRTN010000309.1 GCA_903881515.1 uncultured Rhodospirillales bacterium | reverse complement strand
GGCTTCGGACACAGCTCCGCCGGCGTGCCGCACACGGGCGACGAGGGTTTTGAGGTGGCCAGACGCGATGAGGGCCGGGGGCATTATAGCCATGAATGTGGTTTTATATAACCTTTTTACCAATGGCAAGGAAAAAATGCGCACCGTGGTCACAAAAAAAGCGTGGATTGCCGCGGCGCCAAGTGGCGCCGCGCAATGACGGATAAACGTTTGTTTTTAAATATTTTTTATTTGTAGAACATCGTCACCAGATTGCTTTTGCCTTGCAGGTTCGGCACCTCGCCGCTGACGGCTTTGTTATAGGCGGCGAAGTTGGGGCGGTAGAACAGGAGGATGAAGGGGGCGTTGTCGATCCAGAGGCGGTTGATCTCGCGGTAGAGGCCCTGCTGCACCTTCGGGTCGTCGGTGGCGAGGATCTTGTCGAGCAGGGCGTCGACGCCGGGATGGGCGAGTTTGGCGAGGTTGTACTGGCCGGAGGAGCCGAAATTCTGCTGATAGGTCAGGAACGGGTCGGGGCGGCCGGAGAAGCTGCCTTGCCAGGCGGGGAAGATCTTTTTCGACGAGAAGGTTTGCAGGCAGGCGCTGCCGGTCATCACCGTGACATCGAGCGTGATGCCGGCGGCCTTCATCTGCTCGCTTTCCACGTCGGTGATATCGGTGCCGTAGCCGGCCAGCGGGGTGGCGCAGATTTTCAGGGTGATGCCGTCGGGATGCCCGGCCTGGGCCAGCAGGGCGCGGGCCTGTTTGGGGTCGTAGCCGACGGCGTCTTGCAGTTCGGGGGTGTGGGCCAGGCTGCCGATGGGCACCGGCATCAAAGCCGGGCCGCTGTTGCCGGGGCCCATGATCAGGTCTGACAGCACGCGGCGATCGACCGACATGTTGATGGCGCGGCGCACCAGCACGTTGTCGACCGGGGCGATGGCGGTGTTCAGCGAGATCATGAAATACGCCGTGCTCGGCTCGATCGCCACGCGCAGGTTGGGCGCCTCGCGCAGGGCCGGCAGGTTTTTCGGGTCGAGCCGGAAGGCGTGATCGACCTGCCCGGAGATCAGCGCGCTGGCCAGCGAGGTGGGGTTGAGGATGATGCGGTACTGGATGCCGGCGAGCTTGATCTTGCCCGGGTTCCAGTAGCCGGGGAATTTCACCAGCTCGATCGTGGTGCCCGCGGACCACGACTTGAACATGAACGGCCCGGTGCCGACCGGGCTGCGCGGGAAATCCTTGCCTTTCTTCTCGACCGCGGTGGGCGAGACGATCATGCCGGCGCGATCGGCGAGCACGGCGGGCATCACCGAATAGGGCTGGCTCATGGTCAGCCGCAGATGCATCGGGTCGATCACGTCGATTGAGGTGACGACGTCGAGATCGTGGATGCGGTCGGAGGTTTTGAAATGCATCAGGCTGGCGCGCACCGCCTCGGCATTCAGCGGCGTGCCGTCATGAAATTTGACGCCGTCACGGATCGTCAGTTCCAGCGTGCGCATGTCGGGGCTGAATTTCCAGGCGCTGGCGAGGCCGGGTTTCAGGGTCAGCGAGGGTTCGAAATCGATCAGGCGGTCGAACATGCTGTAGAGATAGGGATAGTCGGTGCCGGCGACGCCGGTGGCGGGGTCGAGCGTGAACGGCTCGTCGCTCATGCCGACGGTGAGCACGTTGTTGCGGGAGTCCGCCAGAGCGGGCGCGGCGAGGCCGACGGCGAGAGAGGCTGCCAGCAGCGTAGTGTTTCGGATCGACATTGCTTGGGGTTCCCTCACGCGGCCTGTTGCCGCACGACATAGATCGAGCTGCGCCGGTAATGCGCGATGAGCTTGTTATCGGGGCCGATCAGCACCTGTTCGCTGTCGAAGTAGTGGTGGCCCTTGCGCTCGTAGACGTTGGTGACGCGCCCGGCGCTGACCAGGCGCTGCCCGGCATAGGCCACGGCGTAATGCTGGCCCCAGCCGGAGACGTAGATGCCGGGCGTCGGGTTCTTGAAGCTGCGCACGCCGTCGCTGACGCCGCGGCGCAGCAGGTAGCCGGCATGGACGATGCCGTCGCGGAAATACGGCTCCCAGGTCTCGCCGAAATCGCGCAGGGATTGCAGGTGTTCCGCCGGCGAGAGGATGGCGTCGTCCGAGCCGATTTGGATGCCGAGCGGCATCCCGCCGGCGGTGATCACCGGCGGCGGCTCCGGCAGGGGCATGATCGGGAAGTCCGCCAGATCCGGCGGCGGCGGCGCCTGATGCGGCAGGCTGGCGGCGCCGCTGGCGACTTCCTGGCCGCTTCGGTTATGCACCACCATCTCGGTGTGCAGGCCCTGGTCATCCTCGCGGATGGCGGTGGCGGTGATCACCACCTCCTCGCCATCGAACACCGGGCGGCGGCTGTACGAGCGCATGGTGCCGCGGGTGAGCCAGGGGATTTCCCAGGTGGCGACGGCCAGGCGCGACATGTAGCCGTAGAGGAAGGCGCCAGGGACCAAGGCGCGCTCGTAGCCGAAATTTTTCGCCGAAGCGTCGTCATGGATCGAACCGGCATAGCGCGGGTTTTCGCCGAGCTTGGCGGTGATGGTAACCTTGACCTCGTTGGTCTTGCTGAGCATGGCGCTGTCTCCCTGGTAGAACGCGGACGGTCAATTCAGGCGAAGGAAGGAAATTTTTTGCTTCTTTTTTATAAAAAAGAAGACTTGTTCTTTTTTGAAAAAAAGAACCAAAAAACTTTTAT
>CAIRTN010000308.1 GCA_903881515.1 uncultured Rhodospirillales bacterium | reverse complement strand
GGTCCAGGGGCAGCGCCCCTGGCCTTGCTTACGCCTTGCCGCGCCACACGCCAAAAACCACAGACGGAGACTGCGATGTTTGGAACGTTGAGTGGGTTGGTGCCCCGGGATCACGACTATCCCGAGCGGATGTGGCGGATGGATGTGATGCAGCGGGTGTTATGGGGCACGATTTATGATGTGTTGCCCTATGAGTTTCATGACGAGCGCATGGCGTCGGGTGAGTATGTGCCGTTGCGCATGCGCCGGCCGAGTGTGCGGTATCCCCTGGCGCGTGTGGTCGTGGATGACAGCCTGTCGCTGGTGTTTGGCGAGGGGCATTTCCCGTCTCTGGACAGCGATGACCGGGCGGTGCGGCAGGTGCTGGGCGATTTTGCGCGCGAGGCGCGGCTCAACCAGGTGATGCTGGAGGCCGGGCTGCGCGGCAGTGTCGGCAGTGTGGCGGTGTTGCTGCGGGTGTTGCGCGGGCGGGTGTTTTTCCGTCTGTTGGACACGAAGTTTCTGACGCCGGTGTGGCGGCGGCGCCGGACGAGTTGTTGTCGGTGACTGAGCGCTACAAGGTGCGCGGTTCGGTGCTGGTGGCGCAGGGCTATGAGGTGCCGGAGCCGATCGCGGATTACTGGTTCACCCGTCGGTGGGATCGGGAGCGGGAGATCTGGTATCGTCCGCAGCTGGTGGCATCGGCGGGCAAGCTGGTGGTGGATGACAAGCGCAGTGTGCGGCATCGGCTGGGGTTTGTGCCGATGGTGTGGGTGAAGAACCTGCCGGGCGGCGACGAGGTGGACGGCGCGTGCACGTTCCGTCCGGCGGTGGAGACCGCGATCGAGATCGATTATCAGCTGTCGCAGGCGGGGAGGGGGCTTAAATATTCCTCAGATCCCACCTTGCTGATTCGCGAACCGGCGATTGCCGATGGCGAGATGGTGAAGGGTGGCGGCAACGCGCTGGTGGTCGGCGAGAAGGGCGATGCCAAGCTGTTGCAGATCGACGGGCACGCGACGAGTGCGGTGATCGAATATGTGCGGACTCTGCGCGAGTTGGCGCTGGAGGGGGTGCACGGCAACCGCGCGAGTTCGGACCGGATTGCGGCCGCGCAATCCGGCCGTGCGCTGGAGCTGATGAACCAGGGTCTGATCTGGTTGGCCGATAATCTGCGGGTGAGTTACGGCGATGCGTTGTTGCAGTTGGCGCGGATGGTTCTGCGTGCCGCCGACAAATTCGCGCTGCGGGTGAACGGGCAGGAAATTCCGGCGGTGGATGCGCGCGCGGTGATCGGGTTGAAGTGGCCGCGCTGGTATGCGCCCTCGGCCGACGACCGGGCGAAGGATGCGCAGACGCTGAGCACCCTGGCGAAAGCCGGACAGATCAGCCGGGAGACGGCGGTGAAGTCGCTTGCTGATACCTACGACATTCAAGACGTCGGCGCGGAGCTGGAGCGCATCCGGGAGGATGGCGCCGGCGATGGCGGCGAAAAGGCGGAGAGTGTGCATGACCTTGACGTTGACGCAGGTTGAACCCGTGGCGGACCCCGCCGAGCGGGTGGCGGAGCTGGAGCGGCGGCTGGCGGAGCACCAGGCGGTGGCCGAGCAGCGCATCATCCGCGCCGAGCTGAAGGCCGAGGCGATCCGCGCCGGCATGGTGGATCTCGATGGGCTGAAGCTGGTTGATGCCGGTGCGGTAACGCTGGATCCGGCCGGCGATGTCGTGGGCGTGGGCGAGGCGATCCGCGGGTTGCGGCGCACCAAGCCGTGGCTGTTCGGGGCGGGCAATTCCTCCCATCCCGCCGGTGCTCCGGCCGCCGAGCCGCCGAAGGCGAAATCGGCGACGGAGATGAGTTACGCGGAGTGGCAGACCGCGCGGGCAGAGTTGCTGAAGCGGCGGTAACACCCCCCTCCCGGTTCGGAGGGGTTCAATGCGGGCGGTCCGGAGCGTGATGACCGAAGGTGGAATCACCGGAGGTCTGAATCACGCGACCAAATCAAGAGCCAGACCAGGATGAGTGATCCTACCATCGCTCATCCTGGTCTGGCGGCCGCCTTTTTTGTTTTGCGCAACATCGATGCCCTTCGGGGCGTCTGGCAAAGACGAAGGACCTGACATGGGTATTCAGAATTTCCCCGCGGCGCTGCAGCCGATCATCCAGCAGGGCTTCCTGGAGCGCGAGTTCCAGCAGGCGCTGACCAGCCGCCTCGGCTACCGTGCGGTGGCGGACCGGGTGGACATCGCGGTCGGCATCGGCGAGACGCTGACCAAGACACGCGCCGGGCTGAAGCCGAGCGTCACCACGCCGATGGTGCCGTCCACCAACACCAACCTGGACAACGGTCTGACCGCCCAGGGCTGGAGCGTGGAGCAGTACACGCTGACCATCAACCACTATGCGGCGACCACCGACCTGAACATGGTGACCAGCCGTGTCGGTATCGCCAATCAGTTCCTGCAGAACGCTTACGCCAATGGCGAGCAGGCCGCGCGTTCGCTGGACGAGCTGGCCCGCAATGCGCTGTTCAATGCGTATTTCGGCGGCAACACCCGCGTGCGCACCACGCTGGGCACGGCCGGCCCGGTGGTGGCGGTGGATGATATCCGCGGCTTCCAGACGGTGTTCGTCAACGGCGTGCAGACCGCGGTCGGCGGTTCGTCCAGCATGTCGGTTGCGATCGGAACTGGCACCTACACGCTGATCGGCGCCAGCGCCGATACGACCAACGCATCGTCGGCGTTAACTGCGGGCGGCATTTCGGGGACGCTGACGTTCAACACCGCGGTGAGCACTGCCGACGCGACGGCCGGGAACACGGTGTTCGCGGCCTCGGGCAGCGCCATCATGCGGCCGAACGGGCGGGCCAACACCTCGTTGCTGACCAGCGCCGATCAGCTGACCATGGGCACGCTGCTGAACGCGGTGGCGCAGTTGCGGCTGAATGCGGTGCCGGAGATCGATGGTGTCTACAACTGCTATCTCGATCCGGTGTCGGCGCGTCAGCTGTTCGCCGACAATGATTTCCGCCAGCTGTTCACCGGGGCGACCAGTGCGAACCAGGTGTTCCAGAAGGGGATGATCAACGACTTCCTCGGCCTGCGCTTCATTCCCACCACCGAGGCCTTCGTGCAGACCACGAACGGTCTGGTGATCCGCCGCCCGATCGTGTGCGGCAAGGGCGCGCTGATCGAGGGCGATTTCGCCGGCATGCTGGCCGACGACACCGCGCCGCAGAACTCGGTCGTCAGCCTGGTCGATGGCATCGCCATGGTGACGCGCGAGCCGATCGACCGTCTGCAGCAGATCATCGCGCAGAGCTGGTACTGGATCGGCGGGTTCACCGCGCCGTCGGATGTGACCACCAATCCGACGACGGTCTCGACCGCGACCAACGCTGCCTACAAGCGTGCGGTGATGATCGAGCACGCCGGCTCAGTCTGCTGCTCCCCCCGCCGGCGGGCGGGGGGAGGCCCTTCCATGGAGCGAGAAGATGGCATTCAGCGAGGCTGAGCGGACGGAGTTGCGGCGGTATTGCGGGTATCCGGCCTATGGCTCGGGCACCGGCGGGTATCAGGGCTGGCGGTATTTCCAGGCCTACGGGCTGATGGAATTCCGGCTGTCGCATCTGACCGGGACGGAGGAGACGGTGGCGCGGCGCTATATCTCGACGCTGGAGGTGCTGGAGAAAGCGATCCCGGCGGCGGGCGATGCGCTGGATACCGCGGGGGCCGCGGTGTGGACGCGCAATCCGAAAGAGATCGAGGAGCGGACACGGCTTTTCGATGACTGGCGGCGGCGGTTGTGCGGCTTTCTCGGCGTGCCGGCGGGCCCCGATCTGGGCGATCGCGGCCTGCGGATGGTGGTGTAATGACGGTTTATGCCGATCGGGCCTCGCGCATCTGGGATCTGGTGCAGAAGGGGCTGGGACGGGCCGGGCGAGCGCTGGGGCCGCTGTGCGATGCCTACAGGCCGGCGGGCGCGAGCGATCCGCTGAGCCTGGCCAACCGGTTTCTGCGGCTGCCGGCGGCGTTCGCGCCGCATGGCGGCAAGTGGGACCGGCCGCAGGGCTATGGCCAGGCGATGTGGGATGGGCTGTTCGATACCGCCTATACAAGGCCCGGCGATTACATCGTGCGGCGCGAGAGCGAGGCGGGGGCGGCGGATGGCGGCATCTGGTTCGTGGCCACGCAGCAGAAGCTGCTGCCGCCGTTGTGCATCCGGGCGAGCCGGGTGGTGACCTTCGCGCGCGCGCCGATGGCGCAGGCGGCGGGGCTGAACGGCTATGGCGGGGTGACCACGCTGGCCCGCACCGCCTTGCTGCGGGACTGGCCGGCGAGCGTTCTGGATTCGGGGGCGAGCGGCGCCTATCAGGCCGATCTGCCCACCGATACCTCGCTGGGCAGCTGGTCGGTGCTGTTGCCGCGTTTGCCGGACATCGTGCTGAAAGCGGGGGATTTCATGACCGACGATCTCGGCCGCACCGGCGTGGTGGGGGCAGCGGAACTGTCGGAGCTGGGCTGGCGGCTCAACGTGAAACAGGCGGCGACCTGATATGGCCGATCAATCGGATGTCGAGACGGCGTTGATCACCGCGGTGGCAACGGCATTGTATCCGCAGGGCAGCGCCGGCGGCAGCGCGATCGGCACCACGTGCCGGATCTATCGCGGCTGGCCGAACGCGGTGGCGCTGGATGCGGATCTGGCGGCCGGCGTGGTCAACGTTACAGTGTTTCCCGATGCGGCGCGGCAGCGCAACACCACGCGCTGGCCGGATGAATGGGTGGCGCAGGCCGCCGTGACCCCGAGCCTGGACATTCTGGTCTCCGGCACCACAGCCACGGTGTTCGGCACCGGCGGCGCGGGGATGCTGGCGGGTTTGCAGGTGGATACGATGTCGGTGGTCTACCGCACAGCTTCGGGCGATACGCCGGAGCTGGTGGCGGCATCGCTGGCGGCCAAGCTGCGCGCGCTGGGCCGGGTGGCACTGGCGAGCGGGGCCACGGTGACCGTGCCGGGCGTGGGCTATCTGCTGGGCCGCGTGGTGGCCGATCAGCCGGCGATGCGCGAGAGCAAGCGGCAGAACCAGGGATTTCGCATCAGCCTGTGGTGCCCCGGCCCGGCGAGCCGCGATTCGGCCGGCGCTGTGGTGGACGCGACGTTGGCGGCGATCACTTTCCTGCCGCTGCCGGATGGCACGGCGGGGAATCTGCGTTACGTCAACTCGGTGTTGTTCGACCAGAGCCTGGACGCGCGGCTGTACCGGCGGGACCTGATCTACAGCGTCGATTATCCCACGACGATCATCGAGGCACTGCCGTCGATGATCTTCGGGGTGACCAATCTTGCAGCGAATGGCAGCGACATTCGCGACGGGCTCCTGAGTTAGAAGCTTTTCTTGGTCGTGTGATTCACGCCTTCGGCGATCACACTCCTGAAATAAGGGAAATCACATGGATATCCAGCTTGTGGTGGTGCGCGCCTTCGGCGCGTACGGGCGCGGCGACGTGATCACGGACAAGGCGGAGATCGGCCGCGTGCTCGCGGGCGGCAATGCCGAGTGCGTGGTGCGGGTTCAGGTCAACGGGAAGGGGGGCTGAGCGATGCCGGTGGTCCAGCAGGGCGCAATCAACACGACGGCGCTGGTGGTGCCCGATCTGTATGTGCAGATCGTGCCGCCGCAGAACCTGGTGCTGAACGGGGTGCCGACCAACGTGGTCGGCGTGGTGGGCACGGCGAGCTGGGGCCCGGTGGGCAAGCCGGCGATCGTCGCCACCATGGCTGATTATGCCGCGACCTTCGGCCCGGTGATGGCGCGCAAATATGACATGGGCACGGTGATCGCCGC
>CAIRTN010000307.1 GCA_903881515.1 uncultured Rhodospirillales bacterium | reverse complement strand
GGGCCGCCGCCCGCACAACCGTGGCGTCGTGATGAACCCGGTCGATCACCCGCATGGCGGCGGCGAAGGCCGCACCTCGGGCGGCCGTCATCCGGTCACGCCGTGGGGCAAGCCGACCAAGGGCTACAAGACACGTGTGAACAAGCGGACGGACAAGCTGATTATCCGCCGTCGCAACAAGGGTAAGGGCTGAGCCATGGCGCGTTCCGTCTGGAAGGGCCCGTTCGTGGACGGGTACCTGCTCAACAAGGCCGAGGCTTCGCGGGCTTCGAGCCGCAACGAGATCATCAAGATCTGGTCGCGTCGCTCGACGATCCTGCCGCAGTTCGTCGGCCTCACGTTTGGCGTCTACAACGGCCACAAGTTCCTGCCCGTGCAGGTTACCGAGAACATGGTCGGCCACAAGTTCGGCGAATTCTCGCCGACGCGCACGTTCACCGGTCACTCGGCGGACAAGAAGGCGAAGCGGGGCTGAGATGAGCAAGCCGAAGTATCCTCGGAAGCTGTCCGAGACCGAAGCGCAGGCGGTGCTGAGCAACGTGCGGGTTTCGCCGCGCAAGCTCAACCTCGTCGCCGGGCTGATCCGCAATCTCTCTGCGGCCGATGCCGTCGCCACGCTGACCTTCAGCAAGCGCCGCATCGCCCAGCAGGTGAAGAAGGCACTCGAGAGCGCCATCGCCAACGCCGAGAACAACCATCAGCTCGATGTCGACCGCTTGGTCGTCACCCGCGCCGAGGTTGGGAAGTCGATGGTGATGCGTCGCTTCCACGCCCGCGGTCGTGGCCGTTCGGCGCGGATTGAGAAGTGGTTCAGCCACTTGAAGATTGTCGTGGCTGAACGTGCGCAGGAAGCGCCGGCCGAGACGGCGCAGGAGGCCGCATAACCGATGGGTCACAAAGTCAATCCGATCGGGCTGCGGCTCGGTATCAACCGCACTTGGGACAGCCGCTGGTACGCCGGCGCTGATTACGCCAAGCTGCTGCACGGCGATCTCAGCCTGCGCGCCTATCTGCGCCAGAAGCTGTCCGGCGCCGGCGTGTCCCGCGTCGTGATCGAGCGCCCGGCGAAGAAGCCGCGCGTCACGATCTATGCCGCCCGCCCTGGCGTTGTCATTGGCAAGAAGGGCCAGGACATCGAGGTGCTGCGCAAGGACCTCGCCCGCATGGCGAAGGCCGAAGTCGCGCTCAACATCGTCGAGATCCGCAAGCCGGAAATTGATGCGACGTTGGTGGCCGAGAACATCGCCCAGCAGCTCGAACGTCGCGTGGCTTTCCGTCGCGCCATGAAGCGCGCCGTGCAGTCGGCGATGCGTCTGGGCGCCCAGGGCATTCGTATCAACTGCGGCGGCCGTCTGGGCGGAGCGGAGATTGCGCGTGTGGAGTGGTATCGCGAAGGCCGTGTGCCCCTGCACACCCTGCGTGCGGATATCGATTTCGGTGTTGCCACGGCGAAGACAACGTATGGCACCTGCGGCGTGAAGGTCTGGATCTTCAAAGGCGAGATCCTGGTCAACGACCCGCTGGCGCAGGATCGTCGTGCCGCCGAGCAGGCGCCGCAGCGCTAAGGACGAACGGACATGCTCTCCCCCAAGCGGACGAAATTCCGTAAGGCCCACAAGGGCCGTATCAAGGGTGTCGCCAAGGGCGGCACCGCACTGAACTTCGGCACGTTCGGCCTGAAGGCGCTGGAGCCCGAACGGGTTACCGCGCGTCAGATCGAGTCCGCCCGGCGTGCGATCACGCGTGCGATGAAGCGCGCCGGTCGCGTGTGGATACGCATCTTCCCCGATGTTCCGGTCTCGCTGAAGCCGGCCGAAGTCCGCATGGGCTCCGGCAAGGGCAGCCCGGAATTCTGGGTTTGCCGCGTGAAGCCGGGCCGCATCATGTTCGAGATCGACGGTGTCGCTCCCGAACTGGCGCGTGAGGCGTTGACGCTCGGCGCCGCCAAGCTGCCGATCAAGACCAAGTTCATTACCCGTATCGGAGACGCATGAGATGGCCAAGGAGACGAAGCCGGCCGAGGTGCGGTCGAAGACAGCGGACGAGCTGAAGGCGATGCTGCTGAACCTGCGCAAGGAGCAGTTCAACCTGCGCTTTCAGCGGGCGACCGGGCAGACCGAGGGCGTGGGCCGTGTGCGCGCAGTGCGCCGCGACATCGCGCGTGTGAAGACGATTCTGGCGGAGAAGTCTGTCTCCGCCAGCCAATCCTGAAAGGAGTCGGGCGATGCCTAGGCGCGTCCTGACCGGACGGGTGACCAGCGACAAGATGGACAAGACCGTTACGGTTCTTGTTGCTCGGCGCGTGATGCACCCGCTTTATAAGAAATTCATCCGCCAGTCGAAGAAGTACGCTGCGCATGACGAGGCCAATACGTGCCAGGTCGGCGATCTCGTGCGCATCGAGGAGTGCCCGCCGATCAGCAAGCGCAAGGCTTGGCTGGTGGTCGAGCGCAACGGCCAACCCCTGTCCGCACCGGCTGCTTCGCCGGCCGCGGCAAGCTAAGGAGAGGCCAGTATGATTTCCGTCGAGACCAATCTGGACGTCGCCGACAACTCGGGCGCGCGTCGGGTGCAGTGCATCAAGGTGCTGGGTGGTTCCAAGCGGAAGACCGCCTCGGTCGGCGATGTCATCGTCGTGTCCGTCAAGGACGCGATTCCCCGTGGCAAGGTGAAGAAGGGCGACGTCCACCAGGCGGTGATCGTTCGCACGTCCTTCCCCGTGCGCCGCGCGGACGGCAGCGCAATCCGCTTCGATCGCAACGCCGCGGTGTTGATCAACAAGTCGCAGGAGCCGATCGGCACCCGCATCTTTGGGCCGGTGGTTCGTGAACTTCGCGCGAAGAAGTTCATGAAGATCATCTCTCTCGCGCCGGAGGTGCTGTAATGGCCGCGCGCATTCGCAAGGGCGACCAGGTGGTCGTGATTTCCGGGGCTGATCGTGGCAAGCGCGGCGAAGTGCTCAGCGTTCTGCCCACAGCCAACCGCGCTGTCGTGCAGGGCGTGAATGTTGCCAAGAAGCACACCAAGCCAAAGGGCATGGGGCAGCCGGGTGGCATCATCGAGGCCGAGGCAAGCATCAATCTGTCCAACGTGATGCTGGTTGATCCGAAGACCGACAAGCCGACCAAGGTCGGCTTCCGGGTCTTGGAAGATGGACGCAAGGTTCGCGTTGCCCGGGCGACCGGCAACGTGATCGAGAATTGAGGAGGCTGCAGTGAGCGATAAAGCGAAAGCTTCCGCGAAGGGCGGCAAGGCCGGCGCCAAGGGCGGCGCGAAGACAGGCGGCCGCGGCGGCGCACCTGAGGCGATCCCCTCGCGTGGCCGTGGCGAAGTCGGCTGGAAGGCGGCGGAGGTTTCCGTTGCCAGCCCCGAAGCAATGCCGCGCATGCTCAAGCGCTACCACGACGAGGTACGCGCCAAGATGCAGACGGAGTTCGGCTACAAGAACCCGATGCAGGTGCCCAAGCTTGAGAAGATCGTCATCAACATGGGCGTTGGTGAAGCTGCGGGCGACCAGAAGAAGCTCGACGCTGCGGTGTCCGAACTCGCGCTGATCAGCGGCCAGCGGCCGATCAAGACAGTCGCGAAGAAGGCAATTGCCGGCTTCAAGATCCGCAAGGGTCTGCCGATCGGCTGCAAGGTCACACTGCGCAAGGCGCGCATGTATGAATTCCTCGATCGTCTCGTCACCGTGGCTCTGCCCCGCGTGCGTGACTTCCGGGGCATCCCGGGGACCAAGGGCTTCGACGGCCGTGGCAACTTCGCCATGGGTCTGAAGGAGCAGATCGTTTTCCCCGAGATCGTCTACGACAAGGTTGATGCGATCCGCGGCATGGACATCGTGTTCGTCACTTCGGCGAAGAGCGATGCGGAAGCCAAGGCTCTGCTGAAGCATTTCGACATCCCGTTCGCGCTTGAAGGCGCACGGGCTTAATCGCGACGGGTTTTTGGAAAACCGCCGGTGATGCCGGCAGGTTCCGGAGGATGAGACAAGTATGGCGAAGACATCTCAGGTAAATCGCAATGCGATGCGCGAGAGGATGGCGAAGCGTGATGCGGGCAAGCGTGCCTCGCTGAAGGCGATCGTCATGGACCGCTCGCTGCCGGTTGAGGACCGCTTCGACGCGACCATGAAGCTCGCGCAGCTGCCCCGCAACGGCGCGCAGGTTCGCGTGCGGCTGCGTTGCGAGCTGACGGGCCGGTCGCGCGGCAACTACCGCAAGTTCAAGCTGTGCCGCATTGCACTGCGTGATCTCGCGAGCGCCGGGCAGATCCCCGGTATGGTCAAGGCAAGCTGGTAAGGGGCGGAACAAATGTCACTCTCCGATCCCTTGGGCGATATGCTCACACGTATCCGCAATGCACAGCGTAACCGCTCGGCGAACTGCGTCTCGCCGGCGTCCAAGCTGCGCGCCAATGTTCTTGAGGCGCTGCGCCGCGAAGGCTATATCCGCGGCTACTCCGCCGAGGAGCTGCGCCCCGGCGTGGCACAGCTGCGCATCGAGCTGAAGTACAGCGAGGGCGAGCCGGTGATCAAAGAGATCACCCGCGTGTCCAAGCCTGGCCGGCGCGTCTACTCGAAGATTGCCGACCTGCCGCGCGTTTACGCCGGTCTCGGCACCTCGATCCTGTCAACCCCGCGGGGCGTCCTGAGTGACGCCGAGGCTCGCGCTGCCAATGTTGGCGGCGAGGTCCTCTGCCGCGTCTTCTAAGGGGGGTACAGATGTCACGCGTAGGTAAATATCCCGTCGAGATCCCGGCCGGCGTTCAGGTCGTGCTCGCCGATCGTCTCCTCACCGCGAAGGGCAAGCTGGGCGAACTCTCGCTCACGCTGACCGAAAACGTTGATGCCACGATCGACGGCAGCAAG
Organism: uncultured Rhodospirillales bacterium; assembly: GCA_903881515.1. GTDB lineage: Bacteria > Pseudomonadota > Alphaproteobacteria > Acetobacterales > Acetobacteraceae > CAIRTN01. The sequence continues at coordinate 3,261 of CAIRTN010000307.1, read as the reverse complement.
GTGGCCATCGTGCCGCGCGGCAAGTCCACGCCGGCGCGGATGATGTGGGGCACCACCCGGGCCCTGGTCGCCAGCATGGTGAAGGGCGTTTCCACCGGCTTCTCGAAGTCGATGGAGATCACCGGTACCGGTTACCGCGCTGCGGTGAACGGCAACAAGCTGGTGCTGAACCTTGGTTTCTCCCACGACGTGAACTTCGAGATCCCGGCAGGCATCACAATCACCTGCGAAAAGCCGACCTCGATCAAGGTCGCCGGTGTCGACAAGCGTCTCGTCGGTCAGGTCTGTGCAGAGATCCGCGCCTGGCGTCCGCCCGAGCCGTACAAGGGCAAGGGCGTGAAGTTCGAGGGCGAGGCGATCCTCCGCAAGGAAGGAAAGAAGAAGTAATGAGCGCGACAAAGGAACTTTCGGAGCGTCGGCGGACTCGTCTGCGCTTCTCGTTGCGCCGCAAGGCTCTCGGGCGACCGCGCCTGTCGGTGTTTCGCTCGGGCAAGCACATCTATGCCCAGGTGATCGACGACAGCGCAGGCCGCACGGTCGCCGCCGCCTCCAGCCTCGACCGCAATCTGCGCGAGACGCTGAAGACCGGCGCCGACAAGAGTGCCGCTGCTGCTGTCGGCAAGCTGGTCGCCGAGCGTGCGCTCGCTGCCGGCGTTACGGCCGTGGTCTTCGACCGCGGCGCCTACATGTATCATGGCCGCGTCAAGGCGCTGGCCGAGGCCGCCCGTGAGGGCGGTCTGGACTTCTGACGGGAAGCGCAGGAATGGCACGGGAACCGAGGGAAGGCGGCGGCCGCGGCGGTCGCGATCGCGACCGCGAGCGGGAACGCGATGGCGGCGATGAGCTGATCGACAAGCTCGTCACCATCAACCGCGTCGCAAAGGTGGTTAAGGGCGGCCGGCGTTTTGCATTTGCCGCGCTCGTCGTGGTGGGTGACCAGAAGGGTCGCGTTGGCTACGGTGCCGGCAAGGCGCGCGAAGTGCCGGAAGCGATCCGCAAGGCCACCGAACGCGCCAAGCGTGCGATGATCCGCGTGCCGCTGAAGGAAGGCCGCACGCTGCATCATGACGTTGAGGGCTACTACGGCGCTGGCCATGTCGTTCTGCGCAGTTCCGCAGCCGGCACCGGCATCATCGCCGGCGGCCCGATGCGCGCCGTGTTCGAGACGCTGGGCATCGGCGACGTCGTGGCCAAGAGCCTCGGCAGCCGCAACCCGCACAACATGGTGAAGGCCACGTTCGCTGCCCTGCAGCGCAGCGCGAGCCCGCGTTCGGTTGCAGCCCGTCGTGGCAAGAAGGTCTCCGACCTGCTTGGCAAGCGCGAGGCTCCAGTCCAGGAGACGGCGGCAGATGCCTGAGATGAAGAAAGTCCGTGTGACCCAGATCGCTTCTGTGCTCGGCCGTAAGCCGGGCCAGAAGGAGACGCTGGTCGGTCTCGGTCTGAACAAGATCCGGGCAACCCGCGAACTGGAGGATACTCCCTCCGTCCGCGGCATGATCAACAAGGTGGCCCACCTGATTAAGGTGGAGGAGCTGTCCTGACGCTTCGTCAGGGCAGAGGAGAACGGCGATGAAGCTTAACGAACTGCGCGACAATCCTGGCTCGCGCCTGAAATCCAAGCGTCTCGGCCGCGGCATCGGCTCCGGCAAGGGCAAGACGTCGGGCAAGGGCGTAAAGGGCCAGAAGGCGCGCGAAGGCGTTGCCCTGAACGGCTTCGAAGGCGGTCAGCTGCCGATCTATCGTCGGTTGCCGAAGCGCGGCTTCAAGAACCCCACCCGCGTCGAATACGCCCCGGTCAACATCGGAGCCATCGCGCGTGCGATCGAGAGCGGCAAGCTCGATGCGGCCCAGCCGATCACCGAGGAAAGCCTGGCGAAGGCCGGTCTTGTCCGCGGCACCCGCGGCCAGGGCGTGCGTCTGCTCGCCACTGGCACGATAGCGGTTGCGGTGAATGTCAGCGTCTCCGGCGCATCGGTCGCCGCTGTTGCCGCAGTCCAGGCTGCCGGCGGCACTGTCACCACCAAGAACGCTCCGGCCGTCGAAGCGTAAGGCTTTCGCGCCGGCTCCCGGCACGCTATGAGACCGCGAACGGCGCCCCGGGAGACCGTAGGCGCCGTTTGCATGACTAGCCCAGGACGCTGATCGCGTCCTGAAAGCCGACACATCGAGGAAATGCCCATGGCATCCGCCGCCGAGCAACTTGCCGCCAACATGAACCTTGGAGTGTTCTCCAAGGCCACCGAGCTGAAGAAGCGCATCTGGTTCACCCTGGGAGCGCTGCTGGTCTACCGCATCGGTACCTACATCCCGGTGCCCGGCGTGGACGCCTCGGTGATGGGCGAGATGCTCAACCAGCACGGCGGCGGCATCCTCGGCATGTTCGACATGTTCTCCGGCGGTGCGCTCGGGCGCATGACGGTATTCGCGCTGAACATCATGCCTTACATCAGCGCCAGCATCATCATTCAGCTGATGAGCGCCGCGGTGCCGCAGCTGGAAACCCTCAAGAAAGAGGGTGAGTCCGGCCGCAAGCGGCTCAACCAGTATACCCGCTACCTCACCGTGCTGATCGCCATGGTCCAGTCCTATGGCATCGCCGTCGGCCTCGAATCGATGCGCGGCAGCTTCGGCGCCGCGGTGATCGACCCCGGCCTGTTCTTCCGGATCTCCTGCGTCGTCACTCTGGTGGGCGGCACGATGTTCCTGATGTGGCTCGGCGAGCAGATCACCGCGCGCGGCATCGGCAACGGCACTTCGCTGATCATCTTCTCGGGCATCGTCGCCAACGTGCCGCATGCTCTGGCCAGCCTGCTCGAACTCGGCCGCACCGGCGCGCTCAGCCCGATCTTCATCGTTGCCTTCCTGATCATTGCGGTGGCTGTCGTGGCCTTCATCGTGTTCATGGAGCGCGCCCAGCGCCGCATCGTCATCCAGTATCCGAAACGTCAGGTCGGCCAGCGCATGTTCGGTGGCGACTCCACGCATATGCCGCTGAAGATCAACACCTCGGGCGTTATCCCGCCGATCTTTGCCAGCTCGATCCTGCTGATCCCGGCAACCATCGGCGGCTTCTCCGGCCCAGCCGGGCAGACCGGCATCTTGGCGACGATCGGTCAGGCGCTGGCGCATGGCGAGCCGCTCTACATGGTCGCCTATGCCGGCATGATCATCTTCTTCAGCTATTTCTACACCGCCGTCGTCTTCAACCCGCAGGAGACGGCCGACAACCTGAAGAAATACGGTGGCTTCGTGCCTGGCATC
>CAIRTN010000306.1 GCA_903881515.1 uncultured Rhodospirillales bacterium | reverse complement strand
GAAACCCACTCATAAGAATGTGGGGTGCAGGGGACTGAGTCCCCTGCTGGGTCCAGGGCAAAGCCCTGGCCTTGGTTTTCCTTTTACAGCCCCAGGCGCGCCAGGGTTTCTGCCTTCGGCTTGCCGTCGGAATCCCAGCCGCGGACGTCGTAGTATTCCGGCAGCATCTTGCCGAGGCCGGCGACCAAGCCCTTGGCGGGGCCGGTTTTGGCGGCTTCGGTGAGCAGACGCTTGGGCAGCGAGTCGTCCTTGCCGGTGAAGCCGGCGGCGTTATTGAACTGGCGCTCCATGTTCCAGATCCGCTCGCCGACGACGTTGAGGTTGTCGAGCGACCAGTCGCCGTCGCAGGCCGCTTCAAGCTGCGGTGCCACGTCGGCCAGGGTCCAGGCGAAGGAGGTGAAGACGCAGATGCCGGCGCTGTCGAATACGGCGGTGGCGTCCTGGAAGGCTTTCACCAGTCCGGCCTTGCCGTCGGTTTCCAGCGGGTCGGTCTTGATGGGGATGCCGAGGATTTCGCTGGCCACGGTGTAGCTGCGCAGATGGCAGGCGCCGCGGTTGGAGGTGGCGTAGGTGAGGCCCATGCCCTGGATGCCGCGCGGGTCGTAGGCCGGGAATTCCTGGCCTTTGACGGTCATCGACAGCTCGGGGTGGCCGTATTTCTCGCACAGGCGCTTGGAGCCCATGCCGATTTCGCGGCCGAAGCCTTCGCCCTTCGCGGTCGCTTCCGCGAGGAAGGTGAGGGCTTTCGCCGAGCCGAACGGCGCTTCGATGCCGATCTGTTCCTTGGTGAGCACGCCCATCTCGTAGAGTTCCATCACCGCGCCGACGGTGGCGCCGAACGAGATCGGGTCGAAGCCATCCTCGTTGCAGATGAAGTTGGCGAAGGTGAGGGCTTCGAGGTCGTTGACGCCGTTGGCCGAGCCGAGCGCCCAGGCGGCTTCATATTCAAGGCCGCCCGACGCACCCCAGTATTCCGGCTTGTTGACCACGGTGTAGTGGGTCTGGTCGATCTTGGAGATGCGGCCGCAAGCGATGGTGCAGCCGAAGCAGGCCTGGTTGGTAACCAGGTTGGCTTTGCCGTCGGTGGCGCGGGGCGCGATCATCGCTTCGGCCGAGATGTCCTTGGCGCCGGCGAACTGGACGTCTTGCCCGTTGCGGGTCGGCATGGCGCCGACTTCGTTGATGACGTTCATCAGCACCTGGGTGCCGAATTTCGGCAGGCCTTCGCCGGTGACGCCGTTGCCGGCGAGGACGGCTTTCGCCGCCACGGTGGCCTTCATGAACGCCTTCGGGTCTTTGATGCCGCCGACGCCGAGCGTGCCGCGGACGGCGATCGCCTTCAGGTTCTTCGAGCCCATGACGGCGCCGACGCCGGAGCGGCCGGCGGCACGGTGCAGGTCGTTGATCACGGCGGCATAGAGCACGCCGTTTTCGCCGGCGCGGCCGATGCAGGAGATCTTGAGCTGCTTGTCCTGATGCATCTTGCGGATCGCGGGCTCGGTTTCCCACGTGGTCTTGCCCCAGAGCGCGGAGGCGTCGAGCAGTTCGGCCTTGTCATTCTCGATGTGCAGGTAGACGGGCGAGGCCGCCTTGCCTTCGAAAATGATCATGTCCCAGCCGGCGTTTTTCAGCTCGGCGCCCCAGTAGCCGCCCGAGTTCGAGCAGGCGATGGCGCCGGTGAGCGGGCCCTTGGTGATGACCGAGTAGCGGCCGCCGGTGGACGCCATGGTGCCGGTGAGCGGGCCGGTGGCGAAGATCAGCTTGTTGGCGGGGGAAAGCGGATCGAGCTTCGGGTCGGTTTCTTCGACCAGATACTTGGTCGCGAGGCCGCGCTGTCCGAGATACTGATCGGCCCACGCCATGTTCAGTGGTTCGGAGGTGCAGGTGCCGGCGGTGAGATCGACGCGCAGGATTTTACGGGTCCAGGCCATGTGTTTTCTCCCTTAGTCCGCGTGACCGGCGGGCTGGTTTTCCAGCTTGGCCGCCCAGGCGCGCATGCGGTCGATGCCGGTGCTGTCCGAGTCGATATAGGTGATGGCGCCGGTGGGGCAGGCGTCGGCGCAGGCCGGGCTGCCGTCGCAGAGGTCGCATTTCTGCACCTTGCCGGTGTCGGCGACGTAATTGATGGTGCCGAACGGGCAGGCGATGGTGCAGACTTTGCAGCCGACGCAGGTGGATTCGTTGACCACCATGGCGCCGGTCATCTTGTCCTTGGAGATGGCGTCGACCGGGCAGGCGTGCATGCACCAGGCTTCGGCGCACTGGGTGCAGGTGTAGGGCACCTTTTTGCCGGTCTCATGGAAGTCGAACACCTTGATGCGCGACTTCGCGGGGTTGAACACCTGATAATGCTCGAAGCTGCAGGCCATTTCGCACTGCAGGCAGCCGGTGCACTTCGACGCGTCGATGTGCAAGGACTTCATCATGTTGCCGCCTCCCTGACCGCATGCCGCATCGCGCGGCATGGTCGGCCGGCGGGGGCAGCGTATTCAAACGTATATTGTGATCCTGCGGCAGACGGGCGTTTGGCGCAACGGTATTTCTGCGTGAAACAGGGTCACGGCTCGGTGTGTTTGGGGTCGCGCGCAGCGCTCCCGGGGTCGCGCGCAGCGCTCCCGGGGTCGCGCATGCGGCGCGGCGGGGCTTCGGGCTTCAGCAGGGCCTCCAGCGCGGCGAGGTCGGCGGCGATGGCAGCCTGGGCGGTGGCCTCGATGCGGCGGAAGCGCTCCAGCAGGTCGCGGCCGAACGGAGTGATAGCGGCGCGCTTGTCGGCGGCGCCGCCGGCGCGGGTGGCAACGATGGGCTCGCGAAAGGCAGTGTTGAGGCTGTCAACCAGCAGCCAGGCGTGACGGTAGGACATGCCCATGGCGCGGCCGGCGGCGCTGATCGAGCCGGTGGTGTCGATCAGTTCGAGCAGGCGCACCTTGCCGGGGCCGAGGCGGACGACGTCGCCGAGTTCCAGGCGGAGCGAGAGGCGGGATTCGTGCTGCGTCATGCCGGGCGGTTTATACGGGAGCGTGGGGAAGGCAAGGGGAAGGGAAGGCCAAGGGCTCTGCCCTTGGAACCCGCCAAAGGCCGCTTGCCTTTGGAAACCCCTTCATAAGGATGTGCGTTGTTGGCTCGGCGTTGGGCGGGGAGCGGCGGAGCCGTGAAGAATCTTTGGGCTGCGCCGCTGCATGTGCGTTCGTGCTCTTGCTGATGGATGTGGGGACATGGGGGGGAGCCGCCAAGCGGAGGGACCTCCCAGGGCGGGTTGGTGCTGTTCCGAAGTGGAACTCCACCCTTGGCTTGCTTTCTCTAAATATTAGGGTCCAGGGTCTTGGACCCTGGCGGGGTGTGGGGCGGAGCCCCACTGCTTACTGCCCTGTCTTATCTGAGTGTACGTTACCGGAGGCGGGAATGCGGGTTTTTGGGGTTGTGGGGCGGTGTGCGGCGAAGGCTGGGGTGGTCAGCCGGTTGGTGCAGGCGGCGGGTGCGCAGGGGTTGTCGGTTTCGACGATCAAGCGGGTGAATGACGAGGTCGATCTGGATCGGCCGGGGACCGGGAGCTGGGGGCATCGCAAGGCCGGGGCGCGGGAGGTGGTGCTGGCGAGCGGCACGCGGACGGCGATATTGCGTGAGGCGGCGGAGCCGCAGGATGAGCCGGATTTCCCGGCGTTGCTGGCGCAGATGACGCCGGTGGATCTGGTGATACTGGAGGGGTTCCGGCGCAGCCTGTATCCGAAGCTGGAGGTGGTGGAGCCGGGGCAGGATCGGCGGCTGCTGGCGCTGGATGATCCTTCGGTACGGGCGGTGATCTGTGCGGCGCCGGTGGCGGCGCCGGTGCCTTGTTTGGCGCTGGAGGATACCGCGGGGTTGCTGGCCTTTGTGCTGGCCGAGGCGGTTGCGCCGGTCTGACGCACACGAGTTTCGGCAAGTTCGGCATGGCGGGGTGGGTTGGCAGCCGGTCTTATGCCCCGTCCGGATATAACGAAATCGGCCATGAGCCGTTGAACACCAATAGGGAAGAGATCGCGATGCAGCACGAACGGCAGTTCTATATCGATGGCGCCTGGGTCGATCCGGTGGAGCTCAGGCTGCTCGATGTGGTCGATCCCTCGACCGAGGAGGCGTTCACCCAGATCGCGGTTGGGTCAGCTGCGGATGTCGATCGGGCGGTGGCGGCGGCGAAGGCGGCATTCCCTGCGTTTTCGCTGAGCAGCCGGGCGGAACGGTTGGACCTGCTGCGCAGCATTCTGGCGGAATACAACAAGCGCCGGCCGGATATCGCAGCCGCGCTGTCGCAGGAGATGGGCGCGCCGCTGAAGTTCGCGCTGGAGCGGCAGTCGGCGACCGGGACCGGGCATCTGGAGCGGATGATCTCGACGCTGGAGGATTACCAATTCGCTTATATGCAAGGGCGGACGCAGATCGTGCGCGAGCCGATCGGCGTGGTGGGGATGATCACGCCGTGGAACTGGCCGATCAACCAGATCGTCTGCAAGGTGGCGCCGGCGATCGCGGCGGGGTGCACGATGGTGTTGAAGCCGTCGGAGGTGGCGCCGCTGAACGCGATCATCTGGAGCGAGATCATGCACGCCGCCGGGGTGCCGAAGGGCGTCTACAACATGGTGCAGGGCGAGGGCGCCGTGGTGGGGGCGGCGATGTCGGCGCATCCGGATATCGACATGATGTCGTTCACCGGCTCGACGCGGGCGGGGATACTGGTGGCGCAGGCTTCGGCGGTGACGGTGAAGCGGGTGGCGCAGGAATTGGGCGGGAAGTCGGCCAATATCCTGTTGCCGGATGCCGATTTCCGCAGCGCGGTGACCAAGGGCGTGCTGGGGATGATGGGCAACTCGGGCCAGTCCTGCAACGCGCCGACGCGGATGTTCGTGCCGGCCGATCACCATGACGAGGCGAAGGCCTATGCCAAGGCGGCGGCCGAGAGCCTGGTGGTGGGCGATGTGAACGATCCGCGGTCGAACCTGGGGCCGGTGGTCAGCGAGGCGCAGTTCAACAAGATCCAGCGCCTGATCCAGGCCGGGATCGATGAGGGGGCCGAGGTGGTGACGGGCGGGCCGGGGCGGCCGGATGGGCTGAACCGCGGGTTTTTCGTGCGCCCGACGGTGTTCGCCGGGGTGCGCAATGACATGACCATCGCGCGCGAGGAGATCTTCGGGCCGGTGCTGGCGATCCTGCCCTATGCCGACGAGGAGGAGGCGATCCGCCTGGCCAACGACACCGTGTATGGGCTGGCGGCTTATGTGCAGTCCAGCGATCTGGAACATGCACGACGGGTGGCGGCGCGGATGCGGGCGGGCAACGTCTATCTGAACTATCCCGCAGGCGACACGGCGGCGCCGTTCGGCGGCTACAAGCAGTCCGGCAACGGGCGCGAGTATGCGCATTGGGGTCTTGAGGAGTTCCTCGAGATCAAGGGCACTGTCGGCTACGAGGCGGCCTGAGGCTTTGCCCGGCGCCGGGGGCAAGCCTCGGCGCCGGGTTGTCGGCTCTGGGGCGGGGTGTTAGCTGAAGGTTCCGATGGAGCCATCCGCATGAGCCTTCGCCTTCCCCAGGGGGAACGGGTCGTCAAGCGCATCCTGCCGCGCGGCATGCTGGGCCGCAGCCTGTTGATCATGCTGGTGCCGCTGCTGATCGTGCAGGCGGTGGCGTTGCAGATCTTCTACGGCAGCAACCTGTCGATCGTCTCGCGCCGGCTGTCGGCCGCGGTGGCGGGCGAGATCGCAATCGCGATCGATTCCATCGAACGGAACCCCACGAGCAGCCACCGGCGGGTATTCGAGCTGATCCGCACGCGGCTGGAGCTTGAGATGCGGCTGCAGCCCGGCACGCTGCTGCCCGAGCATTCCCGCCCGCCCGCCATTGCCATTGTCGAGCGCGCGCTGCTGACCGCCCTGGCGGAGCGTGTGCAGCGGCCGGTGGCGCTGGACTGGCAGAGCGACGAGAACGCGGTGATCGTGCGGGTGCAACTGGCCGACGCGGTGCTGGAGGTGGCAACGCCGCGCAAACGCCTGTTCTCCGGCTCACTGTGGCTGTTCGTGGCCTGGCTCGCCGGCTCTTCGCTGCTGATGTTTGGGATCGCCGCGCTGTTCATGCGCAATCAGGTGCGCAATGTGCTGCGGCTGGCGCGCGCGATGGACGCATTCGGCAAGGGACGCGATCCCGGGCCGATCCGCCCGTCGGGCGCCACCGAAATCCGGCAGGCGGCCGGGGCCTACAACCTGATGCAGGAGCGGGTGCGGCGCTTCCTGGCGCAGCGGACGCAGATGCTGGCCGGCGTGTCGCACGATCTGCGCACGCCGCTTACGCGTCTGCGGCTGTCGGTAGCGATGCTGCCGGCCGACGAGGCGATGCGGCAGGATATTGCGGACATGAACGCCGATCTGGAGGAGATGGACCGCATGATCGGCGGTTATCTGGCCTTCGTGCGCGGCGTGGGCGAGGAGCGGACGGCGCCGGCCGATCTGGGCGCGATCCTGGACGAGGTGGCGGCACGGGCGCGACGGTCGGGCGGCGATGTCAGCATCCCGGCGCCGGTGGCTCTGACGCTGCCGCTCCGGGCCGATGCGTTCCGCCGGGCGCTGACCAATCTGGTCGACAATGCCCGCCGCCATGCGCACCGGGTCGAAATCGCGGCGCAGGCGTTGGACAACGCAGTGGAGATCGTGGTGGACGATGACGGGCCGGGAATCCCGGCGGACCGCCGCGAGGACGTGTTCCGCGCCTTCGAGGCCGGCCCGGATGGCGGCACCGGCCTGGGCATGACCATCGCACGCGACATCGTGCAGGCGCATGGGGGCGAGATCGCCCTGGAAGACAGCCCGCTGGGCGGGCTGCGCGTGCGCCTGACGGTGCCGGCGTAATTTAGCCCTTCGGGTTCTCGACCAGCTGCTTGACCTCGTCGAGCGCCTCGGTAACGCGCTTGTTCAACAGCTCGAGTGCCTCGGCATTGGCCTGCCGGATCAGGTCCGACATCTCGCTGGTGTTGGACACCGCGCGCTCATAGGCGCGCTTCAGCATCTCCGCCTGCTGCGCCGCCTTGTTCTGCGGCGAGTCCGGCGTCGCCATCGAGCGCATGGTGTCGGTCAGGTCGGTCATGGTCTGCTGCATGATCTCCATGTGCCGGCGCGCCACGGTCTGCGCGCCTTCCAGGGCGATCTTGTTGGCCGCCGACAGCGCATCCATGTTGCGCTTATGGGCGGCGAGCACGGCCTCGGCATTGCCGGAGGCGGGTAGCTTGAGGTCCGCGAACAGCTTGGTGAATTCCTCGAGCGGGTTGCTCTTCGGGGCTTCGGCCATGGGGCGTTCCTTCAGCTGGGGGGGGAGGAGTCGGTCGGCGTCTCATCGGCTGCCGGGTCGGCGGGTTCAGCGCGGCGCGGGCCCTTGAGCCAGCCTTCAACCTTTTCGGCCCGGCCGAGCGCTTCGTCCAGCGCCGCCATCGTGGCCGACAGGTCCTCGCTATCATCCTTCTGCCAGGCGCGCACCGTCCAGAGCCATACGGCAAGCAGCCCCTTGGCCCGCAGCGGCGTCAGCAGCCCGGCCTCGGCGCCGGCGGCGTCGAGCAGCCAGACCATCGAGCGCAGGCTGGCCGCAGCCAGCAGGGCGGCGGCGGCGGGGTCGAACGGCAGGGCGCGGAACAGCGCGATCGCGCCGGCGCGATGGGCCTGCAGCACGTCGATACGCCGCATCAGCATGTCGAACAGCGCGTCTCGCACCGGGGCGCCCGGGATCAGGCCGGTGACCGCCTCGCGGTCGGCAAGCTGGCCGAAGCGCAGCAGCAGGGCGCAGCGGCCGGGAAAGCGGCTTCGGGCACGGGCCAGGTCCAGCCCGGCGGCGCGGGCCGCGCTGGCGATGCCGACGCGGCTCCAGCCATTGGTTGCGGCCTCGGCGAAGGCCGCCGCGATCAGGGCGCGGTCGAAATCGATGTCTTCCATGCGCCTAAGATGCTGCCGAACCGGGCCGGAGTCACGCTGAGAAGTGCAATCAGCCGGCGAGTTCGCGGGAGCGCGCAGTGGCGGCGGCAATGGCCTTGGACACCGCGGCGGGCCAGGCTTCCGGCGCCATCAGCACCCCAAGCGCCTGTTCGGTGGTGCCTTTCGGGCTGGTGACGTTGCGGCGCAGGGTGGCCGAGTCCTCGGGGCTGGCGGCCAGCAGCGCGCCGGAGCCGGAGACGGTCTGCCGGGCGAGCAGGCGGGCGAGATCGGGCGGGATGCCCTGTTCGATCGCGGCGGCTTCCATCAGTTCGGCGAGCAGGAAGACATAGGCCGGGCCGCTGCCGGACACCGCGGTGACCGGGTCGATCAGGCCCTCATCGTCGACCCAGGCGACCTTGCCGATGGCGCTGAGCAGATCGTCGCAAAGCTGCCGCTGCGCCGGGGTAACGCCGGGGCCCGCGCAGCCGACGGTAACCCCCTGCCGCACCGCGGCCGGCGTGTTCGGCATCGCGCGGACAATGGCGGCCTGTTCGCCCAGCAACGCGCGCATCCCCGCGATAGTGCGCCCGGCCATGATCGACAGCATCACCGCAGAACCGGCATAGCGCCGATACAGCGGCAGCGTCTCCGCCGCGTTCTGCGGCTTCACCGCCAGCACCACGGCGGCCGGCGCAAAATCGGCCGGGATCGCGGCCGCGTCGGTATAAATGCTCAGTTCCGGCCCCGGCGAAGGCGGCGCCGCCGGGTCGATCGCCACCGAGGGCGCCAGCCCGCGCTCGCGCCATCCGGCGAGCATCGCGCCGCCCATCTTGCCAAAGCCAACCAGCAGAATCGGAGGAATCATCACGCTTCGCCCACACACTCCAGCATCGCCGCGGCCAGCGCCTCCGCCGGCTTCTTGCCGCCCCACAGCACGAACTGGAACGCCGGGAAGAAGCGTTCGCACTCCGTGATCGCAATATCCACCATGTCTTCCAGGCTCTCCGCCGACGCGCCGGGCGCCCCGCGCAGCAGCACGGAATGGCGGAACACCGGCATGCCGTCTTCCTGGTCCATGCCGAAATGCCCGATCCACAGCCGCTCATTGGCCAGCGCCAGCAACTCGTACAGTGCCGAGCGGCGGCCTTCCGGCACTTTCAGGTCGAAGGCGCAGGTGAAATGCATCGCGCTGATCTCGGTGGACCAGCTGAAATACAGTCCGTAGTCGCACCATTTGCCCGGCGCCTCGACGGCCATCTCGGCATCGTTGCGACGGTCGAAGGCCCATTCGTTCGCGCTGACGATCTGCTCAAGCACATCGAGCGGGTTCGAGGCGACCTCGGTGGCGATGCTCATATGAGCTGACATGCAGGGTCTCCCAACTGCAGGAAGGCCGAAGGAAGGCGGCTGCGCGAACAACCGCCGGGGCGCCAGCGGCGCCGCCGACCCCGATATCTGGTAGATACCGAGCCCCGACGGCACAAAACGCAGACTACCGACCCGTTCGCGCGCGCCGCAAGAGGTCAATGCGTACGTGCGCGTTGCTGATGTAAAACTTTAACTTTACCGCCACGCAGCAACGGCACTCAGGCGTCGCTGGCGGTTTCCCCGGGCAATTCCAGCGCCGCAACCCGTGCTTCCAGCGCGGCGACCCGTGCCAGAGCGGCCTCCGCCTCGGCGCGGGCATTGGCCGCCAGCTCAGCCATCGCCTCGAACTCATCGCGACGCACCAGGTCGAAGCGGCGGGCAAAGGCCTCAGCGCGGGCGCGGCCGATCGCCTTCGCCTCGTCGCGCAGCCCGGCCAGCGCGGATACCGCTCCGCCAGCCACCCCGGCCAGGTCGTCCATGAACTGCGGTCGATTGCTCATCTTACGGTTCTCCAGTGCGGCTTTCGCGGTCTCGCCAAGCGGCTTATACCTCCTAGCATGATTCTGGTCACCGGCGGCGCCGGCTTTATTGGTTCGAACCTGCAGGCTGCGCTGGTTGCGCGCGGGCTGGAGACGGTTGTGGTCGACCGCCTGCGCGATACCGGCAAGTGGCGCAACCTCGCCGCCCACCCCCCGGCACAGATCGTCGCCCCCGAGGAACTCGACGATTTCCTGTCCGAACACCCACCAATCGAGGTCGTCTTCCACCTCGGCGCCATCAGCAGCACCACCGCCTCGGACGGTGATCTGGTCTGGCATACCAATGTCGAGATGTCGGCCCGGCTGTGGCGCTGGTGCGCCGCGCGCGGCGTGCGCTTCATCTACGCCTCCTCCGCCGCCACCTACGGCAACGGCGCCCTGGGCTTCGACGACGATATCGACGCGCTCACCGCCTTGCGCCCGCTGAACCTCTACGGCTGGACCAAGCATGCCTTCGACCTCAAGGTCGCCCGCGCCCTGGCCGAGGGACGTCCGCGCCCGCCGCAATGGGCCGGGCTGAAATTCTTCAACGTTTACGGGCCCAACGAATACCACAAGGCCCACATGGTCTCGGTGGTGAAGGTCAAGCACGACGAGATCGCCGCCGGTCTGGCCCCGCGCCTGTTCCGCTCCGACCGGCCCGACATCGCCGACGGCGCCCAGTGCCGGGACTTCATCTGGGTCGGCGATGTGGTCGATGTCATGCTCTGGCTGCTGGATACCCCCTCCGCCAACGGCCTGTTCAACCTCGGCACCGGCGCCGCCCGCAGCTATCGCGACCTGGCCCGCGCCGTCTGCGCCGCCTCCGGCGAGACCGACCGGGTCGAGTTCGTGCCAATGCCCACAGCCCTGGCCGGCCAGTACCAAAGCTTCACCCAGGCCGACATGCACCGCCTGCGCGCCGCCGGCTATGCCGGGCAGTTCACCCCGCTCGAAGATGGCATCGCACGCTACGTGCGGGGTTATCTCGCCACCCCCGACCCCTATCTATAGCGCATGCTGTTCGCCCTGCCGTTCCCCGCCATCGACCCGATCATCATCCAGTACGGGCCGATCGCCATCCGCTGGTACGCGCTGGCCTATATCGGCGGCCTCGTGCTCGGCTGGCGCATCGTGCGCCATCTCGTGCTGCGCCCCCCGGTGGTCACCACCGCCTTGCTGGTCGACGACTTCCTGACCTGGGCGACCCTCGGCGTCGTCCTCGGCGGCCGGCTCGGCTACGTGCTGTTCTACCAACCCGGCCGATTCCTCGCCGCCCCGCTGGAGATCTTCGCCGTCTGGCAGGGCGGCATGTCGTTCCACGGCGGCATGCTCGGCGTCACCATCGCCCTGCTGTGGTTCTGCAAGCGCAACAGCATCCCGATTTTCGCCTTCGCCGACCGTATCGCCGTGGTCGCCCCGATCGGGCTGGGCCTCGGCCGCCTCGCCAATTTCATCAACGGCGAGCTCTGGGGCCGCGAAGCGCCGGATTGGCTACCCTGGGCGATGATCTTCCCCACCGGCGGCCCGGTGCTGCGCCATCCCAGCCAGATCTATCAGGCCCTGCTCGAAGGCCTGATTCTCGGCCTGATCACCTTCACCCTCTCGCGGCGGGACGCCATCCTGGCCCGCCCCGGCACCCTCGCCGGCGTGTTCCTGATCGGCTACGGGCTGGCGCGCATCATCGGCGAAT
>CAIRTN010000305.1 GCA_903881515.1 uncultured Rhodospirillales bacterium | reverse complement strand
GGTCAGGGCGATGGCCAGCACACACGGCATCAGGACGAGAAAGCCCCCAGCCGTGGTGGCAACGCCTTTGCCGCCGCGGAATTTGGTGAAACAAGAATAGCTGTGGCCAAGAAGGGCGGCGCCGAGGGCAAGGACTGCCAATTCAATCGTTTGCACATTATCAAATGCGGGGAAGCTGCCAAAAGAGGTGATAAAAAAAATAAAATCTGCGTGGTTCCCGGGGGTTTGCGGGGCAAATTCACCCGCTCTGGCAAAAGCACTTGGCCATCCCGCTGCGAGGACTCCTTTGAATGCATCCAGCACGAAGACCAGATTTCCCGGCCCGTTGCCCAGCACCCGGCGGACATTGGTCGCCCCGGGACTCTTGCTGCCGACTTCAAAGATATTCACTCCCTTCGCCTTTGCCACCAGATAGCCGCAAGGCAACGAGCCCAGCAGGTAGCCAATGACAATGGCAATGAGAAGAGGGAGAAACATGGGAATGCTGCTAACGATATCTGGTAACCGGGGTCGTTGCCTCCGGTCGGAATAAACCGGGGTCAACGACCCCGGCTATAACGTGCCGGCAACGTCCGTCCAGCCATTCACAATTGCACGAACTTCGCCACCTTGATCGCCGGGTAGCCCTTGATCTTCAGGCGGGCGGCCTCGCTCGGTTCGTTGTCCACGCGCACCACCATATATGCGGTGCCGCCGGGCGTGAGGCGGCTGAGCGACATGTCGGCAATGTTGACCTGATCCTGGCCGAGAATGGTGCCGACCGCGCCAACGGTCCCGGGCTGGTCGATGTTGAGGAGCACCAGCAGTTTGCCCTCGGCCGCGACCTCGACGTCATGGCCGTTGATGGCGACGATGCGCGGGCGGGCGTTTTTCCCCATGAAGGTGCCCTGCGCGGAATACACCTGGCCGTCGGGCGCGACCGCCTCGACCGAAATCAGTTCGGTATAGTCGCTGTCGGCGTTGGACTTGATGACCTCGACCTGCACGCCCAGCCGCTGGAGCACAAAGGGCGCGTTCACGAAATTGACCTCCTCGCCGCTGATGCGGCGGAGAAAACCGCGCTCGATGGCGCGCGTGACGGCGTTGGCATCGAGATCGGCAAGGCGGCCCCAGTAAGTGACGCGCAGCGCGGCAATCTGGGCCGGCGCGATCTGCTGCACCAGGGTGCCGAGTTTCGTGCCCAGGTCGAGGTAAGGTCCGAGGATCTTCAGCGCGGCGGCGTCGATTGAGGGCATGTTGACGGAATTGCGGATGATCCCGCCGGCCAGCACATCGGCGATCTGCTCGGCAATCTCGATGCCGACCGATTCCTGCGCTTCGGCAGTCGAGGCGCCGAGGTGCGGCGTCAGGACGACATTCGGCAGCGCACGGAACTCGCTCTCTTTGGCCAAGGGCTCGTCTTCGTACACGTCGAGACCGGCGGCGGCGACCTGGCCGCTCTTCAGCGCGGCGAGCAATGCGGCTTCCTTGATGATGCCACCGCGGGCGCAGTTGAACAGGCGGACGCCCTTCTTGCATTTCGCCAGCGCGGCCTCGTCGATCATGTACTTCGTGTCCTCCGTCAGGGGCATATGGACGGTGATGTAGTCCGAATCCTTGAGCAGCTCATCGAGCGAGACGCCCTCGACCTGCATGGCCTTGGCGCGGCTGGGCGCCAGATAGGGGTCATAGGCGAGCACCCGCATGCCAAAAGCCTGGGCGCGCTTCGCGACCTCACCGCCGATGCGGCCGAGACCCACGATGCCCAGCGTCTTTTTAAACAGCTCGATCCCGGAGAAATTCTTCCGGTCCCACTGGCCGGCCTTCATCGAGGCGGCGGCCTGCGGCACGGGGCGCGCGCCGCAAAGGATGTGGGTGAAGGTCAGCTCGGCGGTGGCAATGGTATTGCCGGCCGGGGTGTTCATGACCACGACCCCGCGCTCGGTGGCGGCCTCGACATCGACGTTGTCGACGCCCACGCCGGCGCGACCGACCACCTTGAGCAGCGGTGCGGCGGCCATGACCTCCCGGGTGATCTTCGTCTCCGAGCGGACGGCGATGGCATGGACATCCTTCACCAGCTCCAGCACCTTGGCCGGCGTGGAGCCGTAGGCCTCAATGACTTCGAAGCCCGGCTGCTGGCGCAGGAAGGCGACTCCCTTGGGTGAGATCTTGTCGGCGACGAGGATTTTCATGGAGAAAAGAGCCCCAGCAGAACAGGCCCGGCCGGTGGCAGGCAAGGAAAAGGTGAACACGCAGGCCGCCGCCAGGCCCGGAACCCTAGGACAGGCATT
>CAIRTN010000304.1 GCA_903881515.1 uncultured Rhodospirillales bacterium | reverse complement strand
GGGCGTCAGCACCTCGACCTTCATGATCGGCTCGAGCAACTTGGGCGCGCCCTTCTCGCGGAGTTCGCGGAAGGCCGCGCGAGAAGCGATTTCGAAGGCCAGCACGCTGGAGTCCACGTCGTGGTAGCCGCCGTCGTACAGGGTGGCCTTGAAGTCGATCAGCGGGAACCCGGCCAGCAGGCCGTTGTCCTTGGCCGACTCGATGCCCTTCTGCACGCCCGGGATGAACTCCTTGGGCACGTTGCCGCCGACCACGGTGTTTTCGAACACGAAGCCCGAGCCCGGCTCGCCCGGCTCGAAGATGATCTTCACCCGCGCGAACTGGCCGGTGCCGCCGGTCTGCTTCTTGTGGGTGTAGTCAATGTCGGCCTTGCGCCCGAGGCTTTCGCGGTAGGCCACCTGCGGCGCGCCGATATTGGCGTCGACGCCGTATTCGCGCTTCAGGCGGTCGATGATGATTTCCAGGTGCAGTTCGCCCATGCCGGACAGAATGGTCTGGCCGCTTTCCTGGTCGGTCTTCAGGCGCAGGCTCGGGTCTTCCGAAGCCAGCTTCTGCAGGCCGATGGTCATCTTTTCGACGCCGTCCTTGGTCTTCGGCTCGACCGAGATGTCGATGACCGGGACCGGGAAGGCCATGCGCTCAAGCACGACCGGATCATCGGAGCTGGCCAGGGTGTCACCGGTGACGGTGTCCTTCAGGCCGACGAAGGCGGCGATGTCGCCGGCGTGGACTTCCTTGATTTCCGCACGCTTGTCGGCGTGCATCTGGAACATCCGGCCGACGCGCTCCTTGCCGTCCTTGGTGGTGTTCATCACCGTGTCGCCGCTGCGCAGCGTGCCGGCGTAAACGCGCACGAAGGTCAGCGTGCCGTATTTGTCGTTGATGATCTTGAACGCGAGGCCGGCGAACGGCGCGTTCGGGTCGGCCTTGATGCGGCGGCGGTTGGAGAACTCGCCGTCCTCCTCGCCTTCCTCGGCGGCAATCGAGATGCCGGGGACGTCGATCGGCGAGGGCAGGTAATCAAGCACCGCATCGAGCAGGGGCTGCACGCCCTTGTTCTTGAACGCCGTGCCGCACAGCACCGGGCGGAAGGCGCCCGAGATGGTGCCGGTCTTGATGGCGCGCTTCAAGGTCTCGATCTTCACGTCGCCGTGCTCGAAATACTCTTCCATGCCCTCGTCATCGACGCTGAGCGCGGTGTCGAGCAGGTTCTGGCGGTACTCGGCGGCCTTGTCGGCGAGATCGGCGGGGATGTCCTCGTAGTGGAACTTCGCGCCGAGTTCGCCGCCTTCCCAGATGATCGCCTTCATCTCGACCAGGTCGACCACGCCGAGGAACTTGTCCTCTTCGCCGATCGGCAACTGCAGCGGGATGGCGACGATGTCGAGCTTTTCCTTCAGGGTGGCGAAGGCGCGGTAGAAATCGGCGCCCGTGCGGTCAAGCTTGTTGATGAAGATGATGCGCGGGACGTTGTAGCGGTCCGCGAGACGCCAGTTGGTCTCGGACTGCGGCTGCACGCCGGCGACGCCCTCGATGATGAACACCGCGCCGTCGAGCACGCGCAGCGAACGGTTCACCTCGATGTTGAAATCGATATGGCCGGGGGTGTCGATGATGTTGATGCGGTGATCTTTCCACTCGCAAGTCACCGCGGCGGAAGTGATCGTGATGCCGCGCTCACGCTCCTGCTCCATGTAATCGGTCGTGGTGTTGCCGTCGTGCACCTCGCCGATCTTGTGGGACACGCCGGTGTAATAGAGAATCCGCTCGGTCGTGGTGGTCTTGCCGGCATCGATATGCGCGGTAATGCCGATATTGCGGATCTTGTCGAGCGCGGTGGTCACGGTAGCCTCCATTCGCCCCCTCCGGCGGGGGCATACAAACGGGCAAGGAACAGCCCGGATACGACACTGAAAGCGCAAACGAGGCGGCACGAGCCATTTGGCCCATGCGCCTTGCCAGCGACCGTCCGGTCGCCCCGGCGGATGGCGGTGACATGCCCGCGCTAAGGCCGATTTGCAAGTGTTGCGTGTGCGAAGACAACGCATGGCAGATGGTTTTTGGCGGCTTCGGCGGGGGTGAAACACCGACGGTGCGGCCGGGGGCGCTGTGCGATGCGCGCCAGGTCGGGGTGTGACGGAAATAAAATATTGAAAGAAAAGAATTTTAGGTAAGGCCAGGGCTCTGCCCTGGACCCGCCAAAGGCCGCGGGCCTTTGGAAACCCACTGATGAAGGTGACGGGTTGGCTCGGCGTTGGGCGGGGAGCGGCGGAGCCATAAAGAGTCTTTGGGCTTCGCCGCTGCACGAGCGTTGGGGTTTGAGCAAGTGGATGTGGGGTCAAGGGGACTGAGTCCCCTTGCGGGTCCAGGGCAGAGCCCTGGCCTTGCCTAAAAACTTTTTTCTTTCAAACGCTTGGCTGCACTCTCCTGCTTACTTCTGACTTGTCCACGACAAGGTGAATGGGGATGAAGCCATTTTCACTCCCGGCCGGCCCGGGAGTCTGGTAAAAACTGTTACATGGACACGCGGACTGCACATGCACTGATCCGATTCGGCCTGGGCGCGCGCGGCGGGCGGGTGCCGGGGGATATGGTGGCCTGGCTGCGGGGGCAGTTGGAGGGGCCTGATCCGGCGCTGGGGGTGGTGCTGGCCGATAGTGCGGAGGGGTTGACGGCGTTGCAGATGCAGCGGCGCGAGAAGGGCGATGGCGAGGGGCGAGAGCGCATCCGGGCGATCGCCAAGGCGGGCGCGGCGGCGGTGTTTGAGACGCTGGCGACCACCGAGGCGCCGTTCCGCGAGCGGCTGGTGTGGTTCTGGGCCAATCATTTTACAGTCAGTGTCAGGCGCGGCGAGGTCACGCCGGTGATCCATGCCTATGTGCGCGAGGCGATCCGGCCGCATGTGACGGGCACGTTCGGTGAGATGCTGCTGGCGGTGATGCGGCATCCGGCGATGCTGATGTATCTGGATAATGCGCAGTCGTTCGGGCCGAACAGTCTCGGCGGGCTGCGGCAGAAGCGCGGGCTGAACGAGAACCTGGCGCGCGAATGCATGGAATTGCACACGGTCTCGCCGGCCTCGGGCTACCGGCAGGAGGATGTGACGGCGTTTGCGCGCATCCTGACCGGATGGTCGCTGGAGCTGAACAATGGCACGCCGGGGTACATGTTCCGGCCGAACCTGCATGAGCCCGGCGAGCAGGTGGTGATGGGACGGCGGTTCCCAAATGGCGAGATCGGTGGGGTGCAGGCGCTGGCGTTCCTGGCGACGCATCCGGCGACGTATCGGCATCTGGCGGGCAAGCTGGTGCGGCATTTCGTGGCCGACGTGCCGCCGGCCGGTGCGGTGAAGCGGATCGAGACGGTGCTGCGCGAGAGCGGCGGCAACCTGAAGACAGCGTCGCTGGCGTTGCTGGGGCTGGAGGAGGCCTGGGCGACGCCGCTGGGCAAGCTGCGCAGCCCGGCGGATTTCGTGGTGGCCGCGGTGCGGGCGCTGGACCTGCCGGCGGAGAAGCGGCCGGACATGCAGGGGGTGATCGCCGGGCTGGGGCAGCCGTTCTTTGCAGCACCCTTGCCGAATGGCTGGCCGGACACGGCGGCGGACTGGGCCGGGGGCGAGGCGATGCTGCGGCGGGTGGATTGGGCGTTTTCAGTTTCCGGGCGGGCGGGTTCGATCGACCCGGCGGCTTTGGCGCAGGCGACGCTGGGGCCGTTGCTGCCGGAGCCGACGCTGATGCAGATCGCTCGGGCGGGATCGCGCCGGGAGGGAATGACGCTGCTGCTGGCCTCACCGGAGTTTCAGAGACGATGACGCGCATCCTGACGCGACGTACGGCGCTGCTGGGGTTGTCGGCGGCTGTGAGCCTGGGGCGGGCGTCGCTTGCGGTGGCGGCGGCGCCGACGGACCGGCGGTTCGTGGTGGTGATGCTGCGGGGCGCGCTGGACGGGCTGTCGGCGGTGACGCCGTATGGCGATCCGATGCTGCGGGACCTGCGCGGGCCGATCGTGCTGGGCGAGCCGACGAAGGCGGACGGGCTGCTGGATCTGGGCGGGTTCTACGGGCTGCACCCGGCGCTGGGCGGGCTGCATTCGATGTATCGCGCCGGCGAGATGCTGGCGGTGCATGCGGTGGCGGGGGCCTGGCGCAGCCGCAGCCATTTCGAGGCGCAGGATTTCATGGAGTTCGGCGCCGATCACCGGATGAGCAGCGGCTGGCTAAACCGGGTGGCCGGGGTGATCGTGCCAACGAAAGGCGCGGCGGAGACGGCGCTGGCGGTGACACCGGCGTTGCCGCTGCTGCTGCGCGGGCCGGCGCAGGCGGCGACCTGGCTGCCGCAGAGTTTCCAGCACCCGGAAGCGGAGCTGTACGCGCGGATCGCGGCGCTGCATGCGGCGGACAAGGTGACCGGGCCGGCGTTGCGGGCCGGGCTGTCGGAGCGCGGGTTTACCGAGGCGGTGCTGGCCGGGGCCGAGGTGCCGGCGAACAAGTTCGCCTTCCCGTCGCTGGCGGGCACGGCGGGGCGGCTGCTGGCCGATCCGGCGGGGCCACGGCTGGCGGCGCTGGAGATCGGCGGTTGGGACACCCATACCGGGCAGCTCGGGCGGCTGGTCGGGCCGCTGAAGCAGTTGGACGAGGGCATGGTGGCGCTGAAGGACGGGCTGGGCGAGGCCTGGCGCAAGACCGCGGTGCTGGTGATGACCGAGTTCGGACGCACGGTGCGGGTGAACGGCACCAGTGGCACCGATCACGGCACCGGGACGGTGGCGTTCGTGCTGGGCGGCGGCGTGGCCGGCGGACGGGTGATGGCGAACTGGCCAGGGTTGTCGGAGCTGTTCGAGAACCGCGACTTGCAGCCGACGCTGGAGTTGCGGGCGTTGGCGAAAGGTGTGCTGGCGCAGCATCTGGGGCTGGACCGCAACGCGTTGGCCAAGGTGTTTCCGGACAGCGTCGCCGAGGCGCCGGTCAAGGGGCTGTTGCGGGCCTGAACACGGCTGCGCGCCAGCCGAGAGCGAAGGCGAGCAGGGCGATGATGGCGCCGAGGCCGAAGATCCAGCCGGCTTGCAGGCCGCCGCCGGTGTGGGCGAGCAGGTCGACGTCGTAGCCGGTGCTGTTGGCGACCAGGCCGGCGACGGCGGCACCGATGGCGTAGCCGGCGGATTGCACGGTGGGCACCAGGGCGGAGGCGAGGTCCTGCTCATCTGGGCGGGCGGCGGCGACGGCGGCCTGGTTGAGGAAGGCCCAGCCGACGCCGAAGCTGATGCCGATCAGCAACTGGCAGGCGATCAGGGCGGCCTGCCATTGCATCGGCACGACGATGGCGGCGCCGAGCAGGCCGGCGGCCAGCAGCAGCGGACCGAAACGAATGCAGAGCGGGGCGATCCAGCCGGTGTGGATCATTGGGATCAGCACCGCGGTGGCGCTCCAGCTCAGCGCCATCACCGCGATCAGCGCGCCGGCAGCGGACGGGGTGTAGCCCCACAGCGACTGCACCGTGATCGGCAGGTAGGCCGAGGTACTGGCCTGCCCGAGCGGCATCAGCAGGGTCATGCACAGCGCGGCGCCGAGTGGGGTCGCGGGGCGGAAGGCGTCGGCGGGGAACAGACGGTTGCTGGCCCGGCGGTCGCGCCAGAAAACCAGCACCAGCAGGGTGAGGCCGAGCAGGATGAGGATCGCCGAGGCGGGCGGGCTGTCGGCCACGGCGGCGAGCGAAATCGCCATGATGCCGGCGGCAATGTAAAGCAGCCGGCCGATCGGCAGGCGGAACGCGGTGGCGGCGCCGCTCCCCTCGGGCACGGCGCGCGGCACCAGGGCGAGGAAAAGTGCGATCACCGGCAGGTTGACCAGGAAGGCCGCGCGCCAGGAGATCGCCTCGGTCAGCAGGCCGCTGAGCAGCGGGCCGGCGAAGGCGGCGACGGCCCAGACGATGGCAGCCAGGCCGAAAGCGCGCGGCACCAGGCTGGCGGGGAGCAGTTCGGCAATCAGCGCGTAGCAGGCCGCCGCGATCACCCCCTCCCCTGCCCCTTGCAGGAAGCGGCCGAGCAGGATCATCGGCATCGAGAACGCCGCACCGGCACAGAGCGAACCGAGAGCGAAGACAATGCCGCCGGCGGCGAGCAGGCGGCGGGCGCCGATGCGCTGCTTGAGGAAGCCGGTCATCGCGCCAGCCACCAGGGCGGCGACGAGGTAGACCGTCACCGTCCAGCCGACGAAGCGGACGCCACCGAGTTCGCGCACCGCCGATGGCATGGCGGTGGAGACCAGGAAGCTGTTGAAGGCGTAGACCGCCTCGCCGAGGCAAAGGGTAGAGGTGACGGTGGCGCGGCCGCCGGTGAACAGGTCTCGCCAGCCGGTCACGCGGTTGGGCCCTTGGCCGCGCGCTGGTCATGAAGCGTGATCATCGGCTGGTCCCCCCGCATAGGTAGATAACGTGCGCTGAGCAGGCACGACAAGCACGATGGTTCGTGGCATCATCGGCCTATAACTGGGAGCTCGATTTCACCCGTGCGCCAATTGCTGCTGATGCGACACGCCAAATCGGCGTGGGACGGCCCGAAACTCGCCGACCACGCGCGGCCGTTGAACACGCGCGGGCGGGTTGCCGCCCTGGCGATGCGCGAGGCGATGCGCGGGCTGGGGCTGGCGCCTGACCTGGTGCTGGTGTCCTCCGCACGGCGGACGTTGCAGACGCTGGAAGCGCTGGAACCGTGGGATGACACGCCGCTGATCGAGCCGTCGGATGCTTTGTATCTGGCGACGCCGGCGCAGATGCTGAAGGTGTTGAACACGGTGACGGAGACGACGCGCAGCGTGCTGCTGCTGGGGCATAACCCCGGATTGCACGAACTGGCGATGCTGCTGGCCGGGCCGGCGGCGATGGCGACGCGCGATACAATGACGCAGCGGCTGATCGAGGGTTATCCGACGGGCGCGCTGGCTGAGTTCTCGGTGCCGGGGCCTTGGGGCAAGCTGGGCGAGGGCGGAGGGCGGCTGGTGCGGTTCCTGGCGCCGCGCGATCTGCCGGAGTTCGCCCGGGAGGCGTAGGATTTTGCAGCCGGAGGGCCCGTTCAGTTTCACGCTGTATGGTGCTTCGGCGGCGGGCCGGGGATTTGCCCGCTGCCTGGGCGCGCGGCGGGGACGGGCGGTGCCTCGCGCCGAGGGGGGGACCGAGCGGGCCCTGTATCTCAAAGATGCCGGGTTCGCGGCGCGGCTGATCGAGGGGCTGCCGGACGGCTGCGCGATCGTGCTGACGGGCGATGCGCATGCGGTCGGGGCGGCGGCGCTGCGTCTGGCCGAGGCAGGCGGGGAACTGGCGGCGGCTGGTGTGCCGGAGCCGCCGGTGCTGGCGGCGGGGCAGCCAGCGGATGTGGCCTTTGCCGGGCTTGCGGGGATGCTGGGCGAGGCCATCCGGTATCACGTCGCGGGCGCGCTGGCCGGCGAGGCGATTGAGCCGGTGCATCAGATGCGGGTGGCGGTGCGGCGGTTGCGCTCGGCGATCGGGCTCTTTCGCCGGGTGGCGGACGGGCCTGCGCTGCAGGAGATTGCCCGGGAACTGAAAGACCTCATGCGGTTGCTGGCGCCGGCACGGGACTGGGATGTGTTTCTGGCCGGCACCGGAGCGGTTATGGCGGACGAATTCGCCGACGATGCGTCGGTGGGGACGATGCTGGAGGCGGCGGCCCAGGCGCGGGAGGCGGCTTATGCCGCACTGGCGGCGTATCTGCGCGGCGCGGCGTTCCGCTGCATGACGGTGCGGCTGGCCTGGATCACGGCGGCACGGCCATGGACGGTGGCGGGGCAGGAGCCGATGGAGTTGGAGCGCCTGGCGGCGCGGATGCTGGGGCGGCGCTGGGCACAGATGTCGACGGCGGGCGAGCATATCGACGAATTGCCGGTGGCCGCACTGCACGTGCTGCGGCTGCGGGGCAAGCGGATGCGCTATGCCAGCGAGTTTTTTCAGCCGCTGTTTGCCGGGCGGGCGGCGCGGCGCTGGGTGAAGCGGCTGGCGAAACTGCAGGAGCGGCTGGGCTCGCTGAACGATGCGGCGGTGGCGGCGGATCTGATGACGCGGCTGGGACCGGCGGGCGCGGGCTTCGCCGGTGGGCTGGTGCGTGGCTACGTTACGGCCGCGGCGACGGCGGCGCGCGGGCGGATCGGGCAGGGCTGGCGACGGCTGCGGCGACTCGATCCATTTTGGAAGTAATTCGATTCGCCGAATCCGGATTCGGCTGTTGCGCGGGTCTGCGCGGCGCGGTAGATCACGTGACACGAACCGTAACACGCACCTGAGGGGGCGGCGTGACCCTGCATCGGCCGCGACGTATTTTTCGTTCAAATTCAATTACTTCTAGTCCGACATTCGGATCTAAGGTGAAGCGGACCTTGCTTGCCTGCGTGCTGGGCGGCGGGATCGGCGTGCCGCTGCTGATGATCGCATCGACCGCCGATCTGTTCGGCCGGGTGCCGGCGCTGGAAGGTCATGTGGCGGCGAAGGCGTCCGATGTTGCGGTGGTCGATGGGCAGACCCTGCGGCTGCGCGATACTGTGCTGCGACTGGCCGGAGTCAGCGTTCCGCAGCGCGGCGTGACCTGCACCAGCCGCACCGGGGCGGTGTTCGACTGTGGCGCCGAGGCGAACCGGAAGCTGGCGGCCCTGGTCCAGGGCCAGGATGTGATCTGCCGTTACGACGGGCGCGACAAGGCGAGTTTCCTGCAGGGGCATTGCAGCGCTGGAGATACCGACCTCAATCGCGCAATGATCGCCGAGCCCTGACGATCACGGGCACGAGCCCCCCCAACCGCGACACTTGCTCCCCCCGGGCGCTGCGGCTAAGCCCTGCGCTCCCCCGACAGGCTGATTAAAGGTTCCCCGGGCATGTTCTCTCGTTTGCTTGGTTTCATGTCCGCTGACATGGCGATCGATCTCGGCACGGCCAATACGCTGGTCTACGTCAAAGGCCGCGGCATTGTGCTCGATGAGCCCTCCGTGGTGGCGATCGCCGATGTGCGCGGCAAGAAGCAGGTTCTGGCGGTTGGCGACGAGGCCAAGCTGATGCTTGGCCGCACGCCGGGCAACATCCAGGCGATCCGTCCGCTGCGCGACGGCGTGATCGCCGATTTCGAGGTGGCGGAGGAAATGATCAAGCATTTCATCCGCAAGGTGCATAACCGGCGCGGCTTCGCCTCCCCCGTGATCATCGTATGCGTGCCGTCGGGTTCGACGGCGGTGGAGCGGCGCGCGATCCAGGAGAGCGCAGAGAGCGCGGGCGCGCGGAAGGTGCTGCTGATCGAGGAGCCGATGGCGGCGGCGATCGGCGCCGGCCTGCCGGTGACCGAGCCGTCGGGCTCGATGGTGGTGGATATCGGCGGCGGCACCACGGAAGTGGCCGTTATCTCGCTCGGCGGCATTGTCTAGGCCCGCTCGGTGCGCGTGGGTGGCGACAAAATGGATGAGGCGGTGATCAGCTATATCCGCCGG
>CAIRTN010000303.1 GCA_903881515.1 uncultured Rhodospirillales bacterium | reverse complement strand
GGGCAGGGGGTGACGGTGAACAACCTCGCCCCCGGGATCATCGCCACCGCCCGCAACGCCGATCAGCGCGCGGGGCCGGATGGCGCGGCGCTGCTGGCGAGGGTGCCGGTGGGCCGCATGGGTGTTCCCGACGATCTGGCGGGCGCGGCGTTGCTGCTGTGCTCAGACGCGGGCAGCTACATCAACGGCGCCAATCTGTACGTCGATGGCGGGCGGCACATGAATTAGGCCGCTAGCTCCGGCCGTAACTGTCTTCTAACCGCTCGATATCGTCCTCGCGCAGTTCATCGCCGGTCTGCACCTCGATGAAGACAAGATCCTCGCTGCCGGGATTGGCGATGCGATGCACGGTGCCGAGCTTCAGGTAGGTCGCCTGATCCGCCGTCAGATCGAACACCTCGGCGTCGCGCGTCACCCGCGCGACTCCGGCGACGATCACCCAATGTTCGGCGCGATGGCGATGACGTTGCAGCGACAGGATGCCGCCGGGGATCACCCGGATGCGCTTCACGCAGAAGCCCGGGCCGGCATCGATCACCGCCCAATCGCCCCACGGGCGCTTGTCTGCTTGTCCGGCGACATAATCGTTGATCAAAACGAGCCTCCCGTTGACGTCCAAAACGTTTGCGGTAGTCTAGCGCACAACCCCAAAAGGTTTCGGTTAACTTAATGTCACTCGCCCGCATCAGCAAGACGCTCGGCCTGTCGATCACCACGGTGTCGCGCGCCCTGGGCGGATACTCCGATGTCGCCTCGGCGACGCGGGCGCGGGTGCTCGCCGAGGCCGAGCGCATCAACTATCACCCGAACGAAAACGCGCGGCGCCTGCGCCGCGGCCGTGCCGGCGCGATCGGCATGGTGCTGCCCAGCGCCCCCGGCGATTTCGGCGATCCGTTCTTCCTGCGGCTTCTGGCCACCATCGGGCCCCGGTTGTCGGCGGCGAATATCGATCTGCTGGTCACCGCCGCGCGCCCCGGCGCCGAGGAAATGCGCGCCTACCGGCAGATGGTCGAAGGCCGCAAGGTCGATGGCATCCTGCTCGCCCGTACAAGGCGCAAGGACGACCGCATCGCCTATCTGCTCGATCACGCAATGCCCTTCGTCGCGCATGGCTGCAGCAACGAGAAGCGGCCGTTCGCCTATGTCGATGTCGACGGCGAGACCGCCTTCCGCACCGCCACCGAGCGCCTGCTCGCGCTGGGCCATCGCCGCATCGGCCTGATCAACGCGCCGCAGATCTACACCTTCGCCCATCACCGCGAGGCCGGCTGGCACGGCGCGTTGTGGGCGGCGCAACTGCCGCCTGGCCCGGTGATCCGGGCCGAACCCACCGAGGAAAACGGCTTTGTCGCCGCAAGCGATATGCTGCGCAGCGCCGAACCGCCGACCGCCATCCTGTGCGCCACCGACCGGCTGGCCGTGGGTGCCCTGCACGCCTCAGCCGGCAGGCTCGCCATCATCGGCTACGACAACCTGCCGGTCGCCACCTACACCGACCCACCTCTGACCACCATCGCCCAGCCGATCGAACAGGCGGCTGCGCGCATGGTGGAGATGCTCCTGGCCCTGATCGACGGCGCTGACGTCGCAGGGATGCAGGAGGTGCTGCAAGCTGAACTGATCCAACGCGCCTCCGACCGGCCCGCGCCGGTTGAGCAAGTCGCGACACAACCCGGGGAACATCCAAGCCATGTTGAGAAAGACACTCTTCGCCCTTAGCCTGTTTGCCAGCATTGGCGCGCAGGCCGCCGATCCCGTCGTATTCCTGTCGACGCAGCTGCGTCCGCTGGAAGCGGCGCAGACCGTGCGCACGGTGATCCTGAAGGACTTCAAGCCCGGCGCGGAATTCGTGCCCGAGCAGCCGGCCGAACTGGTCACCCGGCTGAAGGCCGAGGCGCAGGCGGGCAAGCATACCATCAGCCTGATCGCCGGCGTGCATGGCGAGCTGCAACCGCTGGTGCCAGAGGGCATCCTGACCCCGCTCGACGACGTTGCCGCCGCGCTCAAGGATCGCGGCTTCGCGCCCGATCTGATGTCGCTTGGCAAGTTTGGCACCGACAAGCAGCTGTTCATCCCCTGGATGCAGGCGACCTACATCATGGTCGCCAACAAGAAGGCGCTGCCCTATCTGCCGAAGGGCGCCGACATCAACGCGCTGACCTATGCGCAGCTCGCCGAATGGGGCGACGCGCTGCAGAAGGCGACCGGCAAGCGCGTGCTGGGCTTCCCCGCCGGGCCGACCGGGCTGATGCACCGCTTCTTCGAAGGCTTCCTGCTGCCGTCCTATACCGGCGGCGTGGTGACCACGTTCAAGTCGCCTGAAGCCGAGACCGCCTGGACCGAATTCGCCGCCCTGTGGAAATTCGTCAACCCGAACTCGACCAACATCAACTTCATGCAGGAAGCGCTGATGACCGGCGACGTGTGGGTCGGCTTCGACCACGTCGCCCGGATGATCGACGCGCTGCAGAAGCAGCCGGATGATTTCGTGGCCTTCCCCGCGCCTGCCGGGCCAAAGGGCCGCGGCTGGATGCCGGTGCTGGTCGGCCTGGGCATTCCCAAGGGCGCGCCGGATGTCGCCGGTGCCAAGGCACTGATCGACCATCTGACCCGCGCCGATATCCAGATCACCACCGCGAAAGTCGCCGGCTTCTTCCCGGTGACCTCCGCGCCGCTGCCGACCGATCTCGATGCCGGCAACAAGGCCGCGGTGGCCGCGATCCAGAAGACCGGCGCGGCGATAGACGGCATTGCCGCCCTGCTGCCGGTGGGGCTGGGTGCGAAGTCGGGCGAGTTTGACAAGGCGTTCCTCGATACGTTCCAGCTGATCGTGCTGCGCGGGCAGCCGGTGAAGGCGGTGCTAGAGAAGCAGGGCGCCACGGTGCAGCGGCTGATGACCGAGACGGCGGCGCCGTGCTGGAAGCCGGACGCTGCGAGCACGGGCGCCTGCCAGGTGAAGTAGCGTGCTGCCCTATGCGCTGATCGCGCCGACGGTGTTGTTCCTGGGGGTGCTGTTCGTCATCCCCCTGGTGCAGACCGTGGCGCTGGCGTTCCAGGTGAAGGGCGGCTGGAGCCTGGACAATTTCGCCACGATGGCCGACGACCTGAACTTCCACGATGCCGTGGTGAATACGTTCAGGCTCGTCGCCGTCGCGGTGCCGTTGCAGCTGGTGTTTGCCATCGGCATGGCGATGATGCTGCGGCGGATCGGCAAGGGGCGGGATCTGATCCTGTGGATCTGGTCGATCCCGCTGGGGATTTCCGATCTGGCCGCCGGCCTCGTCTGGCTGGCGATCGTCAATGACCAGGGCTATCTGAATTCGGTGCTGTTCCGGCTCGGCGTGATCGCGCGGCCGGAGAGCTGGCTGACATATGAAACGCCGGCGGCGCTGTTCTTCGCGGTGGCGATTGCCGAGATCTGGCGGGCGACGGCGATCGTGCTGCTGATCATCGTGGCCGGGGTACAGGTGCTGCCGAAGGAATACGGCGAGGCGGCGGAGGTGTTTGGTGCCTCGCCGTGGAAGAGTTTCACCCGGATCACCCTGCCGCTGCTGAAGCCGTCGATCCAGACCGCGCTGATCCTCCGCACGGTGCTGGCGTTCGAGGCATTTGCGGTGGTCATGGCGATCGGCGGGCGGAATTTCCCCGTGATCATTTCCGAGGCGTTCACCTGGCAGCATTTCAACAATGATTCCGGGGTGGCGGCGTCCTACGCCATCGTGATCATGGCGATCTCGATCGTGGCGACGCTGGTGTATCTGGTGGCGTTGCGCACCCCGGCGGCGCAGCGATGACGTTGAACCGGGCGTTGTTCGCCGCGGGGGTGACCGCGGTTTGTGCGTGGGTGCTGGTGCCGATCTGGTTGATCGCGTCGTCGGCGATTGGCGGGCAGGCGGTGATTTCGGCGTGGCCGAAGCCGTTTCTGCCGATCGGCGGGTCGCTGGATACGCTGCTGCGGTTTCTGGCGATCGACGGGGTGTGGAAGTCGATGCTGGTCAGCGTCGAGGTCGCCGCGATCACCATGGTGCTGGCGATCTGCCTCGGCGCGCCAGCGGGATACGCGCTGGCGCGGTTCAAGTTTCGCGGCGCGGTGCCGTTCCGGCTGCTGGTGCTGATGACGCGGGCGTTTCCGGTGGCGATCCTGGCGTTGCCGCTGACGGTGGGGTTCATCCGCATCGGGCTGTACGACACCGCGTTCGGGGTGGCGCTGGTGCATACCACGCTGGCGTTGCCGTTTGCGGTGCTGGTCTCCGCCTCGCTGTTCCAGGCGATCCCACATGAGTTGGAAGAGGCGGCCTGGGTATTCGGCTGTTCGCGGGTGCAGGCGTTCTTGCGGGTGGTGTTGCCGCTGGGGGCGCCGGGGATTGCGGCGGTGGCGATCTTTGCGTTCGTGATTTCGTGGAACGAGGTGTTCGCCGCCTCCGTGCTGTCGGTACGGACGCGGACGCTGACGGCGTATCTGCTGGCGGTGCTGTCGGAATCGCCGCTGTACGTGCAGTTCGCCGGGGCGTTTTTGCTGATCGTGCCCTCGGTGTTGTTCATTTTTCTGGTGCGTAAGCAGCTGTTCGCGATGTGGGGCATAGCAAATCGATGAGCGAGATCCGCATAGAGGGCATTCGCAAGGCGTTCGGGCCGGTGGTGGCGCTGGAGAAGGTTGAGCTGACGGTGCCGGATGGCGAGTTTCTCGCGCTGCTCGGGCCGTCGGGCTGCGGCAAGACGACGTTGCTGCGGATCATCGCCGGGCTGGAGACGCAGACCGAGGGGCGGGTGCTGATCGGCGGGCGCGATGTGTCTGCCCTGCCGCCGCGCAAGCGGGGGCTGGCGATGGTGTTTCAGAACTATGCGGTGTTTCCGCATATGACGGTGCGCGAGAACGTGGCGTTCGGGCTGCGGATGCAGGGGGCGGACAAGGCGCGGATCGACCGGCAGGTGGAGCGGGCGGCGGCGCTGCTGCATATCGAGCCGTATCTGGCGCGCTATCCCGGGCAGCTCTCCGGCGGGCAACGGCAGCGGGTGGCGGTGGCGCGGGCCCTGGCGGTGGAGCCGGGGGTGCTGCTGATGGATGAGCCGCTGTCGAACCTGGATGCGCTGCTGCGGCTGGAGATGCGGGCCGAGTTGAAGGCGGTGCTGCGCGAGGCCGGCACGACGACGGTCTATGTGACGCATGACCAGACCGAGGCGATGGGGCTGGCGGATCGGATTGCTGTGCTGCATGCGGGGAAGATCGAGCAGATCGACACGCCGGCGAAGTTGTACCGGCATCCGCAGACGATGTTTGTTGGCGGGTTCGTCGGCGCGCCGCCGATGAATTTCTTTGTGTTGCAGTCCTCCGGCTGGGTGGCGCGGCTGGAGGGGTTGTCGTTGGCGTGCCCGGCAGAGGGCGAGGTGGTGCTGGGGGTGCGCGGCGAGGATTTCGAGATCGGCGAGGGCGCGGCTTTGGTGGTGATGGTGGCGGAGCCGATGGGGTCGCACACCTTGATCACCGGAACGATCGCGGGGGTACGGACGCGGGTGGTGGCGCCGGCGGAGATGGTGCCGGCGGCCGGAAGCACTGTGTTGGTGAGGCCGATGCCGGGGCGGATGGTTTGGATGGACAAGGCGAGTGGAAGGGCGATTGCGGCGTGACGGAGATGAACGAGCAGGCACGGGCGGTGCTGCGGACGAATGATCGCGGCGGCTACACCGTGCCGACGGCCAGGCTGTATCCGTTTCAGTGGAACTGGGATTCGGCGTTCGTGGCGATGGGCTTCGCCACCTTCGATCCGTCGCGGGCCTGGGATGAGCTGGACCATCTGATCAAAGGGCAGTGGGAGGACGGGCTGATCCCGCAGATCATCTTCCATGCCGAGTCCGACGATTACTTTCCGGGGCCGGAGGTTTGGGGCATCGAGCGCAGCCCGAAGACCACGGGGATTACCCAGCCGCCCGTCGCGGCGACCGCGGCCAGGTTTCTGTTCGAGCGCGATGGGGACCGGGGGCGGCTGAGCCGGGTGTATCCGGGGTTGCTGGCGTATCATCGCTGGTTCCGGGCGGCGCGCGATCCGCAGGGGACGGGGCTGGTGGCGACGCTGCATCCGTGGGAGACCGGGATGGATAATTCGCCGGCCTGGGATGGGCCGATGAGCCGCGTGCCGACGAGCACCACGACGGTGATCCGCCGGCGGGATACCGGGCATATCGATCCGGCGATGCGGCCGAGGGCCGAGGATTATCAGCGGTTCATTCATCTGGTGGACACATATCGCGAGGCCGGTTGGGAGCCTTCCAGGATGTGGGAGGTGGCGCCGTTCAAGGTGGCCGATGTAGGGACCAATGCGATCCTGCTGCGGGCGGAGCGCGATCTGCTGGCGCTGGCCGAAGTGGTGGGCAGCCCGGCGGAGCGGGTGGAGATTGCGGGACGGATTGCCGGGCTGGAGAAGGGGATCGCTTCGTTGTGGCGGCCGGAGCTGGGGCAGTTCGCCGGACGTGATCTGATCAGCGGGGAGGCTTTGGCTGTCGGCAGTTCGGCGGGGTTCCTGCCGCTGTTCGCGGGTGCCGCGACGCCGGGGCAGGTGGTGGAGATGGCTGGCGTGCTGAAGCGTTGGTCGCAGTTGGTTGAGGTGCTGGTGCCTTCGACGGCGCCGGATGCAGTGCAGTTCGAGCCGTTGCGGTATTGGCGGGGGCCGGTGTGGGCGGTGGTGAACTGGATGATCGCCGAGGGGTTCGCCGATGCGGGGGATGCGGAGACGGCGGCGCTGATCCGGGGGCAGACGCGGGGGATGATCGAAAAATCCGGGTTCGTGGAGTATTTCGATCCGCGCGATGGGGCCGGGGCTGGCGGGGCGACGTTCAGCTGGACCGCGGCGATCTGGCTGTTATTGGCGTAAGTTTCGATATCGAAACAATAATGGCGCGCTGCTGCGCTGTGAGGTCAGTGTCTAAAAATTGAGAATATCGGGTTTGGAGCGGTGTGGTCCAGACGCGTCGCGGGTTGGGGCGCGGGGGGTATTGGGGGGCCACGGGGCGCGGCGCGGGGCGTGCGGCGGCGATGCGGATGCGCGCGCGCGGGGCGGCCGGCTTGCGGGGCGGACGTGGGGCGGGTGTTGGATGCGGTGGCGCGGCCGTGGGGCGGCGGGCGATTGCGGGTGTGGGGG
>CAIRTN010000302.1 GCA_903881515.1 uncultured Rhodospirillales bacterium | reverse complement strand
GGGTGCTCGAGGGCGAGCTGCTCGACCTGTTGCGCGAGCAATGCGCGGCCTTCGTGGCGCGGGAAGACGCGCGCATGGACGCCGCCGGCGTCGACACCCTGGGCATCAGCCACCGGGGAAAGCGCTACTTCGCCAACGAGTGCCAGCGCGAGGAACCCAGCCTTCGCCAGATGCTGTTCAGCGAGACGATGGCCGACGTCTGCCGCGCCACGCTGGGCGACAACGCCTACTTCTTCTTCGACCAATATGTCGTGAAGGGCCCCGAGGGCGGCCTGCCGTTCGGCTGGCACCAGGACAGTGGCTACGTGGTCGGCAATGGCGGCCCGGTGGACCATGCGCCGTACCTGACCTGCTGGTGCCCGCTGGACGATACGACCATCGACAACGGCACGGTGCGCGTCCTGCCGTTCAGCGAGGTTCCGCTGTCGCGCGACTGGATCATGCCGCACGAGCGCCAGCCCAAGAGCAATGACCTGATCGGCTGGAAGGGCAATGACGAGGGCGTGGTGCTGGAGGTTCCGGCGGGCAGCGTCGTCGCCTTCTCCAGCCGCCTGCTGCACACCACCGGCGCCAACCAGACCGATAAGATGCGCAGGGTCTATCTGGCGCAGTATACTCCAGAGGTGATGCTCAACCCCGGCACCCGCCAGCTTCGCCGCAACGCCATTCCGGTCGTCCAGAAGGGCCAGCACGTGACCCGTGGCTGACGCCGCCGCCGAGGTTTCCGACATCGCGCCGGACGCCACGGCCCCGGAACTGAGCCCCATGGATGAGAGGCTGAGGCGCCGCCGTTGGTGGCTGCTAGGCCTGATGATGGCGGCTGGCATTCTCAACCTGGTCGACCGCCAGGTGATCTCGGTGCTGAAGCCGCTGATCGAGGCGGACCTGCACTGGACCGACGCCGACTACGGCAAGCTCGCCTCGCTGTTCCAGCTCAGCGCCGCCATCGCCTTTCTGGGCGCGGGCTGGATCGTCGATCGACTGGGGGTGAAGTGGGCGGGGCCGGCCGGGGTCTTCGCCTGGAGCCTGGCGGCCATGGCCCACGGCTGGGCCTTCACCATGGGCCAGTTCGCCGCCGTGCGGATCGCGCTGGGCGCGTCTGAGTCCATGGGGACACCGTCGGGCGTGAAGACGCTGGGTGGCATCTTCTCGGCCCGCAGCCGGTCCCTGGCGTTCGGCTTTTCCAACGGCGTGTCGTCGATCGGGGCGATCGTCACGCCGCTGTTCCTGCCGTTGATGGGTATCGCGCTGGGCTGGCGTGGCGTGTTCATTTTCGTGGGCGTGCTCGGCATGATCTGGGTGGCGGTGTGGCTGGGGGTGACCCGTGGCCTCCGCTTCGACGATCCCCAGCCAACAGCCGCGCGGCTGCCGACCCTTGGCGGCGTCAAGACCCTGCTGGGCGACCGCCGCACCTGGGGCATCGCCGGCGCCAAGATGCTGTCCGATCAGATCTGGTGGCTCTTGCTGTTCTGGGCGCCTGACTTCTTCCACCGGGTCTACGGCGTCGGGGTGGCGCAGCTCGGGCCGCCGCTGGCCGTGGCCTATACGGGCTCGGCCCTGGGATCGATCCTGGCCGGCTGGGCAGGGACGCAGGCGCTGGCCCGGGGCTATTCGCTCAACACCGTGCGCAAGAGCGTGATGCTGGTCAGCGCGCTCCTGGTGACGACCATTCCGCTGGCGCTTTCGGTGCATAATCTCTGGCTCGCCGCCGGCCTCTTGGCGGTGACCATGGCCGGCCATCAGGGGTTCTCGGTGAGCATCTTCTCGATCATCGCCGACATCACGCCCCGGTCGCGGGTCGGCACGGTGACGGCCTTTGGCGCCTTCTGCGGCAACCTGGCCGGCATGGGCATCGTCTTCCTGGCGGGGCAGATTCTCGCCGCCGGCATGGGCTATGGTCCGCTGCTGGCGATCGCCTCGGTGTCCTACCTGTTAGGCCTCGTATGGCTGCAGCTGTGGGTGCCGAAGCTGACGCCGGTCGCCGAGCCCGCCGCGGCCTAGAACCCGAGTTCGGACATCTCCACCACCCGCTTTTCGCGGGCGCTGATCTCGGCCGCCATGCCGATGGCCACGGCCATCAGCCCGTCGTGGGCGGTCACCTCGACGGGGCCTTCGCCGCGCACGGCGGAGATGAACTTCTGATGCTCATAGAAGGTCGAGCCGTGGTGGGTGCCGGCCTTCAGCACGGTGGGATCGACCTCGACCACCTGGCGCTCGACCTGTTTGGGCGCGCGCAACGGCACGCGCGGCGAGAAGACGATCGCGCCCTCGGGGATCAGCACATCCAGGCGCGCCTTGTCGCCCACCGCGGTGATCTCCTCCTGGTTCTCGGCGCCCTCGGCGAACATGGAGAGGTCCAGCATGGCGCGCACGCCGTTGGCGAAGTCGACGGTGGTGTAGCTGTTGTCGATGATGTCGGGGGTCTCGCCGCCGTAGCGCTCGTCCAGGTGGTTCACGTCCATCGCGCCGGAGCAGTAGACCCGCACCGCCTCCGACTGGGTGATCAGCCGCATCATGTCGAAGAAGTGACAGCACTTCTCGACCATGGTCCCGCCGCTGTTGCGGTTGAAGCGGTTCCAGTCGCCGATCTTCTTGAGGAACGGGAAGCGGTGCTCGCGGATCGAGAGCATGTGCAGCCTGCCGATGCGCCCGGCGCGGATCTGGTCGATGTATTCCACGACCGGCGGCATGTAGCGGTATTCCATGGCGACCCAGAACGGGGCCTTGGACTGGGCGGCGCGGTCGGCCACCCAGCGGGCGTCCTCGATGGTGGTGGCCAGCGGCTTTTCGCAGAGGATGGCCACGCCGGCGTCGAACAGCGGCTCCAGGACGCTGCGGTGGGTGTAGTTGGGGCTGGCGACGATCACCGCATCGACCAGGCCGCTCTTCGCCAGCGCGGCGCTGTCGGCGAAGGTCTGGGCCTCGTCAGCCGCGGCGCCCAGGGTCGCCTTGGCGGCTGCCAGCGAGCTTTCCACGGGGTCGGCCAGAGCGGTCACCACGGCGCCTGGCGTGATCGCCAGGTTGCGCAGATGCTCGTTGGCCATCAGGCCGGTCCCGACCAGGCCGTAGCGGACCGTATTCCTCAAAGTTTCGACTCCCCGACGTGTAGAGACAGCGCTGTCAGATTCAGATGACGAGCGGGCCGTGATCGATGTTCGGCAGGACATGCCGGGCGAACAGGTCGGCCTCGGCGGCGTGCGGATAGCCCGACAGGATGAAGGCCTCGATGCCCATGGCGCGGTAGTCGTTGAGCTTGGCCAGCACCTGGTCCGGGTCGCCGACGATGGCCGCGCCGCAGCCGGAGCGCGCGCGGCCGACGCCGGTCCACAGATTGGCCTCGGCATAGCCATCGTCCGACGCCGCCTGGCGCAGCGCCACCTGGGCCTGGACGCCGGCTGACGTGGAGTCCTGAGCCTTGGCCTTGATCGCGGCGCCGACCTCGTCGTCCAGCTTGGAGAGCAGGCGGTCGGCGGCGGTGCGCGCCTCGGCCTCGGTGTCGCGCACGATCATGTGGGCGCGATAGCCGAACTTGAGCGTGCGGCCGTATTTGGCGGCTCGGGCGGTCATGTCCTCGATGATCGCGGCCACGGTTTCCTTCTTGTCCGGCCACATCAGGAAGACGTCGCAGCCCTTGGCGGCGGC
This sequence comes from uncultured Rhodospirillales bacterium, assembly GCA_903881515.1. Taxonomy (GTDB): domain Bacteria; phylum Pseudomonadota; class Alphaproteobacteria; order Acetobacterales; family Acetobacteraceae; genus CAIRTN01. Next base: position 744 of record CAIRTN010000302.1, on the reverse strand, counting down.
CTCGCGGGCGTCCTCCGACAGGCCGCCGAAGTAGAGCAGGGGCGCCTTGCCGCTGAGCGTGCCGATGCGCGGCGGGTTGAGCTTCAGCTTCCAGAACTCGCCGTCGTGATCCAGCGGCTCGCCGTTCAGCATGGTCTTGAGGATATGCATCGCCTCGACGGTGCGGGCGTAGCGCGGCGCGGACGCCAGCTTCTCGCCGGGCATGTCGGAGGAGATGATGTTGATGGTCAGCCGGCCGCCCAGCATGCGGTCGATGGTGGCGATCTGGCGCGCGAGCTGCGGCGGCCAGACCTCGCCGATGCGCGTCGCCATCAACAGGCGCATGCGCTTCAGGAGTGGCGCGATGCCGGCGGCAAAGGCGGTGGTGTCGATGCCGAGCTCATAGCCCGACGGCAGCAGGATGTTGTCGAAGCCGCCGGCCTCGGCCTGGCAGACGATGTCGCGGCAATGCTCCCAGCTCGACTGCAGCATCGGGTCCGGCACGCCCAGGAACTCGTAGTCGTCGTCGCAGAGCGCCGAGAACCAGCTGATTTCGCAGGGGTTCATTGAAGAGAGGGGGTTCATGGCAGCGGCTCTCCTCTCGAGGCGATCAGGACGGCGTACCACTCGGCGCGCGTCCAGGTCGGGCGGTAGGCGTCAGGAATCTCGGCGATGCGCTCCGGCGACTGGGTGCCGACGATGGGGATGGCCCGCGACGGGTGCGCCATGATCCAGCTGTAGGCGGCCGCCGCGCGGCTGACGCCG
>CAIRTN010000301.1 GCA_903881515.1 uncultured Rhodospirillales bacterium | reverse complement strand
CACGCCGATATAGTTCGCCAACGTCACCCAGAACGCCGGCAACACCGGCAGCCATGGCAAAGCCACACACAGCAGCAGCGCGGGGATCGTCCATCGCCGTGCGGTCATCGCAAGGAAGCCAAGGCAAGGCCAGGGCTTTGCCCTGGACCCACCAAAGGCCGAGGGCCTTTGGAAACCCGATCCATTACTCTTCTTCCTCACCTTGCCGCCCCGCCAGGGCGCGGATCAGCAGCACGGGGATGATCGCGGTGAACACGATCACCTCCTTGAACGCGCTGGCCCAGAACGAGGCAAAACTCTCCACCAGCCCCACCCCCACCGCCGCCAGCACTGCCCCCGGATAACTCGCCATCCCCCCAATGATCGCCGCGGTGAACCCCTTCAGCCCGATCAGAAACCCGCTGTCGAAATAGATCGTGGTCATCGGCACGATCAGAATCCCCGACAGCGCCCCAATCCCCCCCGCCAGGCTGAACGCCACCAGCCCCGACTGCGCCGTGGCAATCCCCACCAGCCGCGCCCCCAGCCGGTTCACCGCGGTCGCCCGCAACGCCCGTCCCATCAGCGAAAACCCGAAAAACCCGAACAGCGCCGCCATCAACACCGCCGCCATGCCGATGATCCACAGCGCCTGCCCCGGCACCGTCAATTCGCCCAAGCTCACCGCCCCCTCGGCAAACCCATTCGCCCGGTAACCCTCAGGACCGAAAAACACCAACCCCAGCCCCACCATCGCCAGATGCACCCCAACGGCCGCGATCAGCAGCACCAGAATGCTCGCCTCCGCCAACGGCTGAAACGCCACCCGATAAATATACGGCGCCATCGGCGCCACGATCAGCGTCGCCAACACCGCCTCGCCAACCACCCCCGGATGCAGCTTCGCCACCACCAGCGTCATCGCCGTCACCCCCGCCGGCAACAGCAACGTCTCCAACCCCAGCCGCCACAGACTACCCTGCCCCCCCTGCCGGATCTGCCAAACCCCGGCCAGAAACGCCGCCACCCCCAACCCGCACAACAGCCACAAACTGCCCGGCACCTGCCCGGCATCCAGCGCCGCATAAGTCAGCGCCCCAAACGCCACCAACTCGCCCTGCGGAATGAAAATCACCCGCGTCACCGTGAACACCAGCACCAGCGACAGCGCGAGCAAGGCATAGACCGCGCCATTGATGACGCCGTCCTGCGCCAGAATCAGCAGGATCGTCCCGTCCATGCGCGTGGTGTCCTAAGTGAAAGAAAGTCAGGTTAGGCAAGGCCAGGGCTCTGCCCTGGACCCGCCAAAGGCCGAGGGCCTTTGGAAACCCACTGAATTTATCAGGGCTGTTCGTATTCGGTTAGCGCGGGCATGGCAATCGAAGGTCGTGGTGCGCCTCTTTCAGTCGTTCCATTCTGGCGCTCTCTCATTGATCCAGTCGGCCTCCAGCTTGGTCAGCTTTCCGTCGCGATTCTCTTCAAAGTCATAGACCCATACATCGATAGTCGTGCCGCCCGTCCATACAGTTTTTATTCCCTGGTGAACCTGACGGAATTTTCGATTCGTCTCGGGAGCAAGAGCGCGATTATATTCACGAATTCGGTGCCGCATCGAAGTAGCCTTACCAATATACCGGACTCGTCCGTCTACAACGAACGCATAAATGCCAGGAGTCCGGTCAAGAAGGACAAGGCGCTGTAGTTTCGTGTGGGGATTTGACCAATGACCTACATGTCTAAAGCGTTTTTCTATGAGCCAATTAGTATCTGACAAGACCAAATCCTCCCAAACTACCGACCCGCCGCCTTGTAACCCAGCCTAATGAACAGGTTTCCAAAGGCCCGCGGCCTTTGGTGGGGTCCAGGGGCAAAGCCCCTGGCCTAGCCTTGCCTTCCCTACACTCAGCCCACGATCACGGCAGCAGCTTCCAAGCCCCACCCTGGATCGTCACCATTACCCGCGCCCGCGTATCGAATCCATTATGGTCCGTGGGCGTGGTGTTGGCGATGCCGTGCGTCAGCACCAGTTCCTTCTGGTTCTCCAGCGCATCGCGCAGCCCGTTGCGGAATTCCACTGTCCCTGGCTTGCCCTTCGCCACCGCCGGCCCGATCGAGGCCGCCAGCAGCAGCCCGGCGTCATAGGCATGGGCGCCGAAGTTGGAGACGGAGCCCGCGCCGTACAGCGCCTCGTAGCGCCCGATATATTCCAGCCCGCGCGCTTTCAGCGGGTTGCTGTCCGGCAGTTGCGCCGCCACCAGGATCGGGCCGGACGGCAGCACCGTGCCTTCGACGTCTTTGCCGCCGATGCGCAGGAAGTCGTTATTCGCCACGCCGTGTGTCTGATAGTAGCGCCCGGCATAGCCGCGCTCTTTCAGCGTCTTCTGCGGCAGCGCCGCCGGCGTGCCGGAGGCGCCGATCAGCACCGCGTCGGGCTTGGCGGCGATCAGCTTCAGCACCTGGCCGGTCACCGACGGGTCCGTGCGCGCGTAGCGCTCGGAGGCGACCACCTTGATCCCCTTCGTCTCGGCGGCGCGCTCGAACTCCTTGGCCCAGCCATCGCCATAGGCGTCGTTGAAGCCGATGAAGCCGACCGTCTTCACCTTGGCTTTGGCCATGTGCTCGGCCAGCGCGTCGGCCATCAGCGCGTCGTTCTGCGGCACCTTGAATGCCCATTTCTTCTGCGCATCCATCGGCTGGATGATGATCGCCGACGCCGCCAGTGCAATCACCGGCACCTGCTTCTCGGCCGCGACCCCGATCATCGCCATGGTCGGCGGCGTGGCCGACGAGCCGATGATCACATCCACCTTCTCGTCGTCGATCAGCTTGCGCATGTTGGCGACGGCTTTGGTGCTGTCGCCGCCGTCATCGAGCACAAAATATTGAACAGTCTGGCCGGCCACTTCCTTCGGCAGCAAAGCGATCGAGTTCCGCTGCGGAATGCCCAGCGATGCCGCCGGCCTGGTGGTCGAAATCGTCACCCCGACCCGCACGGTCTCGGCGTTGGCAGACATGCCGGCCATTGCGAGGAAAACGAGAGCCGCACAAGCAGCGTTTGAACCAATTCGTTTCATCACTTTTCTCCCGCAATGCCGAAGCCGTCGGCTGCTGTTTTTTGTTCGACTTGGAATTCTTGTGTACAGGCCGGGCGGAATCAATGTCAATTCCGTGCACATCGATACATCTTGTGTACGTCAGCCACTTGCAAAATGTAACGCAATGTCTATTGGGGGAGTTGCGGTGTTCGGGCCGATGACCCGGAGCCGATTAGAGGAAACAAAATCCATGTTGCGACGCGATATTAACGCTCCCAATGCCCCCGCCCCGGCCAGCCCATATACCCAGGCGGTCGAGGTCAGCGGCGTCAGCCGCACCCTGTATCTCAGCGGCCAGATTCCCGCCGACGCCAACGGCACGGTGCCCGACGATGTCGAGGCGCAGATCCGGCTCGCCTGGGCCAACGTCGTCGCCCAGCTCAATGCCGCCGGCATGAGCCTCGATCACCTGATCAAGGTCACCACCATCATGCCCGACATCGCCAACCTGCCCGCCAGCCGAAAAATCCGCGGCGAGGTCCTCGGCGATCGCCGTCCCGGCAGCACCCTGATCATCGGCGGTCTGGCCAATCCGGCCTGGAAAATCGAGATCGAAGCCATCGCCTGCGCCTGAAGGCCCGCGACCAAGGCCAAGGGAAGGCAAGCACTCCTTTTTCTGAAAAAAAAGGGAGCAAAAAAACTTTCCCCCGCTTGCCCCCCCGGCGAAGACCATAATTTGAAAAAGTTTTTTTGGTTCTTTTTGTTCACAAAAAGAACGCCTTCCCTTCCTGCCTTCCCCTCCCCGCCAGACTTTCCGCACGGCCAATCAGCAATCTCTTGACGTGCGGGAAGGCCAGCCCTCATACGCGCGTCAACAAGGCGGCAGGGAGAGCGGGCGAGATGATGAAGTTATGGGATCGTATTGAGCAGACGCTTGTCGGCCTGCTCGGCCTGTGCGCGCTCATCGTCGGCATGTGGCAGATTCTCGGCCGTTACATGAACAGCTCGCTCAGTTCCGGCTGGGGTGACGAGGTCATCGTCTATCTCATCATCTGGTCGGTCATGCTGGTTTCCAGCCAGCTTGTCCGTCACGACGGCCATGTCCGGCCAGATATCGTGCTGCGCATGCTCGGCCCGCAGGCGCAGCGCTGGCTTGAGATGTTCAACTGCCTCGCTGCCCTGGTGTTCTGCGGCGGCATGATCTGGTACGGCTGGGAGATCGTCGACACCTCGATGATGCTCGACGAACGCAGCTCCACCGAACTCGCTTTCCCGATGTGGCTTTACTACGCCGCCCTGCCCACCGGCACCGGGCTGATGTTCATCCGCTACATCATGCGCCTCACCCGCTACATGTTCTATTTCGATCCAAAAACCATGACCGTCGGGCACGTCATTCACGAGGCGCCCGCCGACATGCCGATGCCGGGCACGCACTGACATGGCCCTTTTCGCATTCCTCGTCGTCTTCTTCGGCCTGCTGTCCTGCGGCATGCCGATCTTCCTGGTGCTCGGCCTGATCTCGGCCGGCCTGTTCTATATTTCCGGTCAGCCGCTGATCGGCGTGGCACAGGTGGTGATCGACCATCTGAACTCGTCGACCCTGATGTCGCTGCCGTTGTTCGTGATGGCCGCCGCCTTCATGCGCCGCGGCGGCATCGCCCGTGCGCTGGTCGATCTCGCCTCGGCCTGGATCGGCGGCGTGCGCGGCTCGCTGGGTCTGGTCACTGTGGTCGCTTGCACTCTGTTCGCCGCCATCTGCGGCTCCTCGGTCGCGACCGCTTTGGCGATGGGCACCATCCTGCTGCCGGCGATGCTGGAACGCGGCTACCCCCGCTCGTTCGCTTTGGGCGTGATCGGCGCGTCGGGCACCATCGGCATCGTCATTCCGCCCAGCCTGGCGCTGATCCTTTACGGCATCGTCACCGAGCAATCGGTGCCCCGCCTGTTCCTCGCCGGCATCATGCCCGGCCTGCTGCAGGCCGCGGCTTTCTTCGCCTGGGTCTGGTACGACAGCCGCCGCCGCAATTTCCCGGTCGAGCCGGTGCGCCCGATGGGCGAACGCATCAAGGTCACCCTGCACGCATTGCCGGCGATGATCGTGCCGGTGATCGTGCTGGTCGGCATCTATGGCGGCATCGTCACCGTCACCGAGGCCGCGGCGCTCGCCGCCGTCTGCTCCCTGATCGTCAGCGTGTTCTACTACCGCGGCTTCCCGATCTCGCAGACCCTGAACGTGGTGGCCGACGCCATCCGCTCGGCGGCCTCGATCATGCTCATCGTCGCCAGCGCGCTCGCCTTCGGCCACTGGATGACCGAATCCGGCATTCCCGCCAAGCTGGTGCAGTTCACCCTTGAGCACGGCTTCACCACCTGGGAATTCCTGCTGGCGATCAACGTGCTGCTGCTGATCATGGGCTGCTTCCTTGAGGTCATCGCCACCCTGCTGGTGGTGATGCCGATCCTCGCCCCGGCCCTGAAGCCGCTGGGCGTCGACCCGGTGCATTTTTCCATCATCTTCACCCACAACATGGAAATCGGCCTGATCCACCCCCCGGTCGGCCTGAACCTGTTCGTGCTCTCCACCATCTCCCACGCCCCGATCGGCGAGGTCATCCGCGGCATCTTCCCCTTCCTGGTGCTGCTGCTGATCGTGCTGATGATCATCACCTACGTTCCCAGCCTGACGATGTGGCTGCCGCATCTGGTGTACGGGAACTAGCGAGCGCGCCACCGTTTTGGAAAAAATGCGCTCACAACGCATTTTTTCCTTGCATTGCATCTAACCGTGCCCTATAACGTGTCCATGAACATTTGGGCACGCATCCTCTCTGAGCTTAAAATCACCCTGGCCCGGACTCCGTTCCGCGACTGGCCGGCCGTGATTCTGCTCTGGCTGCACCTGCGTCGCCTCACCGAAGCCCTCGACACGCTCTTCACCGCCTGGCGCGAAGGCGCCCTTCCGCCGCCCCCCGCTCAACCCACACTCGAAGTGGCCGCAATCCCTCCGCGCGCGCCAGCCGCGCCGAAACCGCGTCCCGCCCGTACTCCGTCCTACCCTCGGGCGCCCCGCGCCGCCGCACCCGCGGCAACACCCGTCCCCACGGCCGCCGCGCCTGCGCGGCGCCGAACCCCCACCTGGGCGCACCTCGCGCCCCAACCGGCACGCCCTGCGCTGCCCCCGCCCCAGTCTAAAAATTGCGACATTTTGGCGATCCCGCTGACTCACGCCCTATATGTTCCGATATAGCAACAAATAAGCAAACACCTGACCCCCCGGCCTTGCGTCAAGGCCGCCCCGATCGCACCATGCAGCCCTACGTGTTGGATCAGAGGCAGGCATGACGGCAAAGTGGCGGATCGGGTTCGACATCGGCGGAACCTTCACGGATTTCATCCTGCTCGATCAGGAGCGGAACGAAATCCGCCTCCACAAATGCCTCACCACCCCCGAGGACCCCTCCATCGGCGCCCTCGCCGGGCTGGAAGCCATCCTCTCCGAAGCCGGTGTCGGCTTCGGCGAAGTCGGCGACATCGTCCACGGCACCACCCTGGTCACCAACGCCCTGATCGAACGCCGCGGCGCCAAGCTCGGCCTGCTCACCACCGCCGGCTTCCGCGACATCCTCGAAATGGGCACCGAGCAGCGCTACGACATCTTCGACCTCTTCCTCGAATTCCCCGACCCCCTCGTCCCCCGCCGCCGCCGCCTGGAAGTCACCGAGCGCATGGACCGCGACGGCAACACCGTCACCCCATTGAACCTCGACAGCGTCCGCGAAGCCGCGAAGCAACTGGTCGCCGACGGCGTCGAAGCCATCGCCGTCTGCTTCCTGCACGCCTATCGCAACCCCGAGCACGAACGCGCCGCCGGCGCCGAAATCGCCCGCCTCTACCCCGACATCGCCGTCTCCCTCTCGTCAGACGTCGTCGCCGAACTCTGGGAATACCAGCGCCTGGTCACCACCTGCGCCAACGCCTTCGTCCAGCCGCTGATGGACCGCTACGTCCGCCGCCTCGAACTCGAACTCTGGCAGCGCGGCTTCCGCGGCGCGCTCTACCTGATGCACTCCGCCGGCGGCCTGGTCTCGCCCGAAACCGCCCGCGCCTTCCCGATCCGCCTGCTCGAATCCGGCCCCGCCGGCGGCGGCCTCGCCACCGCCTTCTTCGGCGAAGCCGCCGGCAAGTCCGACGTCATCAGCTTCGACATGGGCGGCACCACCGCGAAAGCCTGCCTGATCGAAGACGGCCGCGCCGCCACCGCCGCCGAAATGGAGGCCGCCCGCGTCCATCGCTTCAAGAAAGGCTCCGGCCTGCCGATCAAGGCCCCGGTGATCGACATGATCGAGATCGGCGCCGGCGGCGGCTCGATCGCCGGCGTTGACGAAGTCGGCCTGCTCCGCGTCGGCCCGCATTCCGCCGGCGCCGACCCCGGCCCCGCCTGCTACGGCCGCGGCGGCACCCAACCGACCGTCACCGATGCCAACCTGGTGCTCGGCTATTACGACCCCGCCTTCTTCCTCGGCGGCCGCATGTCGCTCGATCTCGACGCCGCGATCCGTGCGCTGGAATCCGTCGGCGACAAGCTCGGCCTCACCGCCATCGAAACCGCCTGGGGCATCCATCGCGTCGTCACCGAAAGCATGGCCGCCGCCGCCCGCATCCATATCGTCGAGAAGGGCAAGGACCCCCGCCGCTATGCCATGGTCGGCTTCGGCGGCGCCGGCCCCGCACACGCCGCCGGCGTCGCCCGCGTGCTCGGCGTCAGCGAACTGCTGATCCCCCCCGCCTCTGGCGCCGCCTCCGCGCTCGGCTTCCTCGCCGCCCCGCTCTCCTTCGAACAGGTCCGCAGCCACCCCGTCCGCCTCGACCAGCCCGGCGCCGCCGCGGCGATCGACACGGTGGTGAACACCCTGGTCACCGAGACCCGCGCCCGCCTCAGCGCCGCCGGCGTGCCGGACACCGATATCGTCGTCGAACGCACCGCCGACATGCGCCTGTTCGGCCAGTTGCACGAGATCAACGTCATCCTGCCCGACGGCCCGATCTCGGATGCCACCATGCCGGCGATCCGAAGCGCCTTCGTCGCCGCCTACGCTGCCCGTTACACCTCGGTCTACGACGGCGTCGCGATCCAACTCGTCACCCTGCGCATCCGCGCCCGCGGCCCCTATCCCGCGCTCTCCCTGGTACAGGCCGGCGGCGGCGGCACCGGCCCGGCGCTGAAGGGCCACCGCCAGGCCTGGTTCGGCGAAGGCTTCGTCGAAACCCCGGTCTACGACCGCTACGCGCTGACCCCCGGCATGCAGGTCGCCGGCCCCGCGATCATCGAGGAACGCGAAGCCACCACCATCGTCGCCCCCGGCGACCTGGTGAACATCGATACCACCGGCACCATGCGCATCCAGGTCGCCGTCCCCCCCCAGGCCGTCGCCCGGATCACCCCGGCCACCCCCGTCGAACAGGCGATGGCGCTGATCGAATCCGATCCGGTCTCGCTGGAAATCATGTGGGCCCGGCTGATCACCGTGGTCGAGGAGATGTGGCACACCATCGTCCGCACCGCCTTCAGCCTGATCGTCTCCGAAGCGCAGGACTTCGCCTGCGACCTGCTCGACCCCGACGGCGAAAGCCTGGCGCATTCCCCGCGCGCCATGCCGGTGTTCAACCTCACCGTTCCCATCGCGGTAAAGGCGCTGCTGAAGAAATACCCGCCGCACACGCTGGTTGAGGGCGACGTGCTGGTGACCAACGACCCCTGGCTCTGCGCCGGCCATCTGTTCGACATCGCCGTGGTCACCCCCGTCTTCCACGGCGGCCGCCTGGTGGCGCTCACCGCCACCGTCGGCCATGTCGGCGATATCGGCGGCACCAAGGACAGCCTGCGTGCCCGCGAGATCTACGACGAAGGCCTGCAGATCCCGCCGATGATGCTCTACCGCGCCGGCGTGCCGAACGAGGATCTGTTCACCCTGCTCGCCGAGAACGTCCGCAAATCCGAGGAGGTGCTGGGCGACATCCATTCCTTCCTCGCTGCCAACCGCCTCGGCGCCGACCGCCTGCTCGCCTTCATGAACGACTACGGCATGCACGACCTGCGCGCTCTGGCCGCCGTGGTGCAGAACCGCTCCGAACGCGCGACACGCGACGCGATCCGCGCTTTGCCGAACGGCGTCTATCGCTCCGAGGCCTACAACAACCCGCTCGGCACCCGGCTGCGCTACCCGCTTGTTGTCACGGTGAAAGACGACGAGATCGAGCTCGACTTCGCCGGCGCCCCCGCGCAATTGCCGCAGGGTGGGCTGAACTGCACCTTCACCTACACTGCCGCGCACGCGACCTATCCGTTGAAATGCATCCTCAGCCCGCAGGTCCGCGGCAATGCCGGCTGCTACCGCCCGTTCACCGTGAAGGCCCCCGCCGGCTCGATCCTGAACTGCGACAAGCCGGCCAGCGTCAACCTGCGCACCCGCGTCGGCTGGTACATCGCGCCGAACATCTTCCGCGCCTTGTCCGACGCCGCACCGAACCAGGTGCAGGCCGCCACCGGCCTGCCGCACGCGGTGAACATCTACGGCCGCGACCCCGACGGCTATGTCTACGCCGATCATTTCTTCATGGGCGGCGGCCAGGGCGGCTCGCGCCGCGCCGATGGCAAATCGGCGCTGCTGTATCCCACCTCGGCGGCCAATACCTCGGTCGAGCTGATGGAAACCCGCGCCCCGGTGCTCGTGCTGGAGAAATCCCTGGTGCAGGATTCCGGTGGCCCCGGCCGGCATCGCGGCGGCCTCGGCGTGCGCACGCAATTGCGCAAGCTGCATGATGACGGCCGGCCCACCCTGTTCTCGGTCTACCCCGAAGGCGTCGGCGTCGAGACCGAAGGCCTGTTCAACGGCCGTCACGGCGGTTCGGTGCACGGTGTGGTGCGCGACCTCAGCGGCGCCATCGTGCGCGACTGCGGCACTGGCGAACTGGTGACGCTCACCACCGCCGATCGCATCGTCGAGGTGCAACTCGGCGGCGGTGCCGGCTTCGGCGACCCGCAGGAGCGCAGCCGCGCCGAGGTGCAGAACGACGTCGCCGACGGCTACGTCTCCGCTGATTCGGCGGTCGCCGATTACGGCCAGCGCGAGGCGGCGGAGTAGCGGATGCGCACCCAGGTCGGCATCATCGGCGCGGGCCCGTCCGGGCTCCTGCTCGCCCGCCTGCTGCATCTGCACGGCATCGGCTGCGTCATCGTCGAGGCCCGTTCGCGCGCCTACTGCGAAGGCCGCATCCGCGCCGGGGTGATGGAGCACGATGCCGCACAGATGATGCGCGACGCCGGCGTCGGCGAGCGCATGGACCGCGAGGGTCTGCTGCATCACGGCGTCATCCTGCGCTTCAACGGCAGGGATCACCGCATCGACCTCACCGGCCTCACCGGCAAATCGATCATGGTCTACGGCCAGCACGAGGTGGTGAAAGACCTGATCGCCGCCAATCTCGCCGCCGGCATCCCGATCCTGTTCGAGACCCCCGACGTCGCGATCCACGGCATCACCGGCCCCGCGCCCCGCATCGCCTTCCAGAATGGCGCGATCGACTGTGACTTCATCGCCGGCTGCGACGGCTTCCACGGCATCAGCCGCCCGGCAATGCCGGTGCAGGGCTTCGACCGCATCTACCCGTTCGGCTGGCTGGGCATCCTGTCGCAATCGCCGCCGCCGCATGAGGAACTGATCTACGCCAGCCACGACAACGGCTTCGCGCTGGCCTCAATGCGCAGCCCGACGATCAGCCGGCTCTATCTGCAGGTCGCTCCCGACGAGGACGAAGCCAACTGGCCGGACGAACGGATCTGGGCCGAGCTGCAAACCCGCCTCGGCCACCACATCGTCCCCGGCCCGATCCTGCAAAAGGGCGTCACCGCCATGCGCAGCTTCGTCGCCGAGCCGATGCAGCTCGGCCGCCTGTTCCTGGCCGGCGACTCCGCCCATATCGTGCCGCCGACCGGCGCCAAGGGGATGAACCTGGCCTATGGCGACGTCGCCCTGCTCGCCCGTGCTTTGGCCGCTTACTTCGCCGACGGATCGGAAACCGATCTCGCCGGCTACAGCAGCACCGCGCTGCGCCGGGTGTGGAAAGCCGAGCGCTTCTCCTGGTGGCTGACCTCGCTGATGCACCGCTTCGAAAACCACACCCCGTTCGAACGCCGCATGCAGCAGGCCGAGCTGGACTACATCACCTCCTCACCCACCGGAGCGGCGACGCTCGCCGAGAACTATGTCGGGCTGCCCATGCTTTGAGGCACCCAAACCTGATTCAATAAAGGGACGAAACGCCGTGGACTTCCATCTCTCGCCCGAACTCGAAGCCAAGCGCCGCACCGTTCGGGCCTTTGTCGAGGACCGGCTGTTTCCGCTGGAAGCAGACCCTGCCAGCTACGACGCGCATGAAAACATCCGCATCGATCTGCTGGCCCAGCTGCGCGCCGAAACCCGCCCGCTGGGCATCTGGGCGCTGCAATCGCCGAAAGTGCGCGGCGGCGGCGGGCTGAAGATGGCCGAACAGGCCGTGCTCTACGAGGAGATGAACCGCTCGATCTTCGGCCCGGTCTGCTTCAACTGCTCCGCCCCCGATGACGGCAACATGCGCGTGCTGGCCCAGGCCGGCACGCCGGCGCAGCAGGACCGCTGGTTGCAGCCGATCATCGACGGCCAGGTCGGCAGCTCCTTCGTGATGACCGAACCGATGACCGAGGACGGCGACGGCTGCGGCTCCGACCCCTCGCTGACCCAGACCACCGCCACCCGCACCAACACCGGCTGGACCATTCGCGGCCGCAAATGGTTCATCACCGGTGCTGAATCCGCCAAGCACTTCATCCTGATCGCCCGCACTTCGGACGACACCCGCAAGGGCCTCAGCGCCTTCCTGTTTCACGCCGACGCCCCCGGCTGGCGCATCGTCCGCCGCATTCCGATCATGGGGCCGGAGGAGCATGGCGGGCATTGCGAGATCGAGTTCGACGGCCTGGAAATCCCCGATGAGGACCGGCTGCTGAATGTCGGCGACGGGCTGAAGCTGACGCAGATGCGCTTGGGCCCGGCACGCCTGACGCATTGCATGCGCTGGATGGGCCTCGCCCGCCGCTCGCTGGAAATCGCCATCGCCTATACCCAGAAGCGCCGCAGCTTCGGCGGCCGGCTGATCGACCATGAAAGCGTGCAGACCATGATCGGCCAGGCCGGCATGGAAATCCAGCAGGCCCGCCTGCTGACCATGCAGGCCGCCACCGCGCTTGATCGCGGCGAGTTCGCCCGCAAGGAAGTCTCGATGGCCAAGGTCGTCGCCGCCGATGCGCTGCACCGCGCGGCCGATACCGCGCTGCAACTGCTCGGCGCCCGCGGCTATTCCAAGGACACGCCGGTGGAATGGATCTATCGCTACGCAAGGCAGGCCCGGCTGGTGGACGGCGCCAGCGAGGTGCACCGCATGGTGCTGGCCAACGCGATGCTGAAGGAAGGCCCGGACTTCTTCTCCTGGCCCGTTGCCCATGGATGAGACGGCGCTCGCGGCCTGGCTGAGCGTGCAGGCGGGCGCGCCGGTGACCATTACCGGCCGCTCCCGCCTGTCCGGTGGCGCGATCCAGGACAACTGGCGGCTGGACGTGACGGTGGGCGGCGCGCCCGCCTCCTGGGTGCTGCGCACCGATGCCCCGGCGACCCTGGCCGCCAGCCGGCCGCGCATGGAGGAGTTCGCCCTGCTGCGCGCCGCCTTCGCCTCCGGCGTCACCGTGCCCGAACCGCTCTTTGCCTGTGCCGATCCGTCGGTGACCGGCCAGCCGTTCTTCGTGATGCGCCGGGTCGAGGGTATCGCCGCGGCGCACCGGGTGGTGCGCACCGAAACCCTCGGCGGTGGCCGCGTCGCGCTGACCGAGGCGCTGGCCCGCGAACTGGCCCGCATTCACGCCATCACCCCGCCGCGCGCCGATCTCGCGTTCCTCGGCCCGCCCGATGCCGATCCCTGCGCGCGCCTGGTGCGCGAGATGCGCGCCGCGCTCGACAGCTACGCCCAGCCGCGCCCGGCGCTGGAATGGGGCCTGCGCTGGCTGGAACTGAACGCGCAGCCGGCGGTGGCGCTCGTGCTGTGCCACAACGATTTCCGCACCGGCAACTACATGGTCAACGATACCGGGATCACCGGCGTGCTGGACTGGGAATTCTCCGGCTGGGGCGATCCGCACGAGGATATCGGCTGGCTCTGCGCCCGCTGCTGGCGGGCCGGGGGCGCAAGCGATGTCGGCGGCATCGGCGATCGCGGCGTCTTCGCCCGCGCTTACGAAACCGCCAGTGGCCGCCCCGTCGATCCTGCCCGCGTGCATTGGTGGGAGATCGCGGCGACCATCCGCTGGGCCATGGTGGCGATCGCCCAGGCCGAGCGGCACGTTTCCGGCCGCGAACCCAGCCTGGAACTGGCGCTGACCGGGCACATCGTGCCGCAACTGGAACTCGACGTGCTCAGGGCGACGACAGGGTAACGGCGAGATAGGTGCGGTCGTCCGACCAGCGGCCGGGCAGCGAGCCTTTCACGCTGAGAAACGCGCCGATCTTGCTCGGGTCCTCGCGCTCGGTGGCCTGGAAATCGGCATCCCAGGCCGCGACCCCGAAGCCCGCAGCCGGCCTGGCATAGCCGTCGGTGAACAGCTCGATCCGCTGCGGCAGCGGCAGCCGTTCGATCCGCATCAGCGCGCCCGGCACCGCGAAGCCGTCGAGGCAGGCATAGCCCAGCACGCTGTCAGTGCGGTTCTGGAACAGGCCCTGGCCCTCGACGATGCCGCGCTCCAGCAGCAGCGCGATCTCGGCTTGGGGCACATGCGGCAGCGCCGCCCGGCAGGCTGTCGTCGCCGCTGCCCCGATCGCCGCCAGATCGGCGGCATTGAGTACCGGCGCCAGGGCGGCGGCATCCTGCCCGGTGCCGTGAAACACCACCTGTCGCGCCAGCCGCTCGCGCTCCACCGCATCGCTCACCCGCGCCGCGATCGGCGCCCAGGCGTGCCGGCGCAGCAGCGCGGTGATCATGTCGAGGTCCTTGCGCATCTGCAGCACCGTCACCCCGTTGAGCCGGATGCCGGAATCGCCGACCAGCACCACGTCCAGCCAATCGTCGCCGAGGATCGCCAGCGCCAAGGTGCAGCACATCCGCCCGCCCCAGCCGGAAGCCGACAGATCGATGCCGTGAAGCCGGTAGGCCGCCTGCAACGCCTCGGTCAGCGCCGGCACGATCTGCCCGGCCTCAGGTGTGCCGGTGGCGAACAGTGCTTCCAGCGCGCTGGCCGCCAGCCTGGCGGCGTAGCGCCCGGCGAGCATGCCGTCATAGCGGGTGCCGTTGCGGTCGGTGACGCCGTCGATGACCGCGAAGGCCCGGCCGGGCAGCACAACGAGGGCATCCTCGTTGCTCTCCGGCCGGGCGGGCTCGCGCGCCTCGGTGAACGCTTCGAGGCGCATCGGCTCAGCGCGCGGCGGCCATTTCCTTCCAGCGCGCGATCCAGGCGTTGCGGTTCTGCGCGATGGCGCGGATATCGTAATTCACCAGCTTCACCTCGGTGATCGGCTTCGCCCCGCCGCCGCCGGCGACATCGATACGCACCGCCCGCCGTCCCATCTGCTTCACCACGATTTCCTGCACCGGCTTGGTCAGCAGCCAGTCGATGAACCGCTTGCCGTTCTCGGCATTCGGCGCGCCCTTCGCCAGCGCCATGCCGTCGGCGACCGTCGAGGTGCCGTCCTCGGGATACAGGATTGCTACCGGCCCGCCGCCCTTCACATAGTCCAGCGCGTCATCCTCCAGCGCGATGCCCAGCTTCGCCTCGCCATCATTCACCAGCCGCGAGACCAGGCCTGAGCTTTCCGCCAGCAGCATGTTCTTCAGGATGCCCTTGTAGATATCCCAGCCCGGCTCGCCGTAGCCGGCGATCACGGTGGCGAATTGCTGGAACGCCGAGCCCGAGCTGTCGGCCCGGGCCGAGGCGATCTGCCCCTTCCATTTCGGGTCGGTCAGGTCTTTCCAGGTCTTCGGGTAATCCGCGGGCCTCAGAGATTGGGTGTTGGCGACGAAGATCGCCAGGATGCCGCTGAACGGCTGCCATTCCGGGCTGATCTTGTAGGCCGGCAGCAGGATCGCGTCCTCCTTCGGCGTGTAGGCGGTCAACAGATCCTTGTTGGCCTCCAGCACCTCGCCGCCGATGCTCCAGATCACGTCCACCTTCGGCGCGCCCCCCTCGGCGCGCACGCGGCGGATCACATCGGACGATCCGGCGATCACCGTTTCCACCGCGATGCCGGTTTCCTTGCTGAAGCGGGTGGTCAGCTCATCGACCAGCACCTGTTTGGCGGCGGTGTAGACCACCACCTTCTGGGCCATCGCCGACCCGGCGAGCAGGCATGCCGCGACGGCGGCGAGCAGCGTGACGCGCATCGTTGTCTCCTCCCTGAAAGCTTCGACGCAGCATGACCCGCCGCATTCATCTTGTGAAGCAACGAGCTGCAATGGTCTTGTTACGCGAAGCGCGGGAGGGCAAAGCGTGTCGGCGGTGACGGTCAGCGATCTGGTGAAAAGCTACACGCCGGGCACGCGCGTGCTCGACGGCATCAGCCTGCATATCGAGTCCGGCGCGTTCTTCACCCTGCTTGGCCCATCCGGCTGCGGCAAGACCACGCTGCTGCGCTGCATCGCCGGATTTCTCGACCCCGATGCCGGGCAGATCCACGCCGGCGCCGACCGGCTGGACACCATGGCCGCGCATCGGCGCGACATCGGCATGGTGTTTCAGGATTACGCGATCTTCCCGCATCTGACCGTGGCCGAGAATGTCGGCTTCGGCCTGAAGGCGCGGCGGATGCCGCCCGCCGAAATCGCCCCGCGCGTGGCCGAGGCGCTGCGCATGGTGCGGCTGGACGGCATGGCCGCCCGGCTGCCGGCGGACCTGTCGGGCGGGCAGCAGCAGCGCGTCGGTCTGGCACGTGCCATGGCGATCCGACCGCGGCTGCTGCTGATGGACGAGCCGCTGTCCAACCTCGACGCCAAGCTGCGCATTGAACTGCGCGAGGATATCCGCGACCTGCAACGCCGGCTGGGCATCACCACGATCTACGTCACCCATGATCAGGAGGAGGCGCTGGCGGTCTCCGATTCGATCTGCGTGATGAACGCCGGGCGGATCGAGCAGATCGCCGATCCGTTCACCCTGTATCGCGCGCCGCAGACCCGGTTTGCCGCGTCCTTCGTCGGCAGTATGAATTTTCTCCCCGCGCGCATTGAGGACGGGCGATTGCATCTCGGCGCGCTCAGCGTGCCGGTCAGCAGCGACGTGCAGGGCACGGTGGAGATCGCCATCCGCCCGGAGGACACCGTGCTCGGCACGGGCAAGCTGGCGCTGGCCGGGCAGGTGGCCAAGATCACCTTCCTTGGCCGCGAAGCGCTGGCGGCGATCGAGACCCCGCTTGGGCCGATGCAGCATCTGGCCGCCAATCCGTCGGCAACATTGCTGCGTGCCGCCGGCAGCGCGATCAGCCTGGATCTGCCCACCGAGCGAATCGCAGTGTTCGCGCCCGATGGCAGCCGCGTGGCGGTGACGTTCTCGTGAGGCGGGCCGATCCCTGGCGCATCGTACAGGCGGCGGTCTGGCTGTTGCTGGCGCTGCTGCTGGCCTGGCCGCTGTGGGGCATTCTGCGTGCCAGCCTGATCGTCGGCAGCGAACCGGGCTTCGGCAATTTCGTCGAGATCCTGCGACAGCCCAGGCATCTGCGAGCGATCGGCAACACGCTGCTGGTCGGCGCCGGCGGGATGACGGGTGCGCTGCTGCTGGGGGTGACGCTGGCGTTCCTGGTGGTGCGGGTGCGGCTGCGCGGGCGGGCCGCGTTGCAGACGCTGGCGGTGCTGGCTTTGGTGTCGCCGCCGTTCATCGGCGCCTATGCCTGGATCGTGCTGTTCGGCGCTAACGGCGCGGTGCGCCGCGGGCTGATGGAGATCGGCATCACCATTCCGCCGATCTATGGCGCGGCCGGGGTGATGCTGGTGTTCAGCTTCAAGTTCTTTCCCAACGTGTTCCTGATCGTCTCGGCGGCGCTGGCGCAGGTGAACCGTTCGCTGGAGGAGGCCGCCGAGGGGTTGGGCCTGTCGCCGGCGCGGCGGCTGATGCAGGTGACGCTGCCGATGATCCTGCCGGCGATCTCGGCCGCGGCGCTGCTGGCCTTCGTGCTGTCGATCGCCGATTTCGGCACGCCGCGGCTGATCGGCCGGGATTTCGAGGTGTTGGCCACCCAGGCCTTCCTGCTCTACGCCGCCGATCTGGGCGAGAACCCGGGGCTGGCCTCGGCGCTCAGCCTGGTGCTGGTGGCGCTGTCGATGCTGCTGGTGCTGGCGCAGCGGCGGCTGCTGCAGCGCGACGTGTTCCATGGCAGCCTGCTGAAGCCGCGCCCGCCTAGCACGCTGCGCGGCTGGCGCAATATCGGCGCGCATGTGCTGGCCTGGCTGATCGTCGGCGTCGGCATCGCGCCTGGGCTGGTGGTGCTGGTGTTCTCGTTCCGCGCCACGCGGGGGCCGGTGTTTCAGCCGGGCTTCGGTCTGGCCAGCTATGAGCGGGTGTTCCATGCGGTGACGCTGCCGGTGTGGAACACGCTGCTGTTCTCCACCGCCGCGGTCGCCTGCATCGTGGTGGCGGGCACGCTGATCGGCTACCTGATCACACGGCGGCGGTCGCGGGCGACGGCGATCCTGGATGGGGTGCTGATGGTGCCCTATGTGGTGCCCGGCGTGGTGATGGGCATCGGTTTTGTCGCCGCGTTCAACGCGCCGCCGGTGGCGATCACCGGCACCGGGCTGGTGATCGTGCTGGCGATCTTCATCCGCCGGCTGCCCTATTCCGCGCGCGCCGCGGCGACCGCGCTGCGGCAGGTCTCGCCGAGCCTGGAGGATGCCGCGATCAGCCTGGGCCTCAGCCCCGGCCGCGCGTTTTTGCGGGTAACGGCGCGGCTGATCCTGCCGGGGATTTTGGCGGGCGGGATGATGAGCTTCGTCACCGCAATGAACGAGCTGTCCTCCTCGCTGGTGCTGTATGTCAGCGGCACCATCACCATGCCGGTGCGGATCTATGTCGCCGTGGTCAACGGCGATTACGGCGTAGCCGCCGCATTATCGTCGATCCTGCTCGGCATCACGGCGCTGGCGGTCTATGCCGCGTTCCGGCTGTCGGATCGCAAGGATGCCTCATTCGTGGGATAGCGCCTGCCAGACGCGCTGCGGGGTGAACGGCAGTGGCGGCAATCTCTGGTCCAGCGCATTGGCGATCGCCGAGGTGACCGCGCATAGCGCGCCGGTGGTGCCGGCCTCGCCGATGCCCTTCACGCCGATCGGGTTGAACGGGGAGGGGGTGTTGCACTCCAGCACGGTGTAGGCCGGCACGTCGTCGGCGCGCGGGGCCATGTAGTCCATCAGGCTGCCGGAGAGCACTTGCCCGTCGGCGTCGATCACCATCTCCTCGCCCAGCACTTCGCCGACGCCCTGGGCGATGCCGCCATGGATCTGCGCGGTGGCGGCGACATGGTCGATCGTCACCCCGGCATCGTCGACCGCGGTGTAGCGCACGAGCCTGGTGACGCCGGTGTCGGGATCGAGTTCGAGTTCCGCGACATGGCAGCCGGAGGCGAAGGCGTTGCTGGGGGTGAACCGCCCGGTCGCTGCGATCGGTTCGGCGAGCAGGGCGGCGATGGAGCACAGCGTGCTGCCATCGGCTTTGCGGCGCACTTCGCCCTCGGCCAGCATCAACTCATCGACGGTGCAGTTGCCGCGCAGGGCGGCGCGGTCCAGCAGCCTGGCGGCGATTTCGTCGGCGCCGAGGGCGACGGCGCTGCCGGTGGTGATCGTGCTGCGCGAGGCATAGCTGCCGGCGCCGGACAGCCGGGTTGCCGCGTCGCTGGCGACCAGGGTGACATCCGCCTCGGCGAGGCCCAGACGCGTGCGGGCGATGGTGGCGAAGGTGGTGGGGTGCGATTGGCCGGTCGGGCCGCTCACCGTTTCGATCCGCAGACGGGGGGCGTCACCGTCGGCGCTCAGGTGCAAAGCCGCCTCGTCGGGGGCCGCGCCGCCGCCGGAGACCTCGATGAAAAGGGCCATGCCCTGCGCCAGGCGTTTGCCGCGCTTGGCGGCTTCGCTGTGGCGGGCGGCGAAACCGTCCCAGTCCGAAGCGGTGCGGGCGCTGGCCAGCAGCGCGGGGAAATCGGCGCTGTCGTACTGCACGCCGCTGGCCAGGGTGTACGGGAAGGCCGTGGGCGCGATGACGTTGCGGGCGCGCAGGGTGAACGGGTCTTCGCCGCGCTGGCGCGCCGCCAGATCGACCAGCCGCTCGATCAACAGCGCCACCTCCGGCCGGCCTGCGCCGCGATACGGCCCGGTCGGCACCGCGTTCGTCAGCAGCAGCCGGAACGCGGCGTGCGCCGCCGGGATGGCGTAGCAGCCGGTGAGCGAGGCCAGCGGGTTATGGATATTGGCGATCACCGCGACCGGGGAGACATAGGCGCCGAGATCGGCGTCGTACTGCATCTCGAACCCGGTGAATTTTCCGTCGGCGTCCAGCGCCATCCGCCCACGCAGCCGCACGCCGCGGCCTTGCAGGTCGGTCATGAAACTCTCGCTGCGGGTGCCGGGCCAGGCCACGGCACGGCCGACCAGCTTGGCGGCCAGCAGCAAGGCGGGCAGATCGGGATACACCGTATTGCGCGGCCCGAAGCCGCCGCCGACATCGCCGGGCAGCACGGTGAAGCGGTCCTGCGGCAGCGCGAACATCGCGGCCAGATCGCGCCGGATTTCGTTCACGCCCTGATGCGGGGTGCGCACTTCATAGACATCCGCCGCGGCGTCATAGCGGGCCACGGCCGCGCGCGGCTCCATGATCACCGGGGCCAGGCGGGGCAGTTCGATCTCGGTTTCCACCACCAGCGCGGCGGCCTGCATCGCGGCGCCCGTTGCTGCGGCATCGCCGGCCTGATGCGCGAACACCACGTTGTTGGCCATGCCGGGATGCACCGAAGTCGCGCCGTCGGCCAAGGCTGCAGCGACGCCGATCACCGCTTGGAGCGGTTCGTAATCCACCAGCACCGCCTCGGCCGCATCCAGCGCCTGGGCGAAGGTCTCCGCCACCACCAGCGCCACCGCCTCGCCGGCATGGCGCACAGCGTCGGCGGCCAACGACGGCCGCCTGGGCGCCGGCACCGCGCCCCACCGGCTCAGCACCGGGAAGCTGGCGAACCCCGCCGCCGCGCAATCCGCCGCCGTCAGCACACGCAGCACTCCCGGCATGGCGGCCGCGGCGGCGGTATCCACCGCGGTGATGCGCGCCGCGGCATAGGGGCTGCGCACGAACGCCGCATAGGCCGCGCCGGCGAAGCGCCGGTCCGCCTGCCATTCATCCGCGGTGTAGCGGCCCCGCCCGGTGACTTTGCGGGTCCGCTCCTGCTGCATCTGCGTCATGGTCGTCATTCCGCCGCGACGTCCTCCAGGCTGCGCCCGCTCGGCTCGATGCCGAACGCCAGCACGGTGACGACCAGCAGCGCCATCAATCCGACCATCAGGGTAACAACGCCGAGCACGCCGTAATCGGTGAACAGGTTGACCACGATGAACGGGGTGACGATCGTCGCCCCGCGCCCGAACGTGTTGCAGATGCCCGAAGCGCGCAGCCGCACCGCGGTGGGGAACAGTTCGGGGATGTAGATGCCGAACAGCAGCGCCACCAGCACATAGATCGGTACCGTCAGCGCCAGGCCGACGATCGGCAGCAGCACCGCGTCTTTCACGAAGGGATAGATCAGGCCGAAGAGGATCGCGATCAGGCTGGAGACCACCAGGGTCCGCTTCCGCCCCCAGCGATCCGCCGTCAGCGCGCCAATCGCCGAGCCCACTGGCGCGCCGAGCGACATGATCAGCACGAAGTTGAACGAGGTCGCGATCGACAGCCCCTGTTTCACAAAGAAGGTCGGCAGCCAGGTGATGAAGCCGTAGATCAGCGTGTTGATGACGATGAGCGCGATACTGCCCAGGATCATTCGCCCCAGCAGCGGCGGCGCCAGCAATGTGCTCAGTGCGCGCGACGGCGGCGGGCTAGGCGGGCGCGGCTTGGCCAGTTCGCCCGGGCTTTCGGCCTCGATCCGCCGCAGCAGCAGATCGGCCTCGTTCAACCGTCCGACCGATTCCAGCCAGCGCGGGCTCTCCGGCAGCGCCTTGCGGATCCACCACACCACCAGCGCCCCGATGCCGCCCAGCACGAACATGCTGCGCCAGCCGAAGGCCGGGATCATCACCGTGCTGATCAGCACCGCCACCGGCAGACCGGTGACGACCACCACCGCCATGAACCCCAGCCAGCGCCCGCGTTGCTTGGCCGGCACGAACTCGGTCAGGGTCGAATACCCCACCACATTCTCCGCCCCCAGGCCGACGCCCATCAGGAAGCGCAGTGCGATCAGCACCTCCATGTTCGGCGCGAACGCGGCGGCGATCGAGGCCAGGCCGAACAGCGCCAGATTGGCCTGATAGGTGAAGCGCCGGCCGAAGCGGTCGCCGAGGAAGCCGGTGACGAAGCTGCCGATCATCATGCCCAGGAAGGTCGACGACACGAACTGCGCGTTCTGCGCCATCGTCGAAAACCCGGTCTTCAGCGTGGTGCCCAGCACGGTGCCGGCGATGTAGATGTCGAAACCGTCGAAAAACATGCCGATCGCCACCAGGGTGAATACCCGGCGGTGAAAGGCGGAGATCGGCAGGCGGTCGAGCCGCCCTCCGGCATTCACACTGTTCATATCTTTCTGTCCCCAGATTTTTTTTGGTTCTTGTCGTTTGGTCGCAGGATCACGGCGCTGCGCATCAGCGCGCCCAGGATGCGATCCCGCGCTTCGGCGATATGTGCCCGCGCCAGCTTCGCCGCCCGCCGCCCGTCGCGCGCCTGCAGCGCGTCGATCAGGGCGGCATGCTCGGCCACCAGCCGCGTGGTATCGCGCCCGACCACGGTGTTGATGCTGACGCGCACCATCCGGTCGGCCTGTTCAACCAGCTCCCGCACCGTATCGGCCATGCGCCGGTTGCCCGAGGCCTCGGCGACCGCGACGTGGAAAGCGCGATTGTCGTCGATGAAGGCGATGCCCGGCCGCGCCGCGCGAAACATGTCGAGCGCCCGCAGCGTGCCGTCGGACGCCTCCGTCGCCGCCGCACTGGCGCAGGCTGGCTCCAGCGCCAGGCGGACGCCGAACAGATCGCGCGCATCGGCGATATCGATCGGCACCACGCGATAGCCTTGCCGGGGCAGCACGCTGACCAGGCGTTCCTGCTCCAGCCGCTGCAACGCCTCGCGCACCGGGGCGCGGCTGACGGCATAGCGGGCGGCGAGGTCGAGTTCGCGCAGTTCCTCGCCCGGCGCCAGATCGCAGGCCAGGATCGCGCTCCGCAGCGCCTCATAGACGTTGTCCCGCAGCGATCCGTTCACTGCTCTAATCCCTGTTCACAGGCAATTTCACGTAACATGATATATCACGTCAAGCACGTTGCGCGATTTATGCATTGATAAAAGAAGAGTTTGCTGAAAAACTTCGCAGATATGATGGTTTAGGAAGCTGGATTGTGATCAACATGACGCTCGCCGCAGGGCAGGTCTCCGCGCAACTCGCCGCTGCGGCTCCCGGCCGCCCCGTGCTGGTGCTGTGCCATTCCCTGCTCGCCGATCGCAGCAGCTTCGCCCCGGTGATCGAGGGCCTCGCGGCACATTTCTCCGTCATCGCGCTCGACCTTCCCGGCTTCGGCGGTTCGGCTGCTGTGCCCGGAGGCCTGGCCGCGATTGCCGACCGCGTTGCCTCCGCGGTGGTGGATGCCGACGCCCGCTACCCTGCGGCGCAGGCGCCGACGGTGCTCGGCAACGGCTATGGCGGTTTCGTCACTTTGCTGATGGCGATCCGCCATCCCGGCCTGGCATCCCGCTTGGTGCTGGCCGATACCGGCGCGGCGTTCTCCGAACCGGGGCGCGAGGCGTTTCGCGGCATGGCGCGCGCCGCCAGCGCCAAGGGGTTGGAGGCTGTGGCTGACACCGCGATGCGTCGGTTGTTCGCGACCGATTTCCACGCTGCCAACCCCGCTCTGGTCGCCGACCGACGTGCCCGCTTCCTGGCGATGGATCCAGGCGTGTTTCTCGCGGCCTGCGCGGAACTCGCCGCGCTCGATCTCCGCCCCGACCTGCCTAGTGTGAAGCTACCGGCCCTCGTCTTGGTTGGTGCGCAAGACGAAGCCACACCCCCGCCAATGTCCGAGGAACTCGCCGCCGGTCTGCCGCATGCCAGCCTGACCGTGCTCTCCGGCTGTGCGCATGTGCCGCAACTTCAGGCGCCGGACCGCTTCCTGGCCGCCGTGCTGCCGTTTCTGATCGCCTGAGCTACCAGCGCATTCCCCGCGCGCCGGCCATCGCGGGCACGGGTTCCGGCGGTGGTTTGCGTGATGGCGGCTCCTGGAACACCATTTCCACCGTCAGCACCACGGCATTTTCGGTGACCGATATTCGCCGCCGCGCCTTACGGGGCAGCGGAATCCGCACGTCCACACAATAGAAAATCAGCGCGCTGCCCAGCGTCTCCAGATCCACCATCCGGTCCTCGACGACACTGCCGCCCTCGACCTTGAGCATCACATGGCTCTGCCCCGGTTGCAGGCCCACCCGGGTCACCCGCCGGAATGTGGCGTCACCCATCCGCGCGAGATGCACGGCGTAAGCCGCGCCCACGGTGTCGGCGGAAAATGTGATCGTGCGGCGATCGGTAATCGCCGGCTCAACCGGTTCCGTCATCACCCGCCTCACGCCCCCGCTCTGCAAGCCTATGCATCGGGGTTGTTTTTACCCCGATGCGCTTAACAAAACCTTATTCGGAGGCTGTCGGGTTTACTTAACCGTGGCGAGATACGCGATCAGGTCTGCCCGCTGCGCGTCGTTCTTCAGCCCGGCGTAGGTCATGATCGTTCCCTTCACCACATCGCGCGGCGAGGTCAGGTACTTGTCCAGCACCTCGGGCGTCCATACCAGCTTGGCGTCCTTGTTGGCGGAGGAATACTTGAACCCCTCGACCTGGCCCGAAGTGCGCCCGACGATGCCGAACAGGCTCGGCCCGATCCGGTTCTTCCCGGCTTCGACCACATGGCAGGCGCTGCACTGCGACTTGAACACCCGGGCACCGGCTTCCGGATCGGCAGCCTGCGCCGCGCCGGCCATCAACACCGCAACCGCACTGGCGGCGGCAACACGCAACAGCTTCAAAACAAGTCTCCTGACGATATATTCAGTTTACACTAAATGACACGCGACCTCGCGCCCGTCCAGAGCACGTGGTGACGGATCACGCTCTGAACACCCCGCCTCGGCGATTGGGCAGCGCGGATGGAACCGGCAACCCGGCGGGATGTTCGCCGGATCGGGGTAGCTGTCGCCCAATCCCACATCCGGAATCCCCAGACCCGGTTCCGGCGTCAGAACAGACGCCAGCAACGCCCGCGTGTACGGGTGCGCCGGGGCACGGAACAGCGTGTCGGTCGGCGCGCGTTCGACGATGCGGCCGAGATACATCACCGCCACCTCGTCGCAGACATGCTCCACCACCGCGAGGTTGTGGCTGATGAAAACCAAGGTCAGCCCGAAATCCCGCCGGAGCTCCGCCAGCAGGTTGAGGATCTGTGCCTGCACCGAGACATCCAGCGCGCTGGTCGGCTCGTCGCACACCACGATCCGTGGCCGCAGCACCAAAGCGCGCGCGATCGCCACCCGCTGCCGCTGCCCGCCCGACAGTTGTGCCGGCAGCCGCCCGCCCATCTCGGCAGACAGGCCGACCCGCTCCAGCATCGCGTCCACCTGCCGGTCGCGCTGCGCCGGGTTGGTGCCCTGCGCGGCCAACGGCAGACCGACGATGTCGCGGATGCGCCGGCGTGGATTGAGCGAGGAGAACGGGTCCTGAAACACCGGCTGGATCAGCCGGGCGCGCGCCCGGCGGTCCATCGCCTGCAGGCTCTGCCCCTCGACGACGATCTCGCCCCCCGTCGGCGGATGCAGCCCCAGGATCAGCCGCGCCAAGGTCGATTTGCCACAGCCGGATTCGCCGACAATGCCGAAGCAACTCCCGGTCGGCACCGAGAAGCTCACCCCATCCACCGCCCGCACCGAGCGCGCGGCGGTGAACAGACCGGTGCTTTGCCGGAAATGCCGCGTGACCGCGCGCACCTCGATCGCCGGCGCCCTCATGCCGCCCGCCAATCCGGCGCCAGCCGGCAGAGATAGCGATGCTCCGGCACCCGTTCACGCGCCGGAATCGTGCCCGCACATTCCGCCATCGCCTGGGAACAGCGCTCACGGAAGCCGCAGCCGGCGAACCCCTCGCGTACCCGCGGCACGGTGCCCGGAATGCTGCCCAGCTTCTCGTCGCGCCGCACCCGCCCGGGCACCGGCACGCATTCGAGCAACCCGCGCGTATACGGATGCGTCGGCGCCGCGAACAGCGCCTCGGCCGGTGCGCTCTCCACCACCTCGCCCGCGTACATCACGCTCACCCGATGCGCCATCCGCGCCACGATGCCCAGATCATGCGTGATCAGCAGCACGGCCAACCCCAGCTCCCGCTGCAATTCCAGCAGCAGCCGCAGGATCTGCGCCTGCACCGTTACATCCAGCGCCGTCGTTGGCTCGTCGGCGATCAGCAATTTCGGATCGCACATCAGCGCCATCGCGATCATCACCCGCTGCCGCAGGCCGCCCGACAACTGATGCGGATACTGCGCCAGCCGCATCTCCGGCGCCGTGATCCCAACCTTGGCCAGCAGCGCCGCCGCCCGCAGCAACGCCGCGTTGCGCGAGCCGCCGCGATGGCGGGTGTACACCTCGGCCATCTGCGAGCCGACGGTATAGGCCGGGTTCAGGCTGGTCATCGGCTCCTGGAAAATCATCGCCATCGCGTCGCCGCGCAGCTTCGACATCCCGGATTCCGACAGGCCCAGCAGGTCCTGTCCCATGAACTCCATCCGCGTCGCATCGCGCCGCGCCCCGCGCGACAGCAAGTTCATCACTGCCAGCGCCGAGACCGACTTGCCGCAGCCACTCTCCCCCACCAGGCAATGCGTCTCGCCGCGCTGCACCTTCAGCGCCGTGCCACGCACCGCATGCATGCCGCCGAACCGGACATGCAGCCCCTCAATGTCCAACAAAGTTTCGCTCATGCGTCCCGCGTCGCGCCCAGAATGTCGCGCAACGCATCGCCCAGGAAATTGATCCCCAGCACCAGCACGAACAGCGCGATCCCCGGCACCATGATCACCCAGGGCGTGAAAAACATGTAGTCCTTTGCCTCCGCGATCATCAGCCCCCAGGACGGCAGCGGCGGCGGCACGCCCAGGCCCAGGAACGACAGCGCCGCCTCCAGCAGGATCGCCAGCGCCATCTCCAAAGTCGCCACCACCACCAGATGATGCACGATGTTCGGCAGCACCTCCTTGAGAATGATATGCGTCACCGAACAGCCCGACGCCCAGGCCGCGGCGACGTAATCGAGATTGCGCACCTGCATCGTCGTCGTGCGCGCCACCACCGCGAACCGGTCCCACAGCAGCAGCCCCAGCGTCAGCACCACCACGGTCAGCGAGGAACCCACCAGCCCCACCACCGTCAGCGCCACCAGAATCAACGGGATCGACAGCCGGCAGGTGATGGCGAACATCACCACATCGTCCACCCGCCCGCCGAAGAACCCGCCCAGCAGACCCAGCGTGATGCCGATCAGCCCCGAGGTGATCACGGTGGCCACCCCGATCAGCAGCGAAATCCGCGCCCCCAAAATCAGCCGCGAGAAATAATCCCGCCCCAGCTGATCGGTGCCCAGGAAATGCCCGGCCTGACCACCCTCCATGAACAGCGGCGGGATCATCCGTCCATCGAGGTTCTGCACGAACGGATCATGCGGCACGATCCAGCCGGCGAACACCGCGCAGAACGCCACCACGCCAACGATCACCAGGCCCAGCACCGCCGCGATCAGCCGGAAATTGATCACGATGCGCGCAGCCGCGGGTCAAGCACCGCGTTCAGCAGATCGGCCAGCAACGTCAGCGCGATATAGACCACCGCCAGGAACAGCACGACCGCCTGCACCACCGGGAAGTCGTTCTTGCTGATCGACTCCCAGCCCAGGTAGCCAACACCGTTCAGCGCAAACACCGTCTCGATCACGATCGAGCCCGACAGCATGAAGCCCAACTGCACCGCCGCGATCGCCACCACCGGCATCGCCGCGTTGCGCAGCGCGTGCTTCAGCACGATCGCCGTCCGGCTCAGCCCCTTCGCCCGAGCGGTGCGGATGTAATCCGACGCCAGCGCATCCACCATGCCGCTGCGCGTCAGCCGCATCAGCGCCGGGATCGCCGAGAACGCCAGCACGATGCCCGGCAGCACATAGCCGTCCCAGGTATCCACCCCCGAAATCGGCAACCAACCCAGCTTCAGCCCAAATCCGATGATCAGCAGCAACCCCAGCCAGAAACTCGGCATCGCCTGCCCGATCACCGCGATCAGCATGATGCCGCGGTCAAACGCCGAGCCCTCGCGCATCGCCGCCAGAATGCCCAGCGGGATCGCCGTGCACAGCGCAATCGCCAGCCCGGTCAACCCCAGCGTCAGCGTGATCGGCAGCCGCGCCTTGATCAGATTCGCCGCCGGCTCGTGATACAGGAACGACCGGCCCAGATCGCCCTGCGCCGCCGAGATCACCCAGTCGAAAAACTGCACCACCACCGGCCGGTCCAGCCCATACGCCTTGCGGATGATCACCAGATCGGCCTGGCTCGCCTGCGGCCCGGCAATCGAAATCGCCAGATCACCGGACAGCCTGGTCAACGCAAAGCTGACCGTCAGCACCGTAAGGGTGACAAGCACAGCCAGGATCGCGCGACGGGCCAGAAACTTCAGCATTTCGCAATGCTAGGGGCAGCAGCGCGGGGGGCGCAAGCGGGCATCAAAAGGAAAGGTGAGGGCTCTGCCCTCAACCCGCCAGGGGACTCAGTCCCCTGGACCCCACCCTCATGGGGCCGAGCATGGACACGAACATCCGTGCAGCGGCGAAGCCCAAAAGATTTCTTATGGCTCCGCCGCTCCATGCCCAACGCCGAGCCAACCGGTCAACCACCGCACAAACGGAGGTGGGGTCAAGGGGACCACGGCTATCGCATTTGCCCGATGATTGATCGTGCGAATTCGTCTGACCATCCTGAGCGTTTACGTTTGCGTCGGATTGAGATGTCTGGTCTGGCCGATCTGAGGACGTTGAGCGCGAGTTTTCGCAGGATGGCGAGGTT
>CAIRTN010000300.1 GCA_903881515.1 uncultured Rhodospirillales bacterium | reverse complement strand
GTGAAAACGGCTTGTATTGATCCCAAATAGGCTGAACACGGCTGGATGGATTGACCTTGCCCAAAAAATTGCCTGTTTTTGTCGCATGACCGACGAAACGCCCCGCAAACCCGGCCTGACCGACAAGGCGCTTGCCGACAAGCTGGCCCGTGCCGAGCGCGAGGCCGCGGCTCTGCGCGAGAATTTGCGCAAGCGTAAGGAGCAGGTCCGCGCCCGCGAGCAGGCTGCCAAGCCGGCCGAGGACTAGCCGTGCCCGCCCGCCCGGTCTACAGCCCGCGCCCACCCCAGGAGCCCCGTCGATGCCCGTAATGTCCGACCTCTGGATCCGCCGCATGGCCACCGAGCAGGGCATGATCGAGCCCTTCATCGAAACCCAGAAGCGTGACGGGGTGATCAGCTACGGCCTGTCCAGCTATGGCTACGACGCACGCTGTTCCAATGATTTCAAGGTGTTCACCAATGTGGACAGCGCGATTGTCGACCCGAAGGACTTCAACCCGGCGAGCTTCGTCGATCGCCACGGCCCGGTTTGCATCATTCCGCCGAACAGCTTCGCGCTGACCAACACGGTGGAGTATTTCCGCATTCCGCGCGACGTGCTGGTGGTGTGCCTGGGCAAGTCGACCTATGCGCGCTGCGGCATCATCGTCAACGTCACCCCGCTGGAGCCGGAATGGGAGGGGCAGGTGACGATCGAGATCAGCAACACCACCCCGTTGCCGGCGAAGATCTATGCCGGCGAGGGCATCTGTCAGTTCCTGTTCCTGCAGGGCAACGAGCCCTGCGAAACCAGCTACGCCGACAAGGCGGGCAAATATATGCGCCAGCGCGGCGTCGCACTTCCCCGGCTCGGCTGAGCTTCGGTAGGATTCCTTCATGGACAAGATCAGAATTCGCGGCGGCAAGCCGCTGTTCGGCGAAATCGTCATCGGCGGCGCGAAGAACGCCGCGCTGCCGCTGATGGCGGCGGGGCTGCTGACCGATGAGCGGCTGGTGCTGACCAATGTTCCGCGGCTGGACGACATCCGCAACATGCGCCAGCTGCTGGCCAATCACGGCATCGCGGTGGATCTGCCGGGCAATGACGGGCGGATTTTGTCGCTCGGCGGGCCGATCGGCAACACCGAGGCGCCCTACGATATCGTGCGCAAGATGCGCGCCTCGTTCCTGGTGCTGGGCCCGTTGCTGGCGCGGATGGGCGAGGCGCGGGTGTCGCTGCCGGGCGGCTGCGCCATTGGCGCCAGGCCGGTCGACCTGCATCTGAAGGGCCTGGAGCAGATGGGCGCGGTGATCCGCATCGAGGGCGGCTACGTCATCGCCACCGCACCGGGGGGCTTGCGCGGCACCACCATCGTGATGCCGTTCCCCAGCGTCGGCGCCACCGAGAACCTGCTGATGGCCGCCAGCCTGGCGCAGGGCCAGACGGTACTGGCCAATGCCGCGCGCGAGCCGGAGATCAGCGATCTCACCGATTGCCTGATCGCCATGGGTGCGCGCATCACCGGCCGCGGCACCGACAAGCTGACCATCGAGGGGGTGTCGAGCCTGCATGGCGCGACGCATCCGATCATCTCCGACCGGATCGAGACCGGCACCTATGCCTGTGCCGCGGCGATCAGCGGCGGCGAGGTGTTCCTGCGCGGCGGACGGGGCGATCACCTCGGCGCGCTGATCCGGTCGCTGGGCGAGGCCGGCGTTGAGGTCAGCGAGCGCGAGGGGGGGCTCGCGGTGAAGCGGCTGAACGGGCTGCACGGCGCCGATGTGATGACGGAGCCCTATCCCGGCTTCCCGACTGACATGCAGGCGCAGTTCATGGCGTTGATGTCGGTGGCCTCCGGGGCGTCGATGGTGACCGAGAAGATCTTCGAAAGCCGGTTCATGCATGTGCCCGAGCTGAACCGGATGGGCGCGAACATCACCGTGCACGGCGAGTCCGCCATCGTGCGTGGCGTGGCGCAACTGTCGGGCGCGCCGGTGATGGCGACCGACCTGCGGGCCTCGGTCAGCCTGATCATCGCCGGGCTGGCGGCGCGTGGCGACACCATCGTCAACCGCGTGTATCACCTGGATCGCGGCTTCGAGGCGGTGGAGCAGAAGCTCGCCGCGTGCGGTGCGGACATAGAACGTCTGCCCGGCTGAGCCTTCCCTTCGGCGCGGGCGCGGTGTAGTGCCGCGCAACGCGACCGCAGGAGCGACGATGACTGCCGAATTCCGCGCCGCCGCGCTGGCGCCCGAGCTGGAAACCAAGTTGATCATGGCCGTGCCGAAGGGCCGGATCCTGGCCGAGTGCGCGCCCCTGATGGCGCGCGCCGGCATTCGGCCGTCCGAGGGCTGGAACGACGAGGACAGCCGGCATCTGCGTTTCGCCACCGATGACCCCAAGCTGGACCTGGTGCGGGTGCGCAGCTTCGATGTCGCCACCTTCGTCGCCTTCGGGGCGGCGCAGATCGGCATCTGCGGCGCCGATGTGCTGCAGGAATTCGACTATCCCGAGATCTATGCCCCGCTCGACCTGGGCATCGGCGCCTGCCGGATATCGGTGGCCGAGCCGCGCGCCACTGCCGGACAAGGTGATTCGCGCGAGTGGTCGCATATCCGCGTCGCCACCAAATACCCCAACATCGCGCGCCGGCATTACGCCGCGCGCGGCATCCAGGCCGAGATCGTGCACCTGAATGGTGCGATGGAACTCGCGCCCGGCCTCGGCCTCTCGCGCCTGATCGTCGATCTCGTTGCTACCGGGTCGACGCTGAAGGCCAACGGGCTGGTGGAAACCGAGGTGATCGCCAAGGTCACCAGCCGGCTGATCGTCAACCGCACCGCGCTGAAGACCCGCCCGGAAGAAGTCGGCGCGCTCATAGCCCGCTTCCGCGCCGCTCTGTCCGCATGATCCGGCTCGATACGCGCGACGCGGGCTTCGAGGGGGGCTTCACCGACCTGCTGGCTCAGGCGCGCGAGACCACGTCCCGCGTCGATGACGCGGTGGCGGCGATCATCGCCGCGATCCGCGCCCGCGGCGATGCGGCGCTGTGCGAACTCACCACGAAGTTCGACCGTTTCGTGCTGACGCCGGACCGGATCGCGGTCACAGCGGCCGAGATCGACGCCGCGGTTGCCGCCATTCCGGCCGATCTGATGGCGGCGCTGGACCTCGCCGCCACACGCATCGAAGCGTTCCATCGCGCGCAACTGCCGGCCGATCTCGACATCACCGATGCCGAGGGCATGCGCATGGGCATGCGCTGGACCGCGCTCGACGCTGTCGGCCTGTATGTGCCCGGCGGTAAGGCGGCGTATCCGTCCTCGGTGCTGATGAACGCCATTCCCGCGCGGGCCGCCGGCGTGGCGCGCATCGCGATGTGCGTGCCGACGCCCGATGGCGTGCTGAACCCGCTGGTGCTGGCCGCGGCGCGGCGGGCGGGGGTCAGCGAGGTCTATCGGGTTGGTGGCGCCCAGGCGGTGGCAGCGCTGGCCTATGGCACCGCGACCATCGCCCCGGTGGATCGCATCGTCGGCCCCGGCAACGCCTATGTCGCCGAGGCCAAGCGCCAGGTGTTCGGCCGCGTCGGCATCGACAGCATCGCCGGGCCGTCGGAAGTGGTGATCATCGCCGATGCGGCGCAGGACGCGCGGCGCGTCGCCGTCGACCTGCTGGCCCAGGCCGAGCATGACGAGGCCGCGCAGGCGATCCTGATCACCAACGACGCTGGCTTCGCCGACGCCGTCGCCGCCGCCGTCGCCGCCGAACTGCCAACGCTGCCGCGCGCGGAGATCGCCGGGGCGTCCTGGGCCGCGCATGGCGCGGTGATCCTGGTGCGGAACTGGGACGAGGCCGCGGCGCTGACCGACCGGCTCGCCCCCGAGCATCTGCAGATCATGACCGAAGACCCGGCGGGTCTGTTCGCCCGCATCCGCCATGCCGGCGCCGCCTTCCTGGGCGGCTACAGCCCGGAAGCGGTGGGCGATTACATCGCCGGGCCGAACCATGTGCTGCCCACCGGCCGCACCGCCCGTTTCGCCTCCGGCCTGTCGGTGTTCGACTTCATCAAGCGCACCACCTGGATCCAGGGCGCGCCCGGCAGCCTCGACCGCATAGGCCCCGCCGCCGTGCTGCTGGCCGAATCCGAGGGGCTGCAAGCCCATGCCCGCAGTATCGCATTGCGGCTAGGCCAAGGGATTCCTTGACCTAGCCAAGCTCCACGCCCATGTTCCGCGCCCAAACACAATCCGAAGAGACCTGATGTCCAAAGAAGATATGATCGAGTTCTCGGGCACCGTCATGGAGTTGCTTCCCAACGCCATGTTCCGGGTAAAGCTCGACAACGAACATTCGATCCTGGCGCACACCAGCGGCAAGATGCGCAAGAACCGGATCCGCGTGCTGGCCGGCGACCGCGTCAATGTCGAGATGACGCCGTACGACCTCTCCAAGGGCCGGATCACGTTCCGATTCAAGTAACGGGATCGGGCCGCTTCGCGTGAGCCGCCCCCGTCTGATCCTCGCCTCCGCCAGCCCAAGGCGACTCGCCTTGCTGGCGCAGATCGGCATCGTCCCCGATGCTGTGGTAGCCACCGATATCGATGAGACGCCCCTGCCGCACGAAGTTCCGCGCGTGCTGGCGTTGCGACTCGCCCGCGCCAAGGCCGACGCGGCGGCGACGGCAGATGCCTTCGTGCTGGCGGCGGATACCGTGGTCGGCGTCGGCGCCCGCGTGCTGCCGAAGGCGGAGACCGCAGCACAGGCGCGTGCCTGCCTCACCCTGTTGTCCGGCCGGCGGCATCACGTCTACACCGCGATCGCCGTCACCGCGCCGGACGGGCGCATGTCCAGCCGGGTCGCGATCTCCGACGTGATCTTTGCGCGACTGACCGACGCACAGATCGATGCCTACCTCGCCGGCGGCGAATGGCATGGCAAGGCCGGTGGCTACGCCATCCAGGGCGCGGCCGCGGCGCATATCCGCTTCCTGTCCGGTAGCCATTCCGCCGTGGTCGGCCTGCCGCTGTTCGAAACCGCGCAGGTGCTGCGCGGCCTGGGGTATCCGTTGCCGTGAAGATCCTGGCGTCCTGCGGCCCCGGGCAGGTGCGCGTCGCCGCCTGGGACGGCGGGACGCTGGTGGACTACGCGCTGTGGCGGCCCGGTGCGCCTGATGGCGTCGGCGACATCCATCGCGGCCGCATCATCACGCATATGCCCAGTCTGGCCGGCAGTTTCGTCGCCATCGAGGGCGCGGAAGGCTTCCTGCCGGACAGCGAGGGCGGCGACGCCCCGGATGGCACCATGCTGACCGTACGGGTCAGCCGCGCCGCCCAGGGCGGCAAGGGGCCCCGCCTGTCCGGCAAGGGCCTGGAGCCCGCCGTATCCGCCCCCCCTGCCCTGCTCCGCCGTGGCCCCGATGCCGTGCTTCGCCTGGCCACCCTGTATCCGGCAGCCCCGGTGCTGATCGACGAGGCCGGGCAGTTTGCCCGGCTGCGCCCGTTGCTCGGCGCACGCCTGCACCGGGTGCCGCGCGCCTTCGACGACGATGTCGAGGACCAGGTGGCCGCGCTGGCCAGCCCCAGCGCCGAGTTGCCCGGCGGCGCCCGGATACATGTGTTCCCAACCCCGGCGCTGACCGCGATCGATCTCGACCTCGGCAGCCTGTCGGGGGGCAAATCCGGCAAGCGCGCGACGCATGAGGCGGCGAATCGGGCCGCCATTCCGGCGCTGGTTCGCCAGATCCGGCTGCGCAACCTGGCCGGCGCCATCCTGGTCGATCTCGCCGGCCTGTCGCCGAAGCGCCGCGCGGCCCTCGGCCCCGCCCTGGCTGAGGCGCTGGCGCAGGACCCGCTGCAACCCCGCTTCCTCGGCTTCTCCGCGCTGGGCCTGGCCGAGATCCTCCGCCCGCGGGTGCATCCGCCGCTGCATGAGTTGCTCAACACCCCGCACGCGCAGGGGCTCGCCGGCCTCGCCGCGCTCGCTGCCGAGGCCGCGCTGCGCCCGGCCGGTGCGCTCGCGTTGCATGCCTCGCCCGCGATCATCCGCGCCTTGCGCGCCGATACCGCCGCAAGCGAGGATATCCTGCACCTCACCGGCCGCCCGCTTGTGCTGGCCGAGGATGCGTCCCTTCTCTCCTGGCGGATTGTGCCGATATGAGCGATGCCCCGGCAAAACCTTGCCCGATTTGCGGCAAACCGGCCCAGCCGGCGTTCCGCCCGTTCTGTTCGCGCCGCTGCGCCGACGTCGATCTGGGCCGCTGGTTCAACGAGACCTATCGCACCCCCGCACCTCCGGAACCCACCGAGGACGAGGAATGACAAATTGGTGGCACAGGCCGGGTTGATCCCTCGGCGCGCCTGGGTTAAACCCCCGGCCTCCAACGCGGCAACGCGAGATGCCCAGGTAGCTCAGTTGGTAGAGCATGCGACTGAAAATCGCAGTGTCGGTGGTTCGAATCCGCCCCTGGGCACCATTCCTCAAGCAAGCCCTTGAGGAGCTTGGACAAATAGCAATCTCAGCGACTTAGAGGCCGCCCGGTGATACAAAGGGGTGGCACAGATGGCGTTGACGATGACCCGACCGTATCGGCACTCCAAGACTGGAATGTATTATCTGCGGATGGTGGTGCCTGCGCCTCTCCGGGAAGCTGTGGGCAAGTGGGAACTCAAGAAGTCCCTACGGACGAAAGACCCCCGGACCGCCAAAGAGGCCGCCCCCGCCTTACTGGCAGAGTTCAACGGTATCCTTGCGGCGGCGGCCGAACGCGGAGCCGGACCAATCACGCTGCGGCAGATCAGCGTCGTCATGGGCGCGTGGTATCGCGGGGAGACCGCCAAGTGGGCAGAGGCCCCCGGACAGGCCAAGGATTGGGAGTTCGCGGTGGGCTACTATGGCGACATGTTCCAGCGGGAGGCAGGCGAGGAGCACCACGAGTTCAGGGCGGAAGCCGGGTTCCTGAGAGACACAGCAGCCCTCCTCAGGTCCCACGGCATCGTTACGGACCGCGAGAGCCTCTGGCGCACTGCGGAAAGCTGGGCAGGTGTGCAGGTGGAGTTTGCCCGCGCGATGGTGAAGCGGGCCGAGGGTGATTGGACCGAAGACGCCAACCTTGCGAGGTTCCCGCAGGGGCCTATCAGTGCCTCCAACGCCGCCCCCATGGCCTCCGCGCAGTCCAAGGGCACAGGCGCGACCCTGACGGAATTGGTTGCAGGGTGGTGGGTTGAAGGCGAGGCCCGCAACCTCTCCCTCAGCACCTACCAGTCATACTCTGCGACCGTCGCCAACTTCGCGCGGTTCATCAAACACGAAGACGCCAGCAGCGTGACTCCCGAGAACGTCATTGCGTTCAAGGACTATCGCCTCGCCACGATCAACCCACGCACGAAGAAACCCACCTCTCTACGCACGGTGAAGGACTCCGACTTGGCGGGGCTCAAAGCCGTCTTCGGGTGGGCATTGGCGAACCGCAAGATGACAACCAACCCTGCCGCAGACGTGACCCTCAAGGTTCCGAAGACAATCCGCACCCGTGATGAGCGGGGCTTCACCGACACGGAAGCTCACGCGATCCTCAAGGCGTCCCGCAGCCTCACTCGGGGCCGCGAGGGTGCCAAGATGGCGGCGGCAAAGCGGTGGGTGCCGTGGTTGTGTGCCTACACAGGTGCGCGTGTTGGGGAGATGGCGCAGCTTCGGCGTGAGGATGTCTTTGAGCAAGGCGGGCACTGGGTTGTCCGTATCACACCCGACGCAGGGCGGGTGAAGACGAAGCAGGCGCGCACCGTGCCTCTGCACCCTCACTTGGTTGCGCAGCGCTTCCCTGAATTCGCCAAGGCTGGCCCTGAGGGACATTTGTTCTTGACCCCCTCCAAAGCAGGCAGTGTCACGGGACCCTGGCAAGCAGTGAAGAACCGCTTGCGGGAGTTTGCTCGCGGCATCGTGTCAGACCCCGAGGTCCAACCCAACCACGGGTGGCGGCATCGCTTCGCATCCCAAGGCAGGGGGTTGCCGATGCGAAAAGACGTAGTGGACGCGATCCTTGGGCACGGCGAGGCGGACGTTGCGGCGGGCTATGGGGACATAGGTGTGGGCGTAAAGTTCAGAGAGATATCCAAGCTTCCGACATACCCGGAGGGGGGCTAGTTGCGGCAGGGCCATCGCTCATGGGTGGAAAGCTCCATCACAAACTGAGCGCGGAGTTTGCGAACCTCTGGGTGGGCTCGGACATAAGCCACAAACGTCGAAATCACGATCGTGCCCCACGGCGTGGTGTAGGAGCGGTGTTCCTGAGCAGCGCTGGCTACACGGTCAGCTCGCCATTGCTGGCATTCTGACGATGGGATCATCGCTCAGCGGAGCGAT
>CAIRTN010000299.1 GCA_903881515.1 uncultured Rhodospirillales bacterium | reverse complement strand
GTGCGCGACGTTTTAGCGGGACCCTGAAGCGCGAGCACAAGCTCGATCAGTTCTTCCCGGCTCAGGCGCTGCAAATCAATGCGATCCATGCCCCATGGATTCAGAGATTGGAGTCCATGGCAAGGGGGTGGGTAATTACCGATTGCCGATGCCATCGTCGGGCGGGGGTTCAAATACGTCTATCAGATCTCAGCCGGGTCAGAGGATTCCGCCCAAGGCCTGATCGATTCGATCGTGCGCGCCGCCGGCTCGTCGGGCATCCGCCTTGCCCTGATGACCGACAACAATGTCGCCAATGTCGACGTCAAGGCCTTCATCAAGAAGAAGCTCACCGAGCCGGTGGTGAGCGAGCAGACCTGGACCCCGCCGCTCGCCGACGCCACGCCGGTTGTCAGCGCCGTGATGCAGACCAACCCGAACGTGATCTATCTCGGCGCCACCAGCACCTCGGACCAGACGCTGGTGATCAAGCAGCTCGCCGCCCAGGGCAGCAAGGCGCTGATCATCCTCGGCGCCTCCTCCGGCGCGAACCCGGTGCTGCTCGATGCCGTCGGCGCGAAGGGCATGGAAGGCGTGCTGGTGGTCACCGGCGTGTCCTTCCCCGGCAAAGGCCCCGCGGAGATTGACAAGCGCTACGCGACGGCAACCGGACGGGCGTTCATGGATTGCGAGGCGATGACTGGCTACATGAACATCACCATCCTCGGCCAAGCCTTGGAAAAGGCTGGCAAGGCCGAGCCGGAGGCGCTGAACCAGGCGTTGAAGGAAATGGATGCGCACGACGTTCCTTCGTTGTCGCTGCTGCCGGGTGGCAGCCGCCTGCGCTTCGGCGCCAACGGACGCCGCGAAGGCGTCGTGGTCGAACTGGTGCAATGGCAGGACGGCCGGCCGCTCGTGGTCTACCCACCAGAGGTCGCCAACGGCACGTTGAAGCGCAGGGCCTAGCACCGAACCGCGAAAATCCGGGCGGCAACCCTGCCGTCCGGACTTGTGCCAACCCACGAGAGTCCATCGCATGTATGCGCTGCAGCTTGTGATCGCCGGCCTCCAGCAAGGGGGCATCATCGCGCTCCTCAGCATGGGGCTGGCTCTGATGTTCGGCGTGCTGCGTCTGGTGAACTTCGCCCAGGCGGACTTCATGATGCTCGGCATGTACGGCGTGATCGTGCTCACCGCCACGCTGCACACGAACTTCGTGCTGTCTTCGCTGCTGCTGGCCATTCCGGCCTTCGCGGCGGGCCTGTTCGTCTACCAGTTCATCATCCGCCAGGTGGCCAAGGCCAAGCTCGCCTCGGCGCCGGAACACGCGCAGCTGCTCGCCACGCTTGGCCTGTCGCTCGTGCTGCAGAACGGGGCCGAGATGATCTGGGGCGCCACGCCGCGCTCGCTGCCCAGTGCGCAGGAACTCTCGGTCTGGCACATTGGCAAGCTTTCGATCGATCAGCCACGCACCATCGGGTTTTGCATCGCGGTGGTGGTTGCGGTGACCATGCTGCTGGTGCTGCGCAACACCCATATCGGCCGCACCGTGCGCGCCGCCGCCAGCGACCGGGAAGCCGCGATTTACGTCGGCATCAACGTGCGCAAAGCCTATCTGCTGACATTCGCGGTTTCGATCCTGCTCTCGGTGATCGTTGGTGGCATCCTGGTGAGCTACTACCCTGTGACCCCGCAGACCGGCAGCGACTTCATTCTGCTGATGTTCACCGCGGTGATCATGGGCGGTCTCGGTAACGTCATGGGCGCGATGGCAGGCGGGCTGATCCTCGGCCTGGTGCAATCGCTCTCGCAACTCATCATCCCGCTCGAGCTGAACAACGCCGTGGTGTTCGGCCTGTTCCTCGCATTGATGCTGGTGCGACCGAAGGGCATCTTCGGCGAGGTGACGCGGCTATGAAGTCAGCATTGCCCAAAATCACGCCGGCCATGCCGCTGCGCTCGGCGGTCATTCAACTCGGCACCATCGCGGTTGGCGGCGCTATCGCCATTGTCTGGGCCGGCGACAGCCCCACACAGGAAATCATCACCCTCGCCTTGCTCTACGCTGGCTTCGCCTCGGCTTGGAACATCGTTGCCGGCTACGCAGGCCAGTTCACCTTCGGCCACGCCGCGTTCTTCGGCCTGGGCAGTTACGCCGCCACCATCCTGACCGAGGCCTATGGAATCGCGCCGCTCTACGGCCTGTGGCTCGGCGTGGTGCTGGCGGCAATTGCCGCCGCGGTGATCGGCAGTATCACGCTGCAACTCCGTGGCCTGTATTTCGGCCTGGTGACCTCGGTGTTTCCGATCGTGTTTTCGGTTGTCGCGACCTATATCGGGCTGCAGGAAGTGCCGGTTCCGTTCAATCCCGATGCCGGCTTTGCCTTCTTCAGTCCGCGTGCGCCCTGGGTGCTGTCCAGCTTTGCACTCGGTTCCACCGTCATGATCGGCGTGGTGGCGGTGCTGCTGATGCGCTCGCGCTTCGGCCTCTACATCAGCGCCCTGCGTGCCGACCAGGACGCCGCCGAGGCCAGCGGTGTGCGCACCACAGAAGTGAAGATCACCGCGCTGGTCGTGAGCGCCGCCCTGTCAGCGGTGATCGGCGGACTCTATGCCAGCGCCGCGCTGGTGGTGACGCCGGCCGATGTGTTCGGGGTGCAGATGTCGGTCAAACCGGTGTTGTTCAGCGTGTTCGGCGGCATCGGCACGCTGCTGGGCCCGGTGGTCGGTGCGGTGATCCTGGTGCCATTGTCCGAGACGCTGACCGCGAGCTTCGGCTCCACGCTGCCCAGCCTCAGCGGCCTGGTCTACGGCGCGGCCTTGCTGCTGGTGATCACTATCTTTCCGGCTGGCCTGGTGCCCGTGGTGCGTGACGCGACCTTGGCGCTGTGGACGCGCCGCGGCGGCGGCGGCGCCACACCCTCGACGCCGGCCGCCGAAGATGCCAACGAGGAGCCGGTCGAGGCCAGTTCAGCGCCGCCGGCTTCCGCGCCGGTCATTCTCGACATCAAAGGCATCTTCAAGGCTTTCGGCGGCACACGTGTTCTGGTCGATGTGAACATCCAGATGCGCGAAGGCGAGATCCTTGGCGTGATCGGCCCGAACGGTGCGGGCAAGACCACGCTGTTCAACGTCATCAACGGCTTCCTCCGCCCGGACGCAGGCGCGGTCGTCCTGCTCGGCCGTGACATCACCCAGGCCAAGCCCTCGGCGATCGCGCGGGCCGGTCTTGGCCGCACCTTTCAGACCGCCCGGCTGTTCACCGGAATGTCGGCGATCGAAAACGTGCTCGCCGCCGCCCTGACCCGCGGCAGCAAGGACGCAGCCCTGGCCGCCGCCTGGCGCGCGCTGGCGGAAGTGCACCTGACCGACCGCGCCCAAATCTCCGCCGGCGCGCTCACCACTGGGGAATTGCGCCGACTGGAGCTTGCCCGCGCGATGGCCACCGCCGGCGAGGGCGGGTTGCTGATGCTCGATGAATTCCTCGGCGGCCTCACCCACGCCGACAGTGCCGTGCTGCTGGCCGCGCTCCGCCGCTGGCGCGCCCGCGGCGGAAGCGTATTGGCCATCGAACACACCATGCGCGCCATGGCCGGCTTCGTGGATCGCTTCGTGGTGCTGAATTTCGGCGAGGTGATCGCCGAAGGTCCGCCAGAGGAGATCTGGCGCAACCGCGCCGTGGTCACCGCGTATCTCGGCGAAAAATGGGTGGCCTGAGATGATCGTCATCGACAACCTCACCGTCGCCTACGGTTCGGTTCAGGCGCTGACCGGCGTCTCGCTGGAGATTGGCGCCAACGAATTCGTCTCGATCATCGGCCCCAACGGCGCCGGCAAGACCACGTTGCTGAAAAGCATCTCCAATGTCGTGCCCTGGCAGAGCGGCGACATCCGGGTCGACGGCACGTCGATCCGCGGCCGTGAGGGCTGGGACATCGCCCGCCTCGGCATCTCGCACGTGCCGGAAGGCCGCCGCGTCTTCGGCCAGATGACCGTGGAGGACAATCTCAAGATCGGCGCCATGTCCAGCCGCGTGGACATGGCGCAGATCCAGGGGATCTACGATCTGTTCCCGCATCTCGCCGCGCGCAAGCACGCCCGCGCCATCACGCTGTCCGGCGGCGAGCAGCAGATGCTGGCGATCGGCCGGGCGCTGATGTCACGCCCCCGGCTGCTGATGCTCGATGAACCCTCGATGGGCCTGGCGCCGCTGCTGGTGGAGCAGGTGTTCCACCACATCGGCGAGCTGTTCAAATCCTCCAGCCTCTCCGTGCTGCTGATCGAGCAGCGCGCGACCGAGGCGCTGGAGGCGTCACAACGCAGCTACGTGCTCGAGCAGGGCCGAGTGGTGATCAGTGGCCCCTCGGCAAAGCTACTGAACGACCCTGCGATCCAGAGTTCCTATCTCGGCATCACGGCCAAAGGCTAGCGCGATGCCCTCCGCAATCGTCTGCAACCGCAAGGAATTGCCACGATGAACCAAATGGCGCCGCCGAAACACTCCGGCCCCCTGCGCGGCCTGCTGATCCTCGATTTCGGTCAGGCCGCAGTCGGCCCCATCGCTGCCGAGTACCTCGGCATGATGGGCGCCACGGTGATCAAGGTGGAATCCCCGGCCGGCGATACCGTCCGCCGCGGCGTCCCGACGATGCAGGGCACCAGCACCACCTTCCTCGGCAACAACCTCACCAAATTCGGCATCGTGCTCGACCTCAAATCCCCCGAGGGCAAGGCACACGCCAAGCGGCTGATTGCGATCTCCGACGCGCTGATCGAGAATTTCCGCTCCAGCGAAGTGATGGTCCGCCTTGGTCTCGGCTACGACGTTCTGAAGCAGATCAACCCAGGCATCGTCTATGTCTCCTCCTCGGCGTATGGCGCCGGCGGACCGCTGGAGAACATGCGCAGCAACGAGTGGCTGACCGAAGCCTTCTCCGGCTTCACCACGGTCACCGGCGCCGAGGGCACCAGCGGTGAGTTCTCCCGCGGCACCGCCAATCTCGACTGGAACGGTGCGATGATAAACACCGTCGCCCTGCTGGCCGCGCTCTATCGCCGCACCCGCGGCGAGGGCGGCGGCTATTACCTCACCTCGCAGCTCGGCTCCTCGCTCTACGGCAGTGTGACCCGGATGGCCGAGGTGCTGGCCGGTGGCGTGCCGGCCGGCCCGCTCGGCAGCGCCTCGCCCTTCATCGCCCCGGATCAGGCCTTCGCCACCTCAGATGGTTATGTCGCCGTCAGCGCGCCCACCGAACGCTGCTGGCAACGGCTGTGCACCGCCATAGGCAAGCCGGCGCTGGCCGATGACGCGCGTTACGCCAGCAACACTGTCCGCCTCGCAGCCCGCACCGAACTGGCAACGCTGCTGGCCGAGGTCTTCGCCACCGCCGGTACGGCGAACTGGTGCGCACGCCTGGAGGCAGCGGATGTGCCCTGCGCCGCCGTGCCGCAGAACATGACGTTGCTGGAAGCCCTCGATTCCAACGCGCAGATCCGTCACCACAAGCTGGTGCGCCGCGTCGACAGCCATTACGGCAACCTCGCCTCGCAGGCGCCGCACTGGGACTTCGCCCGGACCCCCGCCGACATCGAATGCGGCCCGCCATTGCAAGGCGAACACACCGCGCTGGTGCTCGCCAATCTCGCGGACAAGGCCACGTTGATGGGTGCGCTCTCGGCCGTTCGTGCCAGGGAGACCGTCTGATGCCCACGCAGAACATGCTCGAAGGCCTGCGCATCCTGGAGATCGCCGAGGGCGTCGCCGGTCCGATGTGCGGCAAGGTGTTCGTCGATCTCGGGGCCAGCGTCACGCGCGTCGAACCGCCGGCTGGTGACTGGATCCTGCGCCTGGCCGACAGCGGCGCTCCGCACGCCATCTACGAACAGCTCAACGCCGGCAAGACCACGCTGACGCTCGATCTCGCCACGCCCGAAGGCCAGGCGCACATTGCCGAACTGGCCCACGAGGCCGATGTGATCGTGGTCGGCGAGCGGGAGGCCAATCTGGCCCGGCTCGGCCTGAGCTATGCCGCGCTGCAGGCCGCTTCCCCGCGCCTGATCTATTGCCACGTCTCCGGCTGGGGCAGCGGCGGCCCGATGGGCGACAAGGCGGCCAGCGAACTCTGCATCCAGGTGGTCTCGGGCATGACCCGCTACCTCGGCAGCAAAGGCAGCGCCCCGGTGCGTCAAGGCTTTGACCTAGTCTCGATCGATACCGGCATCGCCGCAGCCCAGGCCGCGCTCGCCGCCTTGCTGTGGCGCGAACAGTCGGGCGAAGGCCAGTTTGTGCAGGTCTCGATGCTGGCGACAGCGATCGCGCTGATGCAGTGGGACATCACCGCGTTTTCCGGCCCGGATAAATGGTACGGCCGCCAGCTCAATGCGCATGAATGGTCGGTGGATCATGGCTTCCAACTCGCCGACGCGCGCTGCCTGATCGATCTGCGCAGCAACGAGGAGGCCTGGTCGAGCCTGCTGCGCGAGGTCGGCTGCACCGACCTCGCCGACGATCCTCGCCTGCAGACCGAGGAAGGTCTCGACCTCACCATCCCCGACCTGCCGCGCCTCACTGCCGGGCGCCTGACACACTGGTCGTTCGCCGATATGGAACGCCTGGTGCGCGACAAATACGACGGCACCATCGTGCCGATGCTGAACCTGCCGCAGGTCGCCGAGCATCCACAGGTGCGCCATATCGGCGTGATCAGCGAAGGCCCATCGCCCCGCATCCGCTTTCCGATGGAGATGAAGCAATGAGCGACGCTCCTGCAACCTTCGCACGCCCGATCCCCCGGCCCGACGCGATTTCGCAGGGCTTCTGGGATGCCACCGCACGCGGCGAACTCGCGATCCAGCGCTGTCCCGATTGCGGCAATTATCAGCATCCGCCGCGGCCGATCTGCCATGCCTGCGGCTGCGCCGCGCCGGTCTACGCCCGCGTCAGCGGCGAGGCGCGTCTGGTGAGCTGGACCACCACCTATCACAACGTGCTGCCCGGCTTTGCCGCCGCGCTGCCATATGCCTGCATGGTGGTCGAACTGGTCGAGCAGAAGGAGCTGTTCATGCTCTCGGATCTCATCGGGCGTGCCGAGATCGCCAGCGGCCTGCGCTTCGGCATGAAGATGCGCGTGGTGTTCCCCGCCGGAGATGGCGAAGGCCCGGTGCTGCCGCAATTCGCCCCGGCCGAGGAGCAGCAGGCATGAGCTGGGAACACGCAGGCAAGGTCGCCGTCGCCGGCATCGGCTTTTCCGCCATCGAACGCCGCACCGCTCGTCCACTCGGCGCTTTCGCGCTCGACGCCGCCGTGGCCGCAGTGGCCGATTGCGGCTTGAAGATCTCCGACATCGACGGGCTCGCCACCTACCCCTCCGCCCCCTTCGTCGGCGCCGCCAACCGCGACGGCGAGGACGTGATCACCGTGGAGTTCTTCCTCACCCAGAAACGCATGGGCGAAATCGCCTGGTATGCGCAGGCCGGCGAAGGCCTGGTCTGTGCCTCCGTGCGCGA
The DNA here is from genome assembly GCA_903881515.1 of uncultured Rhodospirillales bacterium. Classification (GTDB taxonomy): domain Bacteria; phylum Pseudomonadota; class Alphaproteobacteria; order Acetobacterales; family Acetobacteraceae; genus CAIRTN01. Next base: position 6,875 of record CAIRTN010000299.1, on the reverse strand, counting down.
CGCCACCAACGCCCTGCTCGCGGGCGCCTGCAAATACGTGCTGGTCTGGCGCGCGATGTATGTGCCGCCCGGCACCTATGGCAGCGCCGCGATGCGCCACGCGACCGGCGATGCTCAGTTCACCGCGCCGTACGGGGTGGTCAGTCCGCTGCAATGGCACGCGCTGGTCTATCGCCGCTATCTCGAGACCTACGGCGCCAAGCGCGAAAGCATGGCCGCCTTGGTGTTGAATTCCCGCGCCAACGCCAACCGCAACGATCATGCGATTTTCGCCGACAAGAAGCTGACTCCGGCCGATTATGCCTCGGCCCGCATGATCGCCGATCCGCTGTGTCTGCTGGATTGCGATGTGCCGGTCACCGCCTGCGTGGCGATGGTGATGACGACAACCGAACGCGCACGCGATCTGCGCAACCGCCCAGCGCTGGTCGCCGCCGTCGCGCATCAGACTGCGGTGCGCCACCACCCAATCCATTACACGCTGCACGACCACATTGAGTCCGGCAAACCCTTCGCCGACCGGCTCTGGCGCGATGCCGGGTTGGGCCCGAAGGACATGTCGGCAGCCCAGCTCTACGACGGTTTCGCGCCGTCCACCTGGTACTGGCTGGAAGCCTGCGGCTTCTGCGGCCGCGGCGAGGCGCACGCCTTCACCCAGGGCGGGCGCATCGCGCTGGATGGCGAATTGCCGCTCAACACCTTCGGCGGCAGCCTCAGCCAGGGCCGCCTGCACGGCATGGGCCATCTGGCGGAAGCGGTCTTGCAGCTCACCGGCCGTGCCGGCCCGCGCCAGTTGCCCGATCCACACGCCATCGCGGTGCTGGATGGCTCGCCGATGCTGCGCGGCAGCGGCGCGATCTTCACCCGCGACCCACACTGAGACGAGGCTGACATGCAAGACATCCCGCGTTATCGCGATCTGCCCACCCTTGCCGATACCGGCGAGCATCATTGCTGGGATCTGTTCGGCCGCGCCGATCAGTTGGGCACGCTGAATTTCCTCACCCCCGCCATCATTGCCGCCGCCGCGCAGGGGGTGAAGGACGGCAAGGTGATCTGCCTGTCCCTGCCGCTGAACATGCCATACCCCGCTTTGTCGTCGAACCGCCCGCCTTACACCCACACCGTCACCCGCACGCGCGGCGGGCGGGATGATTCGATCAGCGGCTTCTATCTGCAATGCTCCAGCCAATGGGATGCGCTTCAGCACATCCGGTTTCGCGAGTTCGGTTATGACGGCGGACGCGAGGAAGAAGAGCTGGACCAGGGTGCACTCGGCATCGATGTGATGGCGAAGAAGGGCATCGTCGGCCGCGGCATTCTGGTCGATGCCGAGCGCCATATGCGCCTCACCGGCAAGCGCATGGCCGCCGATGAGCGCTATGCCATCGGCCCCGATCTGCTGGACGAAATCCTCGCCGCGCAGAAGACCGAAATCCGCGATGGCGACATCCTGATCCTGCGCACCGGCTGGCTCGCCTGGTATCTAGCGCTCGACGCTGCCGGCAAGGCCGCGATGCAGGGCCGCCAGCGCGGCGGCGAAGGCGCCATGCAATGCCCCGGCCTGTTCGCCGGCAAAGCCACCGCCGAGTGGCTGTGGGATCATCGCATCAGCGCGGTGGCAGCCGATAATCCGGCGCTGGAGGCGATGGTGGTGGATCGCGACGAGGGTTTCCTGCATCGTCGCATCCTCACCCTGCTCGGTATGCCGATCGGCGAATTCTTCCTGCTCGAGGAACTTGCCGACGCCTGCGCGGCCCGTGGCGACTGGAGCTTCATGTTGTCGTCGGCGCCGCTCAATCTGCCCAAGGGCGTGGGCACACCCAGCAACGCCTATGCAATTCTCTGAGATGGAGCCTGCTGAGATGACACAGGCCGCCCGCGAAGCTGCGGTGGATGTCGTTGCACCCAAGCGCGACGAGACGATCATCGGATTGCTGGAGCGTGCCGTCGCCCGTCATCCCGACAAGCCGTATATGGTCTTCCCCGATCTGGGCGGTGCCCGCCTCAGCTATGCCGCCACACTGGCCGGCGCCACCCGCGTCGCGCGCGCGCTGCGGGTGGCCGGCATCAAACCAGGGGCGCGCATCGGGGTGTATCTGCCGAATGGACCGGCCTATGTGCTGGCCTGGATGGGGACACTGATGGCGGGTACGGCCGATGTCACCATCAATCCCGGTGCCAAGAGCGGCTCGCTCGCCTACGCGTTGAACAAGGCGCGCGTCGATGCCGTAATCACCGACCGGGCCGGGCTCGTGGGTCTGGCCACCGTCAGCGATATTGCGACGCCACCGCCGCTGTTCCTGTTGCCGGACAGTGTCGAGCCCGCCGAGGTGCTGAGCCTCGGCTGGGGTGACTGGTCGGGCGCCGGCGTCGTGGCGGGTGGAACGGACGCAGCGTTTCCCGCCGCCGATCCGCTCAAGCTGGCGTCGATCCGCTACACCTCCGGCAGCACCGGGATGCCCAAGGGGGTGATGCAGTCGCAGGCGCATATGCTAGCGAGCGCGAAGATGTTCTGCTTCATGACCGGGTTCTGCGAAACCGACGTGATGTACACCTGCTTCCCGGTGCATCACGTGTTCGCCTCGGTTACCGGCATCCTGGCGGCACTCAGCCAAGGCGGCACGCTGGTGCTGGCGCAGAAGTTCAGTGCCAGTCATTTCTGGTCGCATCTGATCGAATACGGCGTCACCGTCTCGCACGCGCTCGACGCGCCGATCTCCATCCTGCTCGCCGCGCCGCCCTCGGCGCAGGATCGCGGGCATAAATGCCGGGTGATGTACACCGCCTCGCAGGCATTCCCGCAGTTCGAGGAACGGTTCGGCATCCGGATTCTGCCGCTGTTCGACATGAGCGAGCTGACGGTGGTGGCCTACTACCCGCACGGCGTGGAAAAACGGCCTGGCAGTTGCGGCATTTCGTCCGGCCTGTTCGACATCAGTATCGTCGATGACCAGGACTACCAAGTCGCCACTGGCGAGGAGGGCCAGATCGCCGTCCGCCCCCGTGTGCCGCATGTGATGATGATGGGGTATTTCGACGACGGAGAACTGACCGTCGAGCGCTGGAGCAATCTGTGGTTCCACACTGGCGATCGCGGCATGCTGGACGCCGAAGGCTATCTCTACTTCAAGGGCCGTCTGGGCGATCGTATCCGCCGTCGCGGCGTGAACATCTCGGCCGCCGAGATCGAGGCCGCCGCCTTGCGCCACCCCGACATCGCCGAGGTCGCGGTGATCGGTGTGCCGGCCAGCGTCGGCGAGGACGACATCAAGATCTGCGCCTCGCTAAAAGACGGCCATTCGCTGGCGCATGCCGATCTGCGGACGCATCTGAAGGGCGAACTGACCTCCTATCAGGTGCCGCGCTATGTCGAGATCCGCGCCCAGTTCCCGCGCACCGACACCGAAAAGATCCGCAAGGCCGCGCTGCGCGACGAGGGCGCGAAGGGCCTGACCACTACCACCTGGGACGCCGATACCGGCGCGTTCTGGACCGGAGGCGCCTGAAACATGCAGCCCTGCCTCGAAGGTCTCAGCGTCGTCGAGGTCTCGGCCTTCGTCGCCGCACCGCTCGGCGGATTGACGCTGGCACAGCTTGGCGCCGAGGTGATCCGGATCGATCCGATCGGCGGCAATATCGACTATCGCCGCTGGCCGCTCGCGCCCTCGGGCACCAGCATCTACTGGGCGGGGTTGAACAAGGGCAAGCGCTCGGTCTCGCTGGCGCTCAACACGCTGGAGGGACAGGAGATCGCGGCGGCACTGATCACACGCTCCGGCACCGGGAACGGAATCCTGCTCACCAACCTTCCGGCCAGCGGCTGGATGAGCTACGCCGCGCTGCGCAAACGTCGCGATGACCTGATCATGCTGCGGCTGATCGGCAACCCCGACGGATCGGGGGCGGTGGATTACACGGTGAACTGCGCCAGCGGCTACGCCATGGCGACCGGCGAGGGCGAGGCCCCGGTGAACCATGTGCTGCCGGCATGGGATGTTGCCTCGGGCCTTTATCTCGCCACCGGTCTGCTCGCCGCCGAACGTACTCGGCGGATGCGCGGCGCGGGGCAGGAGATCACGCTGGCTCTGGCCGATGTGATGCTCGCCACCGTGGCCAACCTTGGCTATGTGGCCGACGTACAGATCAACGGCACGGTGCGTCCGCCGCTGGGCAATTACCTCTACGGCGCCTTCGGTCGTGATTTCGCCACCCTAGATGGGCGGCGCGTGATGCTGGTGGCGATATCCACCCGGCAGTGGCGCGCGTTGGGCAAAGCGACGGGGCTTGTCGACAAGCTGGCGATGATCGGCCCGATGATGGGGGTCGATCTCAACGACGAGGGCGGCCGGTTCACGGCGCGCGAGGCCATCGCGGCGGTGCTTGCGCCGTGGTGTGCCGCCCGCTGCTTGCCCGAGATTGCCGCGGCGCTCGATGGCACCGGCGTTCTGTGGGGACCGTTCCAGGATTTCGGCCAACTGGTGCATGAGGACCCGCGCTGCACCACGGCCAATCCGCTGTTTTCCGAGATCGAGCAGCCTGGTGTCGGTCACGTGCTGGCCCCGCGCGCGCCGCTCACCTTCGGGGCCGAAGCGATGCATCCAACCCGGCCCGCGCCGCGACTTGGCGAAGATACGGATTGGGCGCTGGCCGAGGTGCTTAAACTGCCGGCGGGGGCGATTGCCCGGCTGCATGACGCCGGGGTGGTCAAGGGGCCATGAAGGCCGCCGTGATGCGCGGCTTCGGTGGGCCCGAGGTGCTGCGCATCGAGGAGGTGCCGACCCCGGAGCCCGGGGCGGAAGAGGTGCTATTGCGGGTTGGCGCGTGCGGGGTGTCCTATCACGATGTGGTCGAGCGCAACGGAACCTATCGCGCGGACATGAAACTGCCGGTGGTGCTTGGATACGAGATCGCTGGCACCGTCGAGCGGGTAGGTGCGCGGGTGACGTCCGTGAAGCCAGGCGATCGGGTGTGCTGCAAGGTGTTTCATAGCTGCGGCCGCTGCCGATTCTGCCGCAATGGCATGGAAACCGCCTGCCCGGAGCGCCGCGCGGTGCATGGCGGTTACGCCGAGTATGTCGTGGTTCCCGATGAAGTGCTGGTGGAACTGCCCGATGCGCTCGATTTCGCCACCGGTTGCATGCTCGGTCCCACCGTTGGTGTGGCGCTGAATGCCGTGCGCGATACCGCGCATGTCCAGCTTGGCGACACGGTGCTGATCAGCGGGGCGAGCGGGGGGCTGGGATTGCCGTCGATCGAACTGGCGAAGGCAGCAGGCGCGACGGTGATCGCGCTCACCCGCTCGACAGCCAAGGTGCAGGCGCTGCGGAAGGCAGGGGCGGATCATGTGGTGGTCGGTGGGGACGGGCGGGACTTTTCCTCCGAGGTGATGGTACTCACCGACGGCGCCGGGGTGGATGTGGTGATCGACAATGTGGGGAGTATGGTTTTCACCGCTTGCTTCAAAAGTTGGCGATGGGCGGGCGCTACGTGTTTGTCGGCCAGTTGCTGAAGCAGCAGATTTCGATCAATCCGGCCCGGATATTCTTCCGCCGCGCGCAGTTGCTGGGCGTTGGCAGTGTGCGGGCCGATCAACTGGCAGATGCCGTCCGCCTGGTGCAGCAAGGCAAGGTTCACCCGCGCGTCGCTGCGGTGATGCCGTTGTCGGCAGTTGCCGTGGCGCATGCGCGGGCGGAAACGGGCAGTGTGATCGGGCGGAACGTTCTTATTACACAATAAAATCGATGTCAATAAGTTACAGCTTCACTCTACATTCTTCTAGAACAATTTCACGTAGGGTGTCCGTATCCGCAGTGACGGACGTAGTTTGTGCATTCGGCTGAGTTGTAGCGGTCGTGTGATGCACCAATGGATTTCCAAAGCGCCTCGCGGCTTCTTGGGTCGGCCTTTCGCAGCAGCGCTTTGAGCTTGGCAAACACCTGCTCGATTGGATTCGGATCCGGCGAATAGGCTGGCAGGAACAGCAGGTGCGCGCCGCGTTCCTCGATTGCCTCCCGCACACCCGCGACCTTGTGGCTGCCGAGGTTGTCGGCAACAACCGTGTCGCCTTGCGTGAGCGTGGGCGCCAGGCTCTTCTCCACCCAGGCTTTGAAGGCGCGGCCGTTGATAGCTTCGTCCAGCACCATGGGTGCGACAATCCGATCATGTCGCAGGCCGGCGATGAAGGTGGTTGTGTTCCAGTGCCCGAACGGTGCTGTGCCGATCAGCCGCTTGCCACGCGGCGCGCGACCGTAAAGCCGGGTCATGTTGGTCTTGGCCCAGGTTTCATCGAGAAAGACCAGTTTCTCTGGCTTCAACTCGGGCTGCAGTTCACGCCAGGCCCGGCGCGCTTCGGCGATGTCCGCACGCTCCTGCTCTGCCGCGCGGATCGACTTTTTTTCAGTGTCAGGCCAAGCCGCGACAGCGTAGCCCACACTGTGCCCATGCTGGCCGAGACGCCATGCTGGCGCAGCAACCATTCCCGCAATTCGGCAATGGTCGTCTCCGATCGGGCCGCCATCTCGGCCGCAATCGCCTCATGGAGATGTACAAGAAGACGCACAACTGGCGGCTTCTGAGGCCGCGGCGTCGCAGCGCCGGTACGCGCCAGCCGTTGCCGCGCCTTGACGACATACGACACGCTGACTCCGAAACGGCAGGCCACGGTCGTGTCCCCTGGCGTGGTGTAGGAGCGGTTCTCCTGAGCAGCGTTTGCTGCGCGGTCAGTCTGCCAATGCTGGCATTCTGACGATGGGATCATCGCTCAGCGGAGCGATGGTTTCCAGGGTCATGTAGCGTGCCCTCTGTACCGTCCATTCGTCGTTCTGCTCCAGCAGCAACGCGCCGATCAGTCGGACCACCGCTGCTTCGTTTGG